>CAYTJL010000381.1:0-6742 GCA_964437785.1 uncultured Polyangiaceae bacterium
CTACGTGAGCCAGTCCTCGACGCGCAGGTGCTGGAAGCGCGAAAACTCCGTAGTTCGCCGGGTGACCAGCGTAAAATCGTTGGTCACCGCGATGGCGGCGATCATCACGTCGTCGGTGTCGAGGGAGGGGGCCATCGTCGCGCGGAACTTGGCGAACGACTGCGCCGCGAGCGTGTCGAACGGCGCGACCTTCACCGCGGCGACCAGCCGGATGACGTCCTGCATGACCTTGGGGTTGCGCGTCCTGCGCGCCGCGATGAGGACTTGGCTCACCGTGATGACGCTCGTCCACCGATCGCGGCTCGGCACCGACGTGAGCCGCCGGACGAGGTTGCGCGAAGGCACGGAGCGGAGCACTTCGACCAAGGTGCTTGTGTCGAGGAGGTACGCCACGGATGTTTATCCTCGGTGCCAGAGGCCCGTCTTGGCGAGGTCGACCACGATCGAATCGACGAACGCGTCGTGGTGGCAGGAGCCGCAGAGCGCGATGAGCGGATCGCCGCCCACGGCGCCGGGATCAGGCGGCTCGATCTTCTCGAAGTCGGTCATGGGCACGATCGCGGCGACCGCTTGATTTCCGCGGGTCACCAGCGTGCGCGCGCGCCCTCGCTCCGCGGCGTCGACCGCATCGAGGCAATGAGAAGCCAAGGTGTCGAAGGGGATCCCGTACTTCTGCACCATCGGGCCGGACGCTAGCGGATCGGCGCTTCGGTGTCAGCCTCAGCGTTCACCCGAGCGACTCGATGAACCGGATGATCTCTCCGGCCCCATCTTCGAGGGTCTGATCGCTCAGCGTGGTCGAGCTCGGCACGACGGCGTCCTCTTCGCGGATGGCGCGCGCGGCGCGGGGATTTCGGAACCAATCTTCGTCGAAGCGCTCGATGAGCGAGCGGCGATCGACGGCCGCTGCGAGCACGCCCACCAAGCGGACCGCGTCGTTCGGCGTGAGGCGGGGGACGACGCCTGCGAGCACCGGAGGGATGGGCGCGCCGAGCGCGCCTGCGGTCACCTCTTCGAACCGGATCTCGCGCTCGCGCTCTCCGAACAGGAGGACGCCGCGGAGCTTCACGCGCGCGATGTCGACGCGCAGGCTGCGGAGCAGGGCGCGCGCGATGCTCCGCGCTTGATCGTGCGCGCGGGCCCGCGGCAGGCCGAGCACGCGGCCGTGGAACAAGGGGTCGCCCACGAGGCCCGCGAGGAGCGCGGCGCGGCGCGCGCGGCGCAGATCGAACGGGTGCTCGGCGAGCGAGAACGGCGCGTCTTTGGGGCCGTCCGCGTCGGCGAGCGCGCCGCCCAAGATGCCGAGCGCGCGCGCGAAGGACGTCGCGCCGATCGCGGTGGGCAGCGGATCGAGCGAGAGATGAAGCCCTTCGGTGAGGCCGGTCGTGTGGACGAGCTGTTCGAGCCAACGCGGGGTGAGCCTGCTCGGCCACCCTTCGCCCTGCTCTTTGGCGAGGGCCGCGGAGAGCGCCGCGGTGTAGTCGCCCTTCACGTTGGGGACCAGATCCTCCGAGCGCGCGAGGAGGCGATCGGTGATCGCGGAGAGCGCGGGCGGCGACGCGGGGACCTCGAAGTCATCGGGGTGCGCGTCGAGGAGCTTGACGGCTTCGGCGCGGCGCTCGGCGAGCACGCGCGCGGCGTCCGAGACGCGGCTCGCTCCGCCGGCGAGCGCGTCGGCCCACGCGCGGCGGCGGGCGGGATCGGTCTCGCGGAGGACGCGGACGATGATCTCGCGCGGGGAGGTCCGAAGCCGGCCGAGCTCGGGGTGATCGACGGCGATGGTCGGGCCCACGAAGCACGCGGTGAGCCTGACCTCGTCGGACCAGAGCACGCGATCGAGGGTGAGCGCGTAGAGCCACGCGAGCATCGCGCCGATGAGCGGGCTCGACATCGCGATGGGAGGGACGAGGCCGGTGGGGAGCGTCTCGGGCGTATTGCCGACGTCGGTGATCCCGGGAGGAGCGCTCTTCTGTGCGATCTCGCGCAGCTCGCGGAAGGTCGCGCGGGAGCTCACGCGACGGTGCTCGGCGAGCGGACTTTGGAGCGCCGGATCGAGGAGATCGGGCGCGGAGCGCATCAGCTCTGCGCGCGACGCGCGGACGGATCGCACCGCCCGACTGATCTCCTTGTCCAACAGCTCGAAGGGGACATCCATGCTACCCGTGCATCGTACCTCGTGTTCCGAGGGATGCAGCGATTTCACCCTCGATTGTCGCGAGCTCGCTGAGGCGCTCCCGCACGGCGCGCGGATCACCCGCGATGTCCGCCGCGAGATCGACGAGCGTCGTATAATGGCGGGCTTCGCAGGCGAAGAGCTCGCGGTAGAACGGGGCGAGCGCGTCCCCCCGTGCGGCGAGGGCCTCGGCGAGCAAGTGAAACCGCTCACACGAGCGAGCTTCGATGAGCGCGCCGACGAGCAACCGGTCCGCGAACGAAACCGAGGGTGGTCGCGCGCCTCCCACGGTCGATCGTCGCCGCAGCTCGGCGGCGTAGGTGTCGACCTCGGGCGCGGCGAGCGTGATGCCGCGCTCCGCGAGCAGGTCGAGCACCGCGCGGAAGTGGCGCAGCTCTTCTTCGGCGAGGTCCGCGAGCGCGGCCGCGACCTTGATCGGGATGCCTGTGCGGGTCGCGAGCGAGAGCGCGTTGGACGCGGCCTTCATCTCGCAGTGGGCGTGATCGACGAGGAGCGCGGGGAGATCGGCGAGGGCGATGTCGGCCCACGCGGGGTTGGTCGGTCGGGTGAGGCACAGCACGGCGAGCGGACTATCGCACGTTCCTTCGCCTGTTGATCGCGACTCTACTGGAGCGGTGTTTGGAGCGGCGCGTCTTGTTGCTGCGCGGGCGGCCGGGTGAGGCCCGACGATTCGAGGTGGTACGCGATGCCGAAGACCACGGTCGTCGCGCCGGGGTTCGAGATGGTGCGTTTGACCGAGGCCTCGATGGAGAACTGAGGCAGCACCACGCCGAGGCCGGCGGAGACCGTGTGGAGCTTCGCGCCTTGATCGAACTTGTAGCCCACGCGGATGGGGACCTTGTCAGCGATGGAGTATTCGGCGCCCGCGCCGAAGCGCGCCGTGGGCCTCGGCGAGAGCTTGCCCGTCGCGGGGTCGACCGGCTTGAGCCACGAATTCAAATCGGCAATCCCGTCGGCTTCAATCGAGAAACCTCCGCCCGTGTAGCCGATGCCGCCGCCCACCATGGTGGGGAGAAGACCGTTGTTGGGGTAGCTCAAGTTCTGGCCGACGGCCGCGATGTAGAGGCCTTCGACGGGGCGGATGGTGATGCCCACGTCGAACGTGATGGTGTTGATGAACGCGCTGTGGCCGCCGTCTTCGGTGCCGAGCCCGCCCGAGACCTTGCTCTGGCCGAGGACGCCGTCGCCGCCTTGAACGATCTTGAGGTAGCGGCCGCCGAGCCCGATGAAGAACTTGTCGCCGATGGGGTACGCGAGGGCGATGCGCGCGTCCAAGATGGTGCGATCGACGCCGCCCGGATCGACCGCGCCGCCCACGAACGACACACCGCCCGCGAGCTTGCCGGTGACGGAGTCGACGAGCGCGCCGCCGCCCAAGAATCGCCGCGCTTCGGGGGAGATCTGGCCGATCGCTTGGATGTGATAGAGGCGCGAGCCCGACATCATCGACGGGTTCAGGAAGATCGCGCTCGTGTCCGAGCCGAGCGCGCGCAGCGCGCCGCCCATCGCGGCGGAGCGGGGCGTCTCGTTCTCGCCGTAGTTGTAGGTGATCGTCGGATCGAGCGGGCTCGGCTCGATCGCCGCGGCTTCGCCTGCGGTGAGGGTCGTGAGCGCGGCGGCCCCGATCACCGCGACGGTGCGTGAGATCGAGCGGCAAGCTGTGGGCGCGGCGCTGCGCATCGAGGGGTCCCTATCCCATCCAAGGAGCGATGGGACAAGTTCTCGGCACGGATTTCAATCGAGCGCGAGCGCGTAGCTCACCATCGCGACGCCGCCTGCGGGGGTTCGGCCCGCGGTCGACGTGTTGTCGAGCACCATGTAATAGCGGCCTCCCGGCACCTTGATTTGGCGTTTGAGCGGGGTGCCTTTCATGACGACGTCGTCGAGCGGCGGGGCAGGCGCCCCCGCGTAGGTGGGCAGAGGCGCGGGCGCGGCTTGGCTCATGTACGTTTGAATCCACGCCTCGCCTTGTTGTTGGGGGACGACGATCACGTCGACCGCGGGCGCGCCGTCCACGGTGACGAGCATGGTCAAGCTGTCGCCCGAGCCCACGTCGAAGGGGCCGACGAAGTCGCGTTGGTTTTGGTGAAGCTCGCTCCGGTCGTTGATCATCACGTGGCGATCGGCCTTGATGCCCGTGGGCGGGTGATCGCCCGGCGCGATGAGGCCTGCGCCGAGCTCGGTGGTGCCGCCCGCGTCGCGGATGACGGTGAAGCCGCGCGCGAGCTGGTCTTGGAGGAGCTGTGAGCCAAAGGCGTCGGCGAAGCCTTGTCCGCCGGCGATGGAGAGGCCGAGGATGCTCGCGGACACGGGCTGCTCCACGAGGCGCGTCGCGAACGAGACGCCGTTCGTCGAGCGCTTGCGGAAGTACGCGTACATGGTCGAGCCATCCATCAAGAAGTCGGTGTCGTAGTCGACCTGCCCTGTCACTTCGAAGGTCATGCGTTGCGTGAGGTTGCTCCACGCGTAGCCGAAGCCGCCGAAGCGGAGCGCGAGCTCGCCGGTCTGAAGCTCGCTCGTCGCGCACGTCTTGGGGAAGAAGCGTCCGATCGCGGGGTCTTCGTCGCGGAGGCGGAGCGGGATGCTGCGCTTGACGAGCTCGATGCAGGCGCGTTTGGTGCCGAATTCGAGCACCGATTTGCGGATCGATCGATTGGCCGGATCGTTGATGACCGAGGGCACCACGCCGAGCGCGGTTTGGCCGCAGCTCGCGCCGATGAACGAGGCGAAGAACGCTGCGGTGAGCGCGCGGATCGCGTGCGATCGGAGGGACATCGCGCGCGAGTGTAACAGAGCGCTCGGCGCGGACAGTCTGTTAGCATCGCGCGCATGACGAACGTGACCGTGCTCGGCGCGGGCTCTTGGGGGACCGCGCTCGCCAAGCTGCTCGCCGACAAACAACACCCCACGATGCTCTGGGCGAGGAGGAGCGATCTCGCCGATCAGATCAACGAAGAACACGAGAACAAACGGTATTTGCCGGGCGCGGCGCTGCCGGCCACGCTGCGCGCGACGGCCGATTTGGAGGAGGCGCTGAAGGGCGCCGAGGTCGTGGTCATCGTGGTGCCTTCGCACTCGCTGCGCGCCAACATGAAGGAGGCGCGGCGTTACATCCCGGAGAACGCGCTCCTCTGCAGCGCGACCAAAGGCATCGAGAACGAGTCGTTGATGTTGATGAGCGACGTGCTCTTGGAGGAGCTCGGGCACGCGACCATGCCGCGGCTCACGTACCTCTCGGGGCCGAGCTTCGCCAAAGAGGTGGCGCAGCAGATGCCCACGGCGGTCGTGGTGGCGGGCGCCGCCGAGCGCGAGACCGAGACGGTGCAAAGGCTGTTCGCGACCGACAGGTTCCGTGTTTATTCGTCGAACGACGTCATTGGTGTCGAGCTCGGGGGCGCGCTCAAGAACGTGATCGCGATCGCGGCGGGCACGGTGGATGGTCTCGGCTTTGGGCACAACTCGCGCGCGGGCCTCATCACGCGCGGCCTCGCCGAGATTGGCCGTGTGGCGGCTAGGCGGGGCGCCAACCCGCTCACGCTCGCGGGGCTCTCGGGCATGGGAGATTTGGTGCTCACGTGCACGGGTGAGCTGTCACGTAACAGGACCGTTGGATATGAGCTGGGCAAGGGCCGCAAGCTCGGTGAGATCCTGACGAGCCTCGGCCAAGTGGCGGAGGGTGTGAAGACGGCCAAGAGCGCGTATGACTTGAGCCACAAGCTGAACGTCGAGATGCCGATTACGCACGAGGTTTATAAGGTGCTTTACGAGGACAAGTCCCCTCGGCAAGCCGTGGTCGACATCATGACCCGCGCGCTCACGCGGGAGTAGGACGCTCGTGGGGGCTCGGTTGGAAGAGCCGGCTCGTGCATCGTACAGCGCGTAATCATGGATCTCGACGCGCGCGCCGGCGATTTCTTCACGTACCGCGACTTTGTCGCGTGCGGAGAGACCTACCACCGGCTCTCGGAGCAGCAAGGCGCGCCGCTCGACAACACCCCGCGCGCGGAGGCTACGTTTGGCGCCATCGAGGGGCTGTGTAGGGAGGTGCTCGATCCGCTGGTGCGCCGCTTCGGCGAGATCGAGCTTACGTATGGATTCGCGTCTCCCGCGCTGACGAGGCACATTCGGGGCAGGATTCATCCTCCCGGCGATCAACACGCAGGGCACGAGCTGGGGAGAGCGGGCAACCCCATCTGTTCGAGGCTTGGGTTTGCAGCGGATTTTGTCGTGCCGGGGACGAGCAGCGTCGATGTCGCTTGCTGGATCGCCGACCACACGGCGTTCGACAGGCTCTATGTGTATGAGCCGGAGAGACCGTTGCACGTGAGCGTCGGCCCCGAAGCATGTGGGCAAATCGTGCTGATGCAGCTCGGCCCGTCCGGGCGCCGCGTGCCCCGGGTGGTGAAGAGAGAGCGGCTTTAGTTTAGGGGAAGCTCAACGTGTCTTGCCGCTCACCGAGCAGACCGTTGCCGGGGTTGCCATTCGAGGTGTCGCCGACACCGCCCATGCCCGCCGTGCCCTTGTTCGCGAACGTCACGTTGGTGATGT
>CAYTJL010000382.1:0-6726 GCA_964437785.1 uncultured Polyangiaceae bacterium
CCGGCAGCACCGCGGCCGACCCGCCGGTCTGGCTCTCGCGATGCTTCTCGTAAGGCGCGAGCTCCATTCTGGCGATCTGACTCCGATGCACCTCGTCCGGCCCGTCGGCGAGCCGCAACATGCGCGCTGCGGCGTAGGCGAGCGGGAGGCCGAAGTCGTCGGTCACACCCGCGCCGCCGAACATCTGAATCGCCCAATCAATCACCTTACAAGCCATGGTGGGCGCGGCCACCTTGATCATCGCGATCTCTTTGCGCGCGGCCTTGTTGCCCTGCGTGTCCATCGCGTGCGCGGCGGCGAGCGTGAGCAGGCGCGATTGATCGATGAGGATGCGCGACTCGGCGATACGCTCGTGCCACACGCTCTGATCCGCGACCCGGCTCCCAAACGCGTTGCGCGCGAGCCCGCGCCGGCACATCCGCTCCAACGCGCGCTCCGCGAGCCCGACGAGCCTCATGCAATGATGGATGCGCCCGGGCCCCAAACGACCTTGCGCGATCTCGAAGCCCCGCCCCTCACCCAAGATCATGTTGCCCACAGGCACCCGCGCGCCCTCGAACGCCACCTCGGCGTGGCCGTGCGGCGCCTCGTCGAACCCGAAGACAGGGAGCATCCGCTTGATGACCACGCCGGGGTGCGGCAAAGGCACCAAGATCATCGACTGACGCCGATACGGGTCCTCGTCGTCGCGCGATTTGCCCATCACGATGAGCACCCTGCACCGCGGATCGAGCGCGCCGCTCGTCCACCATTTGCGCCCGGTGATCACGTAGTCGTCGCCCTCGCGCGCGATCTTGGTCTCGATGTTGCGCGCGTCGCTCGACGCGACCTCGGGCTCCGTCATCGCGAACGCCGACCGGATCTCGCCCGCGAGCAGAGGTTCGAGCCAACGCGCCTTCTGCTCGGCGGTGCCATAACGCTCGATCACCTCCATGTTGCCGGTGTCGGGCGCAGAGCAATTGAAGACCTCGGGCGCGAAGAACGAGCGGCCCATGATCTCGCAGAGCGGCGCATATTCGTAGTTGGTGAGCCCCGCGCCCCGATCGCTCTCGGGCAGGAAGAGGTTCCAGAGCCCCTCGCCCTTGGCCTTGGCCTTCAGCTCCTCCAAGAGCGGATGAATGCTCCACCGCCCCTCGCGCGCGCCCGCGAGGAGGATCGGCTCGCTCGGGTAGATGTGGTCGCGCATGAACGCGGTGAGCTTGGCTTCGTAGGCTTTGGTGCGATCGGAGCGCTCGAACATCATAACGAATTACCTCTCGACGCGGATAGCCCAGGTGAGCTTGACGAGGTTCTTGATCACGTTGGGGACGCGCTTTGCAAGGTTGATCGACGGAGGTCGCTTTTCGAGCACGCGCACCGGGATCTCGCGCACGCGGAGCCCGGCGCGGTACGCCCGGATCACCAGCTCGCTCGCGAACACGTCCTTCTCGACCACGCACGCCCGCGCGATGGGCAACAAGGCCTCTCGCCGAAACGCCTTGAGCCCGTGCGTGTCCGTGCCGCGGAACCCGAGCGTCACCCGCAAGAGACCGTTGTAGAGCTGGCTCGCCACGTGCCGCGTGAAAGGCCGCTCGTCCTGCGCGCCCGACGTGAGCTTGGAGCCGATCACCATGTCGAACTTGCCGGTCCCGAGCAGCTCGATGGCCCGGCGGTGAAAGTCGGTGTCGCAGAGGTCGATCTCGTCGCAAATCACGATCTCGCCGCGCGCGACCTCGATGCCGTGCCGCAGCGCTCCTCCATAGTTGGGCTCGCCGTGCGAGAAGAACCGCACCTCGGGGTATTTGTCGTGCAGCTCCGCCGCGATGACCAGCGTGTCGTCGCGCGAGCCATTTTCGGCCAAGATGATCTCGTACGTGACGCCGAGCGGGGTGAGCCGCTCGCGGAGATCGATGACCGCCGCGTGCAAGATGGCTTGTTCGTTGTAGACGGGGATGACGATGGAGATGCGCGGCGGCGCCTCGCCTTCGGGGAATTGCGTGATGGGGCCGTCGTCTCTCATGAGGGGTCTTGGAGCAGGGCGAGCGCGTCGCGCGCGGCGTCGCGCCCGAAGTGGAGGGCGTCTTCCATCGAGGAGTAGTTCCAACCGCCATAACGACCGGCGGAGAGGATGCGAGCGGAGGAGAGGTGAGGCGTGATCGCGGAGAGCGCGCCGTAATACGCGTGATCGAAGATCACGTAAGCATGGTCGATGCGCCGCAGCCTCACGAGCTCCATCGCGCTCGGGCCGGAGATAAACCGCATCTCGGTGAGGGCGCGGGCGACCTCGGGCACGAGCGCGCCCATGTCGGGCTCGCGGCGATCCGCCAGCTCGACGTAGAGCCCCGCCTTGCCGGGCGGCGCCATGCGCGGGGAGAAGTGCGAATAACACCCTACCCGGTAAAAAGGGTACTTCTCCTCGGGCACGTACACCCAATGATACGGCGCGCCCGAAGGCTCGTTGAGCCCGACGTCGAGGTAATAGAGGTGCGTGCAGCGGAGCGCTCTGCCAGCCTCCTTGAGCGCGGCGGGCGCGCCTTCGAGGAGATCGATCAAGACCGGGAGCGGGATGGTCGAGATGAGCACGTCGAAGCTCACCGCCTCGCCGTCGAAGTGGATCACCCTCTTTTGAAGGTCGACGGCCTTGGGCGCGCGGCGGAGCTCGACGTCGCCCGCGGCGCGGGCGAGCCCGTCGGTGAGCGCTTGAATCCCGAGCGAGGGATAGACGAACCGCGTGTTGTACCCGAGCTCGCGGTCGTTGAGCCCCACGGCGCCCGCGACGACGTCCGCGAGCTTGGGCAAAGGCACGAAGCGCGAGCACCACGCGGCCGTGATCTCGCTCGGCGGCACGCCCCAAAGACGGGTGTTGTACGGGATCATGAAGTGACGGCTGAACCCCTCGCCGAAGCGCTGGAGGCAAAACTCCTCGAAGTTTTGAGGCTCGGGCCTGCCCTCCTCGCGCTGCGCCGCCAAGAACCCCATGAGGCAGTCATAGGCCACTTGGGGCGGGAGCCCAAACGTGTTGGCCTGAAAGGGGTAGCGGGTATAAACACCGTTCGACCAAATCATCGATCGGCGGTCGACCTCGACCCAATCATCCCCAATCCACGAGAGCGCGAGCTTGCGTGTCTCGGGGTCGCGCAGGTGGAGCAGGTGGCCGGTGCGATCGAAGCGAAAGCCGCCCTCTTCGACGGTGATCACGTGGCCGCCCGGGTGAGGCTGCTTTTCGAAGATCCGCGCGCGCGCGCCCGCGCGGCGGAGGTGATACGCCGCGGCCATGCCCGTGAGGCCGGCGCCCAAGATCGCGACGGGGACGTGAGACGAAGCGGTCATTCGGAGGCGCCCCGGTTAGCACAGGGGCGCCCGAGATCCATGCTCAAAGTGCGGCGGACGCCTCGGCCGCCGCGCGACCGTCCACCTCGGCGGCGAGCTCGGCGACGACCTCGCCCGGCAGCGGAAACCACCGCAGCGACTCGTATTCGGCCGAAGGCGGCGGCGGGATCGAGACCGCGCCCGACGCGAGCGCCCTCGCCCGATCGGAGGCCGCGTCGAAGATGCGCCGCGCGCTCGCGAGGTAGCCTTCGAGCGCCCACTCGGGCTCGGTCATCATCCTGGATCGAAGCTCCGGTTTGCCGCTCCGATACGACAAATCCGAGAGCCGCATAGCCACCTTGGCCTGCCGCGCGCGGTGCCGGAACTGCCCCGTCATCGCGTCGAACGTGTAGTCGGGCAAGAGGCGATATCCATCGCTCGCCGTGAGCTTGACCGCGCGGATGATGAAATCGACGATGGTCTCGGAGATAAAGTAATTGAAGTTGACCCTCACCCACCCGGGCTTGATGCCTTGGCAGCCCCGCACGATCTCGTGCTCGAACGCGTGCGAGGTGGAGAGATCGATGCCGAGCAGCCTGTGCCCATAAGGCCCTGCGCACGAGCACCCGCCGCGCGCCTGGAGCCCGAAGAGGTCGTTGAGGAGCGCGACAACGAAGTTGTAATGGAGGTAGCGGGCCTTGGGGATCGACGGTGATCGATACCGGATCATGAACGAGAGGATGGAGAGGCGCTCGGCGTCGGGGTTGCCCAAGATCTCGATGTTGGGGTCGTCCCGGAAGGCCGCGATCGCGCGCCGCAAAAAGGACTCTTCGCGCTCGCGGATGACCTCGGGCGTGACCGCGGATTTGAGCTGGAACACGAGCCCCGCGCGGATCGACTCCAAGATGGCCGGCGTGCCGCCCTCCTCGCGATGCTCGATGTCGGACAGATAACGATGCTCCTCCGGGTTCACGTACGACACCGTGCCTCCGCCCGGCACCGCGGGGACCGTGTTCTTGAAGAGCGCGCGCTTGGCGACGAGCACGCCGGGCGTGCCCGGACCGCCGATGAGCTTGTGAGGAGAGAGGAAGATCGCGTCTTTGTAGGCGAGCGGGTCGCGCGCAGGGTTCATCTCGATGGCCACGTAAGGGCCCGCCGCCGCGTAGTCGAAGAACGCGAGCGCGCCGTGTTTGTGGAGCAGCGCCGCGATGCTCTCCACGTCCGACACGATGCCCGTCACGTTGGAGGCCGCCGAGAAGCTCCCGATCTTGAGGGGCCGTGAGGCATAGGTGGCGAGCTCGCGCTCCAGGTGATCGAGGTCGATCCGGCCGTCCTCGTCCTCGTCGATGGTGACGACGTCGGCGATCGACTCGCGCCACGGCAGCTCGTTCGAGTGGTGCTCGTAAGGGCCCAAGAACACGACGGGCCGCTCCTCGGCCGGGATGTGCTGCGAGAGGCCATAACGCGCGTCGAGCTCGGCGGGCAGGCGCAGGTTCATCACGTCGACGAGCCGGTTGATCGCGCCGGTCGCGCCCGATCCGCAGAACAGCACCACGTCGCCCGGGCCGCCGCCCATGGCCTCGTGGATGATGCGCCGCGCGTCCTCGCGGAAGGCCGTCGTCTGCGCGCCCGTGCCCGAGCTCTCCGTGTGCGTGTTCGCGTAGAGCGGCATCACGTGCTCGCGCAGGAAGTCCTCGATGAAGCGGAGCGAGCGGCCTGATGCGGTGTAGTCGGCGTACGTTACGCGGCGCGGTCCATAAGGCCCTTCGAGCACCTGATCGTCGCCGATGACCGCGTCGCGGATGGTCTCGATGAGCCGCTCGTGATGCGCGTCCATACCCCCTCAGCTCCACTTCCTGCGCGACGCGATGCCGAGCACGGTGAGCGGCCTCGGCGCCGCGGTGAAGGTGATCGTGTCGCCGTAGCCGAGGTTCGTGACCGTGTCCGGTCCGTCGAAGAAGATCTTCGCGTCGTGCATCTTGTTGCGCACGGTGAGCGTCTCGCCGGGCGCCACGAGCGCGTGCGCGAGGGCGTAGCGCTCGCTGTGCGGGGTGTAGGGCTCGCGCACCACGAGCTGGAGCTTCTTCGACGAGAGCGGCAGCACGCGCCCGCCCGCGGACCTCTGCGCGGCGGTCGAGCCCGCGGCCGGGCCGATCCAAAAACCGCTCGATTTGTGCTGCTCTTCGACGTCGTTGAGCGTGACCACGTAGCGCGAGGTCGCGGCCGGCGACGCGTGGCAGAAGAGCGCGTCGTTGAGCACGCGCGCGGCGACGACCGCGTCGTTCACGCTCACCATCATCCGCGTGAGCACCGCGCGCTTGAGCGTGCCGCGCAGCGCGGACGCGATCGCCTTCTCGGCGCCGCCGCTCACCGCGCCGCAGAAGAAGCCCACCGAGTGTGACGGCGCGCTGTTGATCGCGAGGATGGGCGTGTCGTCGACGAAGTGCGAGGCCGCGAGCAGCGTGCCGTCGCCGCCGACCGTCACCACGAGCGCGATCCCCGTCTCTTCGAAAGGCTCGCCCGTGTAGCGGCGGATCGCGATCTCGGCGCTCAGCTTTGCGAGCGCGTCCTCGACCTCGCGCACCGTCCGCTCGTGCGCGTCGTGCGCCGCGCGGAGCGGCGCGACCATCACGTCGTGGGACGCGATCAGCTGTTTGAGCCGAGGATCTTGGCGCTCTTCGACGTGCGTGCGGTACGCCGAGCGCTTGACCACGAGCGCGACCTTGGGCCTTGGGCTCATGCGAAGAGCTCCGCGAGGCGGCGCACCGCGATCTCGGTCTTGCCGTCGGAGAGCTCGCCGCGCCGGATCATGGCGAGCGCGTCGCGGATCGCGACCGACGCGATGATCGCGTCGCGTTCGAGCGCGGAGCCGTCCTCGGCGGGCGCCTCGATCGCGCTCGGATCCACCTCGACGTGAAAGAAATGATGGCGCTCGCCGAGCACACCCGACGCGGGAAAAACAGCCGATCCGAGCATCTCGAACGAGGCCTCGGGGGCGCGCGCGCCGACCTCTTCGAAGAGCTCGCGCGCGGCGCAGCGGCGGAGACCCTCGGGGCTCCGCTCGTCGGCCTCGACGAGCCCCGCGGGCACCTCCCAGAACGAGCCTCCTTCGCCGTGCGGATCGTGCGGGCGCAGCGCGACGGGCGGGCGGATCGACGAGCGCAGGATCACGCGCCGCTCGCCGTTCGGGCCTTGGTAGTGCGGCACGATCACGACCGCGTCGAAGCGCTCGCGGTGCACCATGTCGTAGGTGAAGGGCTCGCTCTCGTCGCCCGACGCGAAGCGGATCTTGAGCGTGACGCGGCGGAGGCGGAGAAACCCCGGCGGATCCAGCGATGGACGCTCCTCGACGACCAGCACGGCGTGAGGGGGGAGCGCGGGTAACATCGAGCCGCGAAGCATAACCGGCCCGCTACGGCACGTCAGCGCTGAAGCACG
>CAYTJL010000383.1:0-3988 GCA_964437785.1 uncultured Polyangiaceae bacterium
CGCTCTTCTTCGAGGTCAAAGGCTTCGATCAAGTCTTTGAGCTTCTTCGGCTTCGGCGGGGGAGGCGGCGGCGGAAGGAGGTAATCGATCGCCTGCTCGACCGAGGCGCGTACCGTGCGCTCCCACGAGAGGAGCTCCTCTTTGCCTTCACGAAGGAGCGTGGCGAGATCATCTTGGTCGTCTTGGCTCAGTGCCATAGAAAACCTTCTTGTCCCGTCTTGTCGGGGACGATTAACGTTGGTCGCTCGATGCAGGGACGAGCCCGGCGCACGTTACATCCACGCTCGCGACAGCCGCTCTCGTATCTTCCGATCGTGGTCTTTCGCGGTGCGGGCGGAGATGCTCATGCGCTCGGCGACCTCGTTCCAACCAAGCTCCTCGAAGTACCGAAGCTCGATGAGCCTCCGATCGTGCTCGGGCAACGCGTCGATCGAGGCGCGTAGGATCGCTCGCTGCTCCGCGGCGAGGAGCGCTTCCTCGGCGCCGGCAGCAAGGACGACACGGCCCATCCAATCCTCGATCAAATCTTCGAGCTCGATCAGCGGGTTTGCGGACGGGCTCACGGCCTCTGCCTCGGCCATCGCATCGAGGGCCGCGACCACGAGCTTCCGATAGCGACGCTCCTTTTGAATGGCCCGAACCACCGCGCCCACCACACGTTGGCTCGTATAAGCCTCGAACGATCCTCGACTTGGATCGTAACGCTCCCTCGCGCGCGCAACGGCGTCCTCGGCGATCGAGGTGAGGTCGTCGAGCAGATGGGGCACTCTGCGCGCGACCGCGATCGCGCGCGCACAACGACGCGCCCACACGAGCCGTTCGCCGAGGGCAGCGTCCGAGATCATGCCGCTCCGTTCCTTCGCCTGCGCGCGATCCGCCGCCGTTCGGCCTCCGCGAGCACCGCTGGGTCGCGCCGCTCGATGGTGCCGCTCCCCTTCTCGATCTCGGCCTTTGCTCTCCGAACGAGCGAGGTTGCCCGCGGATGCGTCGCGAGGAAGACGGTCAACATCTCTTTGGTTTCGGCCAGCGCTTCGGGGGTGAGGACGCCCTTGTAGCGCTCGACGGAGCGCTCGACGAGGGATTGAAGAAAAGGGTCCTCGGGGTCGAGGATGTCGGGCGGGTCGTCCGTCTCGTCGCGGGTCACAGGAGCTCTCTTTCGAAGGTCCGAGCCTTCACGTGATCTATCGCGGGCTCGAGCCAAGTCGGGCAACGAAAAGCGCCGGCCTCACTTTTTTTCTTCGCCGCTCATTTTTTATTGCCCACTTTGCCGCGAGCCCGCGATGTACTTCTTGCAAGAAGATGTAGGCCATGTCCCCTCACCTCGATGAGCTTCAGCGCCGCCCGCCGCGGGACCTTCGTCCCCAAGGTGGTGACCTGCTCCTCGCGAGGTATCGCTTGGATCAGCGGCTCGGGCGAGGCGGCATGGGTGAGGTGTGGTCCGCGCAGGACACCGATTTGGATCGCGAGGTGGCCGTCAAGATCCTTCTTCACAAGCTCGCCGAAGATCGCGACTACGTTCGGCGGTTCGAGCGCGAGATGAAGGCGCTCGCCAAGCTCGTCCACCCCAACATCGCGCAGATTTACACCTCGGGACGAACACCGAACGGACAGCTCTGCATGGTCATGCAACGCGTCCAAGGCATCACTGTAAGGAGAGCGCTCAAGAGCTCGGGAGGGAAGCTCGATTTGGTGTCGGCTCTCTTCTACACCATGCAGGTCGCGGAGGTGCTCCTCGTCGCCCACCGGAGCGGGATCGCCCACCGCGACGTCAAGCCCGAGAACGTGATGGTGACCGAGGACGGGCACGCGTGGCTCATGGACTTTGGGATCGCCCAGAGCGTGAGAGGGCCTGTGACCGAGCCCAAGGGGGCCGGCGACGCCAAGAGAAAGGCCGAGGGATCGCGGCTCATGGGTACGTTACGATATATGGCGCCGGAGCTCATCCGCGACGGCGTTGGCGACCATCGCACCGACTTCTATTCGCTGGGTGTGATGCTTTATGAGCTTTGCACGGGGAAACACCCCTATGGCGACATTGACGACGATGACGAGACAGGGATCCAAGGAGCGCACTTGTTCGGCGACATCGTGCCGATCGCAGAAGTAGCGCCGGAGCTGCCGGAGAGCTTGCAGCGCGTGCTCGACAAGATGCTCACCAAGGCTCCTGAGGAGCGTTATCAGCACGCCGCAGACGTGTTGAAGGATCTCCGCGATCTGTTGCGGGAGAGCGTGCCGCCGGAGCACCCGATCGCGAAAGCCGTGGAGAGCGATCGGATGGTGCAGAAGCGAAAGCGCGCGTTCGCGCGGCGCGAGGCGGAGCGAGCCTCGCCCCCGCCGGAGGACGCAGCGCAGGGCACCGAGTCGAACGACGATATCGAAGATACGGCGCCGTCGAGGCCCCCTATTGGTGTAACGGGGCCGCTCCGAGGTTGGCTCGACGCGGAAGCGGCCGAAGATCCCGCTCCGGCCCGCGACAACACGCAGCCTGTCCCAAACGGATCTCCGAGGCTGCAACGCGTGCTGCCATTCGTTCCCGCGGTGGATCCTTTGCAGGTGGCGCCGGCCAACGCCGTCGATGCGGAGGTGCCTCGAACGACGTTGGAGCTTCCGCCCGGCCACGTCTCCAAGGGCCTCGGCGCTCCCTTCCCCATCGCCCCGCCGCGCGCGAATGCTCCAAGCGGCCAAGCGCCGATTGCAAGCGCACCCAACGTGATCGTGCCGAACGTGATCGTGGTGCAAAACGTCGAGAGGACGGCGCGAGGAACCGTGATTATGCGGCGCCCCGCGATACCGCAAGCCCGCACCCGGGGAGATCGATTTGCGCTCGGGCTCGTGGTGGGGATGGCCTGCGCCATCGTCGCCGCGGGTCTCGTGCTCGCGATCATCACCGTAGCGCGCGACATGTCGAACAAGGCAGCACCAGCCGAGAGGGCGGACCGATGACCGAGGACCTTGGGAAGTACAAGCCACGGATCTCGAAGGTGATGCGCGAGATGTCGCCGGAGCGGGTGGACGAGCGCGTTCGCAAAGCGCTCGACGACCCGGAGCTCAAAGCGGCGACCGAGGAGCTTCAGCGCGCGCGCCGAGACAGCGCTTCACCCGGGCCCATGAAGCCGGTCGTCAAACCGATCTCGACAGGGCAGGAGAGCAAGCCCGCGCGCAAAGGCTGGCCGCTTTGGCTCATGGTGGTCTTTGCGCTGATCTCGATCGGTGGCCCTATCGTGCTCCTGCTCATCGGCAAGAGCATCAAAGAGCGGCCCGCAACGGCGCCGAGCGCGACCGCAACGACACCGCCGACAGCGACGGCGACGCCCGACCCGCCCGCCGCTCCCACCGTGACGGGTGCGCCCACGATGACCGCGATCCCAACCACGACCGCGACATCCACCGTGACCGCGACACCCACCGTGACGTCAACAGCCGGTGCCGAGGCGCCTCGACCACCACGAGCGCCTATGCCCAAGAAAGGCGAGAAAAACGCCGACTCTCCTCCTATGGTCTTTTAGCGGAGCTTCACGATGACGCACGCAAAACGGATGATCGCCCGCGCGCTGTTGATCGCTCTCCTCCCCGTGACGAGCAGCGGCATCCTCGCGCCCACCCCGGCGAACGCGGCCGACACGGCGCAGCAGGCCGAGGAGCTCTTCCAGCGCGGGAAAGCCCTCTACAAGAGCGGGAAAAAGCAAGAGGCATACGAGGCGCTCGCCGCCGCATGGGCGCTCAAAAAGAGCCATGACATCGCGGCCAACCTGGGCTCCGCCGAGCTCGCGTTGGGCAAGGCGCGCGACGCGTCCGAGCACTTCGCTTATTGCGTTCGCACGTTCCCCGCGACGGGCTCAAAGAAGCAGCTCGCCACGGTCAAAAAGCTCTTCGACGAAGCGCGGAGCCAGGTGGGAGCGCTCTCCGTCAAAGCGAATGTGGAAGGGGCCGAGGTGCTCGTCGATGGCCGAGCCGTTGGGCGGACACCGCTCGAAGATGAGGTCTTCGT
>CAYTJL010000383.1:4088-6721 GCA_964437785.1 uncultured Polyangiaceae bacterium
AACGGGAAAGCGTCGGACGCAAGAGTAAAGAGGCTCAGGCTGGTCCACCAACACGGCCCCGCCGCGTGCACCGGAGAGGACGTACCTGCCCAGTGCCAAAGCCTCGCCGATGCCGATGAGGCGCGTGCGACGCTCAGCAACGCGGCGCTCTGGACCTATATCGGTGCGGGCGCGCTCGCGATCGGGACAGTGGTTGTTGCGCTCGTGGCGCGGCCTGTGCCTACCAAAACCGGGCTCTTCGTAACACCGGCGCTCAGCCTGTCGAGCGGCGGCATCATGATCAAAGGGGCGTTTTAATGAAGTCGTTCCGCGTGGTGAACGTCGCTTCCATTCTCGGGCTGCTCAGCATGGGCGGGTTGGTCGCGGCGTGCGTGTTCACGTCCCCCGACGACTGCGAGCATAAGCTCGTCAACTGCCCGGTCAGCGCGACCGGAACGTCGTCAAGTAGCTCGGGGACAGGCGGGGGCGATGGAGGCGTCCCGCCGGGCTGCATCCCGAGCACCGATAACCCCACCGTGGACGACACGTGTGGTGTCTTTGTATCGAGTGCGACGGGCGACGACGCGAACCCGGGGACCAAAGACAAACCGCTCAAGACGCTCGGCGCAGCGGCGGCGAAGGGCAGCGTGATCTATGCGTGCGCCGGAGCCTCGCCGTTCACGGAGGCATTGAAGCTCGACCACGACGCGACCATGTATGGATCGCTGGACTGCGCGAGTTGGACGTATAACGCGAGCGTCAAAACCCAGCTCACCGCGGCGGCGGACATGGTGCCGCTCCTCGTGACCGGCTCCGCCACCGACGTGACGATCGCCGACTTCGTCGTGACCGCGGCGGATGCGATGATGGATGGGGCGTCGTCAATCGCGATCATCGTGGATCAAGCCGAGCTCGTCATGGAGCGGGTGGACGTCATCGCGGGCAACGGGATGAAGGGGCTCGACGGAGAGACGCCTTTGGATTCGGTGGGGCCTGCAAATCCGAACGATCCGGCGATCAAAGGCAACGATGGGAAGAACGCGTGTCAGGACCCAGCGCAGCAGTTCGGCGGCGCGGCCAAGGAGAACGCGCTTTGCCCTTCGGGGACCGGCGGGCCGATCGGCGGCAGCGGCGGCAACGGCACCGTCTTGAACGGGGATAACGGCGGGGTCATCCCGGCCAACGGGCAAACTGCGCTCGGTGGTCAAGGGCAACCCTCGGTGGGCGCGTGGGATTGCGCGGTTGGCCAAGGTGGTATTGGCAGCAACGGAGGGTCCGGCGTGCCTGGGCTCGGGGCCAAAGACATGGATCTTGGTTCGATCACCGCATCGGGTTACGCGGGTGTCGCCGGCCTCTCGGGCGCTCCCGGTCTCCCCGGACAAGGCGGCGGAGGCGGGGGCGGAGCCAAAGGCAAAAGCATGTGCGCCGGGGCGAGCGGCGGCGGCGGGGGTGTTGGAGGCTGCGGGGGCAAAGGCGGCACCGGCGGGCAAGCCGGCGGTTCGAGCCTTGGAATCGTGAGCCTGAACGCGTCTCTCACCTTCGTGAGCGTGAGCATCAAGGTGGGTATCGGCGGCGACGGCGGAAACGGCGGCGACGGTCAAGTCGGCGGCTCGGGCGGCAACGGTGGGAATGGCGGGCTCGGCAATGACACCGGCCAAGGTCTCGTGGACGCGTGCAACGGCGGCAAGGGCGGTCAAGGCGGCCAAGGGGGCAAAGGCGGCGGCGGCCGAGGGGGCCACGCGATCGGGATCGCGCATACGGGCGCGGCGATGCCTCCCACGATGGGCGCGACCTTCGTGAAGGGAACAGCCGGGTTGGGGGGCCTCGGAGACAACAGCAACGGCAACAGCGGCGACGGCGCCGCGGGTGTGGCCGCGGACGTCCACCTGTTCCCCTGAGCCGGTTGTTCGTCGCGGGCAAGGCCCTTTACGTCAATTCATCATCACCTCTCGGCCACGCCGATATCGGCGGGGGCGTGAGGTTTTTCATCTCTTCACGAGGATTTATGGGGATCACGGTCGTGCTCTTTCTTGGGGTGTTTCTGCTCATGGGCGTCCAGCTCGTGATGGTGGCCTCGCTGCCCAATCGGCTCATCAAGAGCATGCGCGACGTGATCCGCCGCGAGGCGGAAGCCCGGGCGGAGGAACGAGGGCGGGCCGATGAGCTCGCCGCCACACGCGCGCTCGGCCCGGCGCTGGACGCGCTCGCGAAGGCCACGTCACAGGCCGCGGCGAAGTCCATCATCGACGAGCTGCGCGCGGTGATTCAAGAGTTTGTCACCCTCATGACGGGAGTGGTTCAGCGCGCGGAGGAGCGGGCTTTGGCGGCGGAGCGCGATTTGCCTCCCTCAACGGCCCCGACCTCAGAAGAAGTGAAGGAGGACGCCGAGGCCCAACGGCGCACCGTAACCCTTACCAAAGCCGAGGTTGGAGTGATCCTTGCCAAAGCCAACGCCGAGAGTGTCTCTGATGGGCCGCCGTCCACGGTGCGCACGCCCAATGCTCCCTCTGCGTCGCGCAAACGGATCTCGCCGCACGTGCCCGTGGTCGAGCCCGATGCTGCGCGAGACTCCGCGGATCGGTGCTCAGAGGAAGAGCTGACACGCGTCGCGGATAGGCCGATTTTGCCTTTATGCCTGACTCCCGTCGATGCGA
>CAYTJL010000384.1:0-6702 GCA_964437785.1 uncultured Polyangiaceae bacterium
GGCGATCGCTACGGCAACCTCGTCTATCGCCACACCGCCATGAACTTCAACCCGATGATGGCCATGGCCGCCGACGTCACCATCGCCGAGGTCGAAGAGCTGGTCCCCGTCGGCGAGCTCGACCCCGATCACATCCACACGCCCGGCATCTTCGTGAAGCGCCTGGTCGTGGGCGGCTCGTACGAAAAACGCATCGAACGCCGAACCGTTCGCAAGGCGAGCGCGTAAAGGAAAGGACTCTTCGACATGGGCCTCACCCGCGAACAGATCGCGCAGCGCGCCGCCGCAGAGCTCCGCGACGGCTTCTACGTGAACCTCGGCATCGGCATGCCGACGCTCGTCGCCAACTACATCCCCAAAGGCGTCGAGGTCGTGCTCCAAAGCGAAAATGGGCTCCTCGGCATCGGGCCTTATCCGCTCGAAGGCAAAGAGGATCCCGACCTCATCAACGCAGGCAAAGAGACGGTCACCATGCTGCCCGGATCCGCCATCTTCTCGAGCGCCGACTCGTTCGCGCAGATCCGCGGAGGCCACATCGACCTCGCGATCTTGGGCGCGATGGAGGTGTCCGAGAAGGGCGATCTCGCGAACTGGATGATCCCCGGCAAGATGGTAAAGGGCATGGGCGGCGCGATGGATCTCGTCGCGAGCGCGAAGCGCGTCGTCGTCATCATGGATCACGCTGCCAAGAACGGATCACCCAAGATCCTCAAGGAGTGCCAGCTCCCGCTCACGGGCCGGGGCGTGGTCCACCGCATCATCACCGACCTCGCCGTGATCGACGTCACGCCCGACGGCCTCGTGCTCCGCGAGCTCGCCAAAGGCGTGTCCGCGCGCGAGGTGCAAGAGCGGACCGAGCCCACGCTCAAGGTCCCGTCCGATCTCACCGAGATGGCGTTCGCGTAAAACATCATGGCGTGGCCCGAAAAGAACCTCCCGACGACCGACGCGAGCGAGAAGCGCTCGATCGGCGCAGGAGTGTTCCGCCGCTGCGAAGGCTGCGGCGAGACGCTCGCCGCGGGCGACCTCGCCGCGACCTTCGAAGTGTGCTCGTTCTGCGGCCACCATCATCGCCTCGACGCCGAGGGCTTCCGGCGCTTGCTGCTCGACGGCGAGGGCGCGATCGAAGCGTGGGACGAGCACCTCGCGCCCGCCGATCCGCTCCGCTTCAGCGACGGCCGCTCGTACAAAGATCGCGTCGTCGCAGCCCAAAAGAAGGCCGGCGCGCGCGAGGCGGTCGAGATCGGCAAGGGCGCGATCGAGGGCCGGCCCATCGCGTACGGCGCGTTCATCTTCGCGTTCATGGGCGGCAGCATGGGCTCGGTCGCGGGCGAGAAGGTCACGCGCCTCTTCGAGCGCGCCGCGGGCGAAGGGCTGCCCGTCGTGCTCCTGCAAGCGTCGGGCGGCGCGCGCATGCAGGAGGGCATCCTCTCGCTCATGCAGATGGCCAAAGGCGTGGCCGCGCTCGAGCGCCTCCGCAAGGCGAACCAGCCGTTCCTCTCGGTGATGCTGCACCCGACCACGGGCGGCGTCGCGGCGAGCTTCGCGTTCCTCGGCGACGTGAACATCGCCGAGCCCAAGGCGCTCATCGGCTTCGCGGGCCCGCGCGTCATCGAGAACACCATCCGCCAGACGCTCCCGCCGGGCTTTCAACGCTCGGAGTTCCTGCTCGATCACGGGATGATCGATCTCATCGTCCCCCGCTTGGAGATGCGCGCGACCATCGCGCGCTTGCTCGGTCACCTGAGCGGACCCAAGGCGCGCGCGCGGTGAGAGGCGCGATCCTCGCGATCCTGATCGCGCTCGTGCTCGTCGTCACGCGCCCTGCGCACGCGCACGAGGTCGGCCTCTCGCGCGGCGAATACACGGTCGCGGGCGCGGTGATGAAGGTCGAGCTCACGTTCGCGCGGCGCGAGCTCTCGGCGCTCGTCGCGGGCTTGGATCACAACAAGGATGGCGACCTCTCGGCCGCCGAGATCGATCGCGAGCGCGAAGGGATCGAGGCGTCGGTCGCGCGTCGCGTGGTCGTGACGTCGAACGGATCGAGGTGCAAAGCCACGCTCGACGCGGTCGATCTGACCGAGCAGGACGGCGTCGTGGTGCGCGCGTCGCACGCGTGCGCCGCTCCGCTCGGCGAGGTCTCGGTGTCGCTCACCTTCCTCCCCGATCTGCCGTTCGGCCACCGGCACCTCGCGCACGCGAGCGCCGGATCCGCGTCGATCGACGTGGTCCTCTCGCAGCGGAGCACGACCTTTCAGCTCACCGTGAGCGGCGTACAAGCCGAGACGCCCAAGCCTCCGCCGCAGAAATTCTCGCTCTTGTTGATGGGCGTCGAGCACATCCTCACGGGCTACGATCACCTGCTCTTCTTGTTCGGGCTCGTCTTGGTGGGAGGCCGTTTGCGCTCGCTTTTGTGGGTCGTGACGGCCTTCACGCTCGCGCACTCCATCACGCTCGGGCTCGCCGCGCTCGGGGTGTGGGCGCCGAGCCCGCGCATCATCGAGCCGGCGATCGCCCTCTCGATCGCGTACGTGGGCGTCGAGAATTTCTTCGTCAAAGACGCCGAGAAGCGATGGCGCATCACGTTCCCGTTCGGGCTCATCCACGGCTTCGGCTTCGCGGGCGCGCTCCAAGAGGTCGCGCTCCCCAAGGCGGACGTGCCGTGGGCGCTCTTCCTCTTCAACCTGGGTGTCGAGCTTGGGCAGCTCGCGGTGCTCGCGCCCGTGCTCCCCTTGCTCTTGTGGCTGCGCAAGCGCGAGGGCTTTCGGACCAAAGGCGTCAAAGCCTTGAGCGCGCTCATCATCGCTGCTGGGCTCGTGTGGTTCATCGCCCGCGTGCGGTCTTAACCGGCGCTCACCAAACGATCTCTCCGCGGGTCACGCGCAGAGGCACGTGCAGAGGTTGTTCACGCAGAGCCCGATCCCGAAGCCCATGCACTGAATGATGCAGAACGCGGCGCAGACCGCTTGATCACACGACGCTTGTTGTTGGCAACTGCCACCCACGCACGTGGAGCCCGCCGGACAGTCGGCGTCGGCGCAGCACTGCGTGGCGCAGACACACCCGCCGCCGCTCTTCATGTATCCAGCGTTGCAGGTGAAGTCGCATTGACCCGCGGCGTTGCAAATCTCGGCGCCGTTGGCGGGCGATTGCGGGCAAGGCACGCAGCTCACCGACGCATAACAGCCGGTCTGAATCGTGTTGTCCGCGCACATGCCATTGCAGAGGTGTTGAGGCGGCGCGCACATGACGCCGCTCGAGCTGGCGGACGTGCTGCTGCTCGATGAGCTGGACGACGACATACCGCTCGACGACGACGACATACCGCTCGACGACGACGACATACCGCTCGACGACGTCATTCCGCTGGACGTCGAGGACATGCCGCTCGATGAGCTCGGCGGATCTCCGGTCGACGTGCCTGAACCGCCTCCTGTACCGGAGTCGCCTCCTGCTCCGCCCGTTCCGGGCACGAGCTCGCCGCCTTTGGCACACCCGCCCGCGATCGCCGCGACGATCGCGAGGCACCCAATGCTGAGGCCGATGGTACGCACGTGCCGATTGTCGATCATCTGGACAATTTTGGACCATGTTTTCGCGACGTCAGCGACCGGCGTGCGCCAGCCCGACGACGCCCGAGCCCGAAGCGTCCGCGGCGACGAACACGATCTCGAAGCCGTTTGGCGTACGCCGCACCGCGGCTTCGCGCTCGCCCAGGTACGCGCGGAGGTTGGTGATACGCGCGAGCACCGGGCCTCCGGGCGCGATCTTGAAGCGAAGGTCGACGTCGTTCGAGGTGGCGAGCCCGATGGAGTCGTTTTCGCCGGCGGGGGTGGGCTCGCCTTGGACGAGCGCGTCGCTGCCTTCGACGCCGCGGGCCGTAAAATAAAGGCGAACGACGCCGTCCTCGACCATGGCCCAGGGCGCGCCGATCTCGTGCACCGCGCTCCAGAACACGGGATCTTCGGCGCTCTCGGGCACGAGCAGCGGGGAGCTCGGCAGGCGGGTCGCGATCCCTCCGGCGAGCTGCGCCGCGCCGATGCCTCTCCTCGGTCCGCCTTCGTAGAAGAGCACGCGATCGCCGCCCGCGGCGATCACCGAGGGCGATCCGACGAACCCCATCTCCCACGAGGCTTGCGGTACGAGCACCGGCGCAGGATCCGTGGTGAAGGTCCTGCCGCCGTCGCTCGACGTCGCGCGGCCGATCCCTTCGCCGTCGCCGATCACGAAGAACAGCTCGATCGAGCCGCCGCCGGTGATCACGCTCGGCGCGCTCGCGTCGTTGAGCACGGGCTCGACGGGATCGGCGACCCACTTGGTAGGGGCCTCGATCCGCGCGCGCCAGAGGGATCGCGCGGGCGATCCGCCGGGCGTGTCGATCTCGAAGAAGGCGAAGTCTCCTTCGGGCCACGACGCGAACGCGGGCTCGTGCGGCTCGCCGCGCACGCCGACCGTCGAGCACGATTGGCCTGCGCCGCACGACGCTCCGTCGCCGCAGAGCCTCGTCGCGCAGACGGAGTCGAGCGGATCGCAGCGCTCGCCGTGGTGGCACTCGCCGTCGTTCGCGCACGCGCGCGCGCACCCGCCCGCGTTGCAGCGCTCGTTCGCGTCGCACTCGGCGTCGGATGAGCACGGCGTGGTGCAACGCTTGTCGCGGCACACCTGGCCGTCGCTGCACGCGGACGCGCCCGCGCACGGCTCGACGATGCACCGCCCGCACACGCAGCGCTCGATGCCGTCGCAGTCGAGGTCGGACGAGCACGCGACCTCGGGCTGCCCTTCGAGCACGCACACCGCGTTGGCCTGCGCGTCGGTCGCGCGCGCGACGAGCCTCGCGGTGCCGATGCAGATCTCGATGGGCTCCGAGGGGCCGAAGTCGCGGACGCCGTCGCCCGGTGGGATGACGAGCCCGCTGTCCGGGTAGAGCCCGCACCCCGCGAGCGTGATCGCAGCGAGCGCGACGCGCGGCCTCACAAAAAATCCCTGCGCTTGAAGATAAACGTCGCGACCGTGAGCAGCCCGAGCGACCACCCGATCGACGCGACGGCGGCCATCGCGATGTACGGCAGCAGCGGCGTGCCCGCGACCTCGCCGGTGAGCAGCGGACGAGGCGGCACGTACACGTGGAGGTTGGGCACGATCTTCGAGAACACGACGCCCATGTCGCGCACCGCGCGCCCAAAGTACTTGATGGGGAAGCGCGCGAGCGCGTCGGCGGATCGGCCGATGAAGAACACGCCGAGGGTGAAGAGCGCCGAGAGGAACGGCGTGGAGAACGACGAGAAGAGCGTGGCGATCGCGGCGATGATGGCGACCTCGAAGAGCGCGAGCGTCGCGGACGCGAGCACCACGCGCCGCTCTTCGGGCGCGACGCCCGAGAGGACGATGCCCGCGACGAGCACCGCGACGGACCATGGAATGGGCCCGAACGTGCGCGCGCTCGGCCATTTGACGGACGCGCCCGCGAGGGCCGCGGTGATGGCGAGGCCGGTGCCGATCACGAGCGCGGCGCTGCGCCCGCCGAGCCCTGCGCTGATGAGGAGCACGAGCCCTGCGTCGGCCATGATGAACACGGCGATGGTGAGCAGGGTGCCGAGGTACTTGCCCGCGAGGTATTCGCCGCGGCGGATGGGTCGCGCGAGGATGGGGAAGATGGTCTTTTGTTCGAGCTCGCGGTGGAGCGAGGTCGCGCCGATCAAGATCGCGACCGCGACGCTGAAGAGCGAGAGCACGGCGGATCCGAGGTCGCTCGCGACGCGCGGCGCGTTCTTGAGCGTGAAGGCGCCGACGACGATCGCGTAGAGCGAGGCCGCGAACGCGACGCACGCGAGCCCGAGCAGGATGCGCGCGCGGACCGACTCACGGTACGTGTTGAGGGCGATGGCGAGGGCGCGGCCCAACATCGCGCTTGACCTTATCAGAAGCTGGCTCTCTTAGAGCTTCCTCGCGAGCATGATGCCGTCGCGCACCGCGAGCAGGACGTTCTCGACGCGCGGATCGTCGGTGACGTGGCGGTTGTACGCGACGAGCGCGCGATCGCTGTCGGCCTGCGGATCGAGCACGCGGCCGCTCCACAACGTGTTGTCGGCGATGACGAGGCCGCCGCGCCGGAGCTTGGGGAGGAGGGCCTCGTAGTAGGCGACGTAGCGCTCTTTGTCGGCGTCGAGGAAGACGACGTCGAACGGGGGATCGTCGGGCAGCGATCGGATGGTGGTGAGCGCGTCGCCGAGCCGGATGTGGATCTTCTTGCCGTGCGGGGATCGATCGAAGAACGACTGCGCGACGCGCGTGGCTTCGGGATCGATGTCGCACGTGATGAGCGTGCCGTCGTCGGGCAGGGCCTCGGCCATGCTGAGCGCGGAGAACCCGGTGAACGTGCCCACCTCGATGATGCGCCGCGCGCCCATGAGCGCGACGAGCATCTTGAGGAGGGCGCCTTCGACGCGCCCGACCTGCATTTGCGGGCTGTGCATCGAGGCATAGGTCACCTCGCGTAATTCGTCGAAGAGGGCGGGGCGGGCGCGGGTGTGCGCGTGAACGTATGCGTCGAGCTCCGGCGAGACGAGCGGCTTCATCGAGCGGGCACTCTAGTACCGGGCTCTTCTGCATCGACAGGATTTTTCGTGCGGGTCCGACCAGGGATCACGCTGCGTTACACGGCGCGGCGGAGGGCGGCGTTGGGGCTCAACTTGTCGCGCACGC
>CAYTJL010000385.1:0-6628 GCA_964437785.1 uncultured Polyangiaceae bacterium
CTCGCCGCGCCCGGCGTGGACGCGGCGACCACGACCCCGCGCGAGGGCCAATAGAGCGCGCTCACGGCCTCGCACGACTCCACCTCCAAGAGCGAAAAGTCCCCGATCGCGTGGCCGAGCGCGTCCCAGCGCCGCAGCGCCACGTAGCGCGTCGGCTTGTCGTACCACGCGAGCATCACGTCGCCGCGCTTGCCCGACACGATCGTGAGCTCGGTCGATCCCGGGCGGATGCCCGCGAGCGGTTTATCCTTGCTCCAGAGCACCGCTCCCGCGCCGTCGAGCACGCCCAGGAACGGGCGATCCGCGTCGCTCCCTTGAACGAGCACGGCCCGGCGATCGCCGGGCATGCTCAACACCTGAACCTTCACCGCGCCCTCTCCGATGTGCGCCTGCGCCAAAGGCACCAGCGGGCGCAGCGAGGGATCGTCGGCGAGCGATCGGAGCGTGAGCCTGCGCGCGCGGACGATCGCGCGCTCGTCCTCCGCGTCGTCGCGCGCCGCGGAGGGGGCCTCGTCGTCGATCCCCTTCACGCTCTCCGCGACGGCGAGCGCGCCACCGCCGATCGCGCCCTGCGACGCGAGCGTCACCGCGCGCCGGCAGCCGGCCTCGGACGAGAGCAGAAGAGCGAGGGTGAAGAGCGCCGCGCGATCTCTCATTGCGCGACGAAAGGTACAACAACGAGGCACGAGGCGCGGTATCGTCCGCGCGTGACCTCGGCGCACGACGAGAGGCGCGCGCGGCTCGGCTCCGTGAGCCGGGCGCTCGCCGCGCAGAAGGGCAAAGGCAAGCTCCTCGAAGAGATCGCTTGGCCGCGCGCGGTCGAAGAGCGGTTTTTTGCGAGCAACGGCGACGAGGAGCCGGTCGTCGCGTACGCGATCGATCGCGACGGGCTGAACCGCCACGTGGCCTCGCTGCGCGCGATTTTGGCCTCGATCGACGGCGACGACGCGCTCGCCGCGTACCTGCGCCGCGTGGTCTCTTCGCAGATCGACGGCCACGAGCTGATGCTCGCGATCGGCACGCGGCGCTTTCACGCGATCTCGGTCGAGCTCTATGGCAGCTCCAAGACACCGTTCTTCGGCGGCCCGCTCCGCAACGTCGATCTCGCCGATCACCTGATCCGCCGCCTCGCCGTGCACGGCTGGGACGAGGCCGAAGATCCCGAGGAGCCTTTGCTCGACGCGCCCGCGATGGTCGAGCTGCTCCGCGCGCGCATCGAGGAGCAGAGGCCCTCGCTCGCCATCGAGGTCGTGCTCGACGATCGCGCGACCGCCAAGGTCGTCGCGGGGATGAGCCGCGTGCGCGTGCGGCCCGACGCGACGTTCGCGCGGTGGGAGGCCGAGGGCCTTTATCACCACGAGATCGAGACCCACGCGCTCAGCGCGCACAACGGCGCGCGCCAGCCGATCGCGACGTTCCTCAAGTCGGGCGGCCCGCGCACCACGCGCTGCCAAGAGGGCCTCGCGATCTTCGCGGAGCTCTACGAGCACGTGCTCGCCGAAGAGCGCCTGCGGAGGCTCGCGAACCGCGTGCGCCTCGTGGCGATGGCCGAGGACGGCGCGGGCTTCCTCGATCTCTATCGCTTCCTCGTGAGCGGCGGCGCGGCCCCGCGCGACGCGTATTTCGACGCGCAGCGCGTGTGCCGCGGAGGGCTCGTGAGCGGCGGCGCGCCGTTCACCAAAGACGCGGTCTACCTCGCGGGCTTGCTCGAGGTGTACGCGTTCCTCGCGGCCGTGATCCGCGGCGGTTTTCGCGACGAAGTGGAGCTCATCGTCGCGGGCAGGCTCGCCCTCGACGACATCGCGATCCTCGCCGAGCTGCGCGCCGAGGGGCTCGTCACGCGCCCGCCCGATCGCCCTCGGTGGCTCGCGCGATGGGACACGCTCCTGCCGTTCTTCGCGTTCTCTTCGTTCGTGAGCGGCTTGGATCTCGCGCCCGTCGAAGCGCACTACGACGCGCTCATCCGCGCCGCGAGCGTGGCCCGGCGGCCCGAGAGCGCGCGCTCTCTCGATCGTTGAGCCCGCGCGCGGTTCACGATACGTAGGGGATGGGTCATGTCCTCCAAGAAGCTCGTGCGGGCCTTCAAGCACGGCGCGCTCGGCCCCGTGAACTTCGCGGGCGGGCTCGTCCTCGGCTCGCGCGTGCCCGAGGCGCTGCGCGAGATCACGCCCGACAGCTTCTTGGGCGGCGTGGGCCTCGGCGTCGCCGCGGCCGCGCGCGAGGTGGGCGCGGAGCCGCGCGACGTCGAAGCGCTCCTCCCGATGGCCGAGCTCCGCGCGCTCGCGCAGCGCATCGGCCTCTGCCAACAGCACGCGACGCAGGCGTGGCAGATGCACGCGGGCGGGCTCGGCGGCTTCATGCAAGGCGTCGCGGATCTCACCGCGGACGGTCGCTCTCCCGATCTCGGTTTGTGCTTGGAGCGCCTCTCCAAAAAGGTCTCGCGCGATCGCCCGCTCTCCGAGCCGCTCGCCGCGCTCGCGGTCGAGGTCACGCGCTGGCAAGACATGATCGCCGACTGCGAGGTGAGGCTCGAGCAGGGAGACGTGCTCGCAAAAGCCTATCGCCGCCGGCAAATCAAGCAGATCGGCGCGGGCGCCGCGCTGCTCGTCGTCGTCCTCGGATCGCTCGGCGTCGGCCTCTGGGTGCGCGCCGCGCGCGCGCGGATCGACGAGGCGCTCGCGTCCAAAGACCCCTGCGCCGCGCGCGCGATCGCGGACGGCGATCGCGGCCGCGCGTCGGGGGATCAACAGAAGAAGATCCGCGCCGCCGAGACCGCGTGCGGCGTCGCCGAGGAGGCCCGCGCCGAGGCGCTCGCCAAAGAGCGCGAGGCCAAAGAGCGCGCCGAGGCCGAGGCGAAGATCCGACAAGAGCGCGCCGACAAATGCGCGGCGCTCGCCGAGAAGGTGGCCTCGGGCAAGCTCGACGACGCGGACGCGGTCGTCGTCGGAGGATCGATGGATCTCCTGGCGCGCATCGCCAAAGGCGCGCTCGACAGCGCCGATTATGGGCCTTTGTCCGTCAAGCTCCCGTGTCAGGGCACGCCCGGCGGCGCGGCGATCCTCGACGTGTTCGAGAAGGCGGTGCTCGCGCGGCCTTCGCGCTGGGCCAACAGCGATCCTTCGGATCTCGTGGCCGCCGCGCTCATCAAGCAAAAAGACGCGCTCCCGAGCTCGGCCAAACAGGTGGTGGCGAGGCGCGCGGACGACACGGCCAAACGCGCGTTGCTCGTGGGCGGCGCCGATCTCACGCAGCGCGCGGTGAGGCTCTGCAAGCTCAAAGCAGCGTTTGGGGTGGGGGGCGGCAAGTTCTGCAGCGGCGTTACGCAGGGGCAATAGCCCCATTGCTTAAAAGCCCCTCGCGCTCGCGCGGCGCTCTCGTGTATCGTGAGGCTTCGACTTCTGTCCTTGGGAGCACATCAATGAGACGACCGCTCGCCGCGTGGATCCTCCTCACTGTCCCTCTCGCGCTGGCCCCTGCGTGCGGCGGAGGAGGCGAGACGACGAGCTCGGGCACGGGCGCGTCCACGACGAGCTCGGGCTCGGGCGGCCACGGCGCGCAGGGCGGCCACGGCGGCGACATCTTCGTAATTGACGGCGGCCCCGACGACTCCCCTTCGGACGCGGACGTGTGCATCGGGATCCAGTGCCCGCCCGATCAACACTGCGCGCCGATCAACGGCCAAGGCACGTGCGTCAACAACACGTGTGCGGATCTCAACTGCGGCCCCACCGAGGTCTGCTCGCCCACGCCGGGCGGCGGCGCCATCTGCAAAGACATCTCGTGTACGAGCGACGTCGAGTGCGCCCCGTCCGACTATTGCAACGGCGTCCTCTGCGTGCCCGACGTCTGCGCGGCGGGGTCCAGGACGTGCTTGGGCAACGACCTCTACGAGTGCTCCCCGAACGGCGGCGGACAGAGCCTCAAATACGCCTGCGGGAGCACGTCGTACTTCATGAGCGCCTGCGTCGACAACGCCATGGGCGACGCCTTCTGCAGCTGCGAGGACGATTGGGACTGCCCCTCGTTCACCGCGTGTGAGGTCGGCAAATGCACGGGCACGGGCAAAGCCCCCACGTGCACGCTGGCGCCCGTCGCCTTCGGCAACGCGCTCCCTCAAAACGAGATCCAATGGGGCGGCACCGGGCTCGCCAACGTGAGCGCCGTCAACGCGCCGTTCCCGCTCTCGGCGCAGTCGAGCGTCACCCCCGTTGTCGCGAACCTCGACGACGACAACGGTGATGGCCTCATCAACGAGCTCGATTTCCCCGAGATCGTCTTCATGACGTATTGCGGCGTGGACATCAGCCAAAATGGCATCGTCCGCGCCATCCACGGCGGCGGGCCCAACAAGGGCAAAGACTACTTCGCGATGACCGGGGCCGCGGTCTGGCACGAGGGCGACCCGCTCAACATGCCGTATGCGTGCGCGGACGGCATCGGCAACTCCACCGCTTCGCTCGCCGTCGGCGACCTCGACGGCGACGGCGTCCCCGAGATCGTGGTGCCGACCGAGACCTCGGGGCTCATGATCTTGGACAACCACGGCGTGCTCATCACCCAGATCGCCAATCAATGGACCGGCTACAACGATCCTGCCGTCGCCATCGCCAACGTCGATAACCAAGGCTTCGCCGAGATCATCGTAGGACGACACGTGTTCACCGTCGGCCACGACGTGAACAACAAGCTCGTGTTCGTCGATCGCTTCAGCGGCAGTTTGATGAACGGCAGCCAAGGGCAAGGCCCGGTGTCGTGCGTCGCCAACGTCGCGGGCGACAGCAAATTGGAGATCATCGCAGGGTCGAGCGTCTATGGAATGCCTACGCCGCCCGCGGGCGTGACCAAGATCGCGGACTGCCCGGTGGGCGCGATGGATCCCTTCTGTCTGGGCCAGCTCACGGTCGTGTGGGACGGGCAGACCGTCAACGCAGGGACGATGACGCCCATCCCCAACGCGCAGCGCGATGGGTTCTGCGCCATCGCGGACGTGCTCGGCGCCGACGAGACCATCGCCCCTGGGCCCACGAACCCGCTCGACGGCAAGGCCGAGGTGGTGCTCATCAACGAAGGATATCTGTTGATCTTGAACGGCGAGACGGGCTTGATGCGCCGCTTCATCAACTTGAACGTCGGGCTCAACGGCGGCGCGCCCAACGTCGATGACTTCGACGGCGACGGCTTCCCCGAGATCGGCACGGCGTTCGGCGCGAACTACGTGCTCATCGATCTTCAAGATCCGGTGCTCCCCGCGTGCCCCACGTGGCCGACCTCGTTCGTCGACGGGATCAACGGCCTTCAAGGCAACCCCGCGCGCGCGCCCGGCGGCGCGTGCACGACCGACATGGATTGTGCGATGGGCGCCGTGTGCAACAAGATCCAAGGGGCCTGCACGTGCCTGCACAACGGGTGGATGCGGACCACCGAGGACAACTCCAGCCAAGTCACCTCGTCGAGCGTGTTCGACTTCAACGGCGACGGCGCGGCCGAGGTGACGTACAACGACGAGTGTTATTTCCGCATCTACGACGGGACGACCGGCGCGGTGCTCTTCAAGCACAACTCGCCGAGCCGCACGCGCATCGAGAACCCCGCCATCGCCGACGTCGACAACGACGGCAACGCCGAGATCGTCTTTATCTCCAACAACGACGCTCCCGGCGCGTGCTCGGCTGGATCGGACTATCCGAACGGCATCGGGGTGTGGGGCGACGTGAGCGACAGCTGGGTGTCGGCGAGGCGCATTTGGAACCAGCACGCCTATCACGTCACCAACGTGACCGAGGGCGGCGGAATCCCCGTGAAAGAGCCCGAGAGCTGGAAGAGCTACAACGGCCGCTCGTACAACACGTTCCGGTCCAACCCGCGCAACTACAACGTGGCGCCCGATCTCACGGTGAAGGGGGTTCAGGTCTCGTCGCCCGACGCGACGTGCGGGCAGCTCTCGCAGAACCTCGACATCGCGGTGCAGATCGACAACCTCGGCGACCTCCGCGTGGGGCCGGGCGTCGTCCTGACGTTTTATGGTGAGTGGCAAAACCCGGCGCTGCAAGAGCCGCTCTACGCCGACATGATGATGACGCCGCTCACCTTCACGCTCCAAAACAGCTTGGAGCCCAAGACGTCGACCATCATCACGGTGAGCTACAACGCCTTCAGCAACGCGCCGATGGTGCTCCCCGACACGGTCCGCGTCGTGGTGGACGAGGCCAACAAAGAGCGTGAGTGCAACGAGATGAACAACGAGCTCACGGTGCCTGTCGACCCCGGCATGCTCCGGCCGGATCTGCGCCTCGTGCTCGGGGGCGTGAACAACCTGCCTTGCCCCAACCCCACGGTCGACACCACCGTGGTGAACGACGGGTCCGCGCCGGCGAGCAACGTGATCGTCCGGTATTTCGCGGGTGATCCCAACCAAGGTGGGGTGGTGCTCTTGGAGACCAACGTGCCTGGGCCCATCGATCCCGGACAGAGCGTGTCCTTCACCATGACGCTGCCCAACTTCCCGGCGAACCTCTCCATCTTGGTCTATGGCATCGTCGACCCGGACAACCTCATCGCCGAGTGCAACGACGGCAACAACAAAGACGCCGCCGACGCCAAGATCCTCTGCGTCGGCATCAACTGACGG
>CAYTJL010000386.1:0-6626 GCA_964437785.1 uncultured Polyangiaceae bacterium
ATGCGCTTCGGCATCGGCGAGAAGAGCGACCACACGCTCGAAGAGGTGGGTCAGGACTTCGAGGTCACCCGCGAGCGCATCCGCCAAATCGAGGCCAAGGCGCTCCGCAAGCTGCGCCACCCGAGCCGCTCGAAGCAGCTCAAGAGCTTCATCGACAGCTAAAGGTTTCGATCGCTATGATGCGGGCCGTGCTGGTTCGTGTCGCTCAGGCCTCGCTCGTGATCGCGCTCGCCGCCGCCGCCGGCTGCGGCAGGACGATGAGCGACGAGGACTGCAAGCAGATCGGCGATCACCTGCGCGAGGTGTGGGCGACCGAGGCCAAGGGCGCGGCTCCGCCCGACGGGCCCGCCGCCGATCGGGCGAACGGCGCCATCAAGAGCGAGGGTGAGCGGCTCGGCACCGACTGGGCGGCCGAGTGCAAGAAGGAGCTGCTCGGCCGTCGCGTCGACGCGCGTGAGGTCGACTGCCTGCTCAAAGCCAAGACCATCGCCGAAGTCTCGAAGTGCTCCGAGCTGTGACTCCCCGCAACAGACGTCGCTGACGTACGTAGTCATCGACTCGCGTCCTGAGTCGCGAAGCAAATTACGCAGCTTCCCTCATTGATTTATCCATGCAGCCGAGTCGCGCAACGGAGCGTAGTTTCGTGATAGACGGGGACCATGGAAGCTAGGGTGGCGACGGAGCACTTCAACATTGATCGGTTCATGGAGGCGTCGGGCAAGCTCGACCTTTCGGACATCGATTGGAGCGAGGTCCCCAAGCACCCCGTCACGCCGGAGGCGCTCCGCACGCTCCGCTACTTCCTCAAGACCGAGGGCTCTACGTTCTTCTACACCAAGGCGCTCATGAAGACGCGGGCGTCGATCTCCGAGCCCGAGCTCGCGCCGTTCATCTGCGTGTGGATGTACGAGGAGGAGTTCCACGGCCGCGCGTTCCGCAAGTTCCTGGAGGCGTACGGCGAAGAGGTCGCGACCGACTTTCGGACCGAGATGTTCCTCAAGCGAGGAGCGGGCGAGCGTATCGACGAGATCAGCCAAACGGTGCTCTCACGCGTGTTCCCCGAGGGGTGGCCGGCGGTGCACATGGTTTGGGGGACGGTGCAGGAGTTTACGACCTACACGGCGTATCAAGCCCTCATCGAGCGGGTCAATCACCCGGTCCTCAACGTCATTTGTCAACGCATCATGAAGCAGGAGCTGCGGCACTTCGCCTTCTACAAGGAGCACGCGAGGCGCCGGCTCGCCGCGTCCAGGGCCACACAACAGCTCGCCACGTGGGCGCTCAAGGTGGGTTGGACGCCGGTGGGAGATGGGATGTCGCCCAAGTCCGAGGTGTGCCACGCGATCAGCTTTTTGTTCGACGGGATGGACGGCCAAGCGGGCCAGCGAATCGATCAGAAGGTGCGTGAGCTGCCCGGGCTCGAGTGGTTCGATATGTTCACGCGCTTCGTCCAAGAGCACAACATCCGTAAGGCGCCTCGCTCGTGGTTCCCCGAGACGGGCCAAGTCTCCCCGGCGGGGCAGGCGAATTTGATGGGCTCATAAGCGGCTGAGCCCGCGCATCCATGCTTCGTTCGGGCCGCGATCGCCGTTGAAATAGATCGTCTCCGTGCTTGTTCCGGGGTAGCCTCGGCCTGTCATGGTCCCTTTCGAAATTCGCGCGGTCGGCCCCGGCGACGAGGAGCAGCTCCTCCACGTGGCGCGCCACCTCAACTCGGTCAACCTGCCGGACGACCGCGCCACCATCGAAGAGATCGTCGACACGAGCCATCGGAGCTTCACCGGGCAAATCACCGATCCACGCCTCCGCCAATACGTGTTTGCGCTGGTCGATTTGGAGAAGGCCCACATCGTGGGCACATCGATGATCATCGCCCAGCTCGGCCGGCGGGGCGTGCCCTACATCTATTTCGACGTCCTCGACGAAGAGAAGTATTCGTCGACCATCGACAAGCACTTTCACCACACGGTGCTTCGAATCGGCTACTCGTACAAAGGCCCTACCGAGATCGGCGGCCTCGTGCTGATGCCGGAGTATCGCCTCCGGCCCGAGCGGCTCGGCACCATGATCTCGTACGTGCGCTTCATGTACCTATCGGCCAACGCGCCGCTCTTCCAAGAAGAGATCTTGGCCGAGCTCATGCCCCCGCTGGAGCCCGACGGCACGAGCCATCTCTGGGAGGCCGTCGGCCGGCACTTCACCGACATGAGCTACGCCGACGCCGACAAGCTCTCGAAGCGCAACAAGGAGTTCATCAAAGCCCTCTTCCCCGAAGGCGTGATTTACGCCTCCGTGCTGCCCAAAGCCGCACAAGGCGTCATCGGCAAGGTCGGCGCCCAGACGCGTGGGGTCGAGAAGCTCCTGCGGCGCATCGGCTTCCGCTACGCCCACCGCGTCGACCCGTTCGACGGCGGCCCTCACTTCACCGCGCGCATGGACGAGATCACGCTCGTCGCCGACACCCGCAAGACGCGCGCGGACAGGCCGCTCTCGCCCGCGCCCACCGACAAAAAGGCGATCATCGCGGTGGCCCAGCCCGACCCTCCGTTCTTCCGCGCGGTGATGGCCCACGTGCGCGACGACGGCGCGAGGGGCTTCGCGGTCGAGGACGACGCGTGGGAGCACCTCAAGCTCCGTCACTTGTCTCCGCTCCTGGTGCTGCCGGTCGAGTGAGGCTCGGGATGGACCTCCCCGCCCTCGCGACCGCACACTCCCACGCTTTTCAGCGCGCGCTGCGCGGCGGCGCGCAGCGGCCCGGGCCTTCGGGCACCGACGATTTCTGGTCGTGGCGGACCGCGATGTACGCGCTCGCCGCGTCGCTCACGCCGGAGTCCATCTACGCCATCTCGCTCGTCGCGTACCGCGAGCTCCGGCGCGCGGGCGTCCACACGGTCGGCGAGTTTCACTACGTGCACCACGCGCCGGACGGCGAGCCCTATGAAGAGCGCACGCTCCTCGCCGACGCGGTCATCCGCGCCGCGCGCGACGCGGGCCTCCGCATCGCGCTGCTCCGCGTGATCTACGCGCGCGCGGGCGCGGGAAGGCCGCCCGAAGGCGCGCAAAGACGCTTCTCGGACGCGTCGCTCGATCGCGCGCTCGCCGACGTGGACGCGCTCGCATCGCGGTATCGCGGCGCCGCCGACGTGCGCATCGGGGTCGCGCCCCACAGCGTGCGCGCGGTGCCGCCCGAATGGCTCGCGTCCATCGCCGAATTCGCGGCGCGACGATCGATGCCCCTCCACATGCACGTGGCCGAGCAGCCCGCCGAGATCGACGCGTGCCTCGGCGAGACGGGCAAGCGGCCCATGGAGCTCTGCGCCGACAAAGGCCTGCTCGGCCCGCGCTTCGTCGCGGTGCACGCGACCCACCTGCTCGCGCACGAGGCGCGCCTCATGGGCGAAGCGCGCGCGTTCGCGTGCTTGTGCCCGACCACCGAGCGCGACCTGGGCGACGGCCTGCCCGACGTGGGCGCGCTCGTCGCGGCGGGCGCGCGCATCTGCGCGGGCATCGACAGCCACGTGATGACGCACCCGCTCGAAGACCTGCGATCCATCGACTACGGCGAGCGCCTCCGCACGCTCAAGCGCTGCGTCATCAAAGCGGGTGAAGGCCGCTCGCCCGCCGAGGAGCTGTGGCGCTACGGATCGATCGAAGGCGCGATCGCGTGCGGCTTCGACGATCCGGGCGCGATCGTCGCGATCGATCGGAGCGCGCCCGAGCTGATGCTCGTGCCCGACGACGCGCTGCTCGATGCGGTCGTCTACAGCGGCGGCCCCTCGGTGCTCGGGGCGCCTATCGCGGCGCGCGCCCCCACGTGGTAGGGCCGGCGCCATGTCCGAGACCTCTTCTCCCAAGTCGAGCCCGTCGCCTCTGGCACGGCTCGACGCGATGAACCGACTCTCGCTCGAAGGCGGCGGCGCCGCGCGCGTGGCCAAGCAACACGAGGCGGGCAAGCTCACCGCGCGCGAGCGCGTCGATCTGCTCCTGGATCCGGGCTCGTTCGTCGAGCTCGATCGCTTCGTCGTCCACCGCTGCACCGACTTCGACATGGACAAGCAGAAGGTGCTCGGCGACGGCGTCGTCACCGGATGGGGCACCATCGACGGTCGCAAGGTCGTCGTGTTCGCCCAGGATTTCACGGTCTTCGGCGGATCGCTCTCGTCTGCGTACGCGCAGAAGATCTGCAAGGTGATGGACCTCGCGGTGCGCATCGGCGCGCCCGTGATCGGCCTCAACGACTCGGGCGGCGCGCGCATCCAAGAGGGCGTCGAGTCGCTCGCGGGCTACGCCGACATCTTCCTCCGCAACACGCTGACGAGCGGCGTGGTCCCGCAGGTGAGCTGCATCATGGGGCCGTGCGCGGGCGGCGCCGTGTATTCGCCTGCGATCACCGACTTCATCATGATGGTCGAGCGCACGAGCTACATGTTCATCACCGGGCCCGACGTCATCAAAGCGGTGACGAACGAAGAGGTCGACAAAGAGACGCTCGGCGGCGCGGCCACGCACGCGAGCAAGAGCGGCGTCTGTCACCTCACCGCGCCCGACGATCGCACAGCGCTCGCCGCGCTCCGCGAGCTCATGTCGTATTTGCCGTCGAACAACACGGAGGACCCGCCGTCGCTCCCCGTCACCGATCCGATCGATCGCGAGGTGCCCGAGCTCGACGGCATGATCCCGCCCGATCCGTCGAAGCCCTACGACATCAAGAACGTTGTGCGCGCCGTCGTCGACGGCGGCCGGCTCTTCGAGATCCACGAGCGCTGGGCCAAGAACATCGTGGTGGGCTTCGCGCGCATCGGCGGCCGGCCCATCGGCGTCGTCGCGAACCAACCGCAGGTGCTCGCGGGCTGCCTCGACATCGACGCGAGCATCAAGGCCGCGCGCTTCGTGCGCTTCTGTGATTGCTTCAACATCCCGCTCGTCACGTTCGTCGACGTGCCCGGCTTCCTGCCCGGCACCGATCAGGAGTACGGCGGCATCATCACGCACGGCGCGAAGCTCCTTTATGCGTTCGCCGAAGCGACCGTCCCCAAGATGACGGTGATCACGCGCAAGGCGTACGGAGGCGCGTACGACGTCATGTCGTCCAAGCACCTTCGCACGGACTATAACCTCGCGTTCCCCACCGCCGAGATCGCCGTGATGGGCCCCGACGGCGCCGTCAACATCGTTTATAAAAAAGAGATCGCGTCGGCCGACGACCCGGTCGCGGCCAAGTCGCGCTTCGTCGAGGAGTACAAAGCCACGTTCGCGAACCCCTACAAAGCGGCCGAGCTGGGCTTTGTTGACGAGGTCATCGCGCCTCGCATGGTGAGGATTCGGCTCGCCCGCGCGCTCGACCTGCTCCGCGACAAGCGCGACAAAAACCCCCCCAAGAAGCACGGGAACATCCCTCTCTGAGGCCCTCGCCTTCGGAGAAGTGATGACACGCCCGAAAAAGTGCGATCATCGCTCTCCCGTGCGTAGCGCGCATAACGTGGAGCGATCGTGAGGCTGAGCCTGCTTGGATCTGGGCTCGTCAAAGCCGTCGCTGTTCGCGCGGTCGAGCGAGGATTTTTGTCGCATGACGCCGCGTGGGACTGCGCGGCGCGTTGGTCCAAAGGCCTCGCCACGTCGGTCTGGGACGTGTTCGACGGGTTCCTCACCACCGAGCAGGTCGCGCAGATCGTCCACGACGTGCAGACCTCGCGTCCCGAAGGCGATTTCGACAGCTGGGACGAACCGCCGGCCGCCGCGACCAAGACGAGCTTGCCGCCTCCCTCGTCGGGCGGCATCGACGAGTCACGTTACGAGCTGCTCGAAGAGATCGGCACCGGAGGCATCGGTCGCGTGCTCCGCGCGCTCGATCGCGGCATCGGCCGTGTCGTCGCGCTGAAGACGCTCAAAGAAGGCGCCGAGCATCAGGTCGGCGCGGAGGAGCGCTTCCTCGCCGAAGCGAAGATCACGGCCGAGCTCGAGCACCCGAACGTCGTCCCCATTTACGACATCGGCACGCTGCCCAACGGCAAACCTTATTACACGATGCGCGTCGTCAAGCGGCAGAGCTTGCAAGACGTGCTGGCGAGCGAAGAGCTCCGCAAGCAATGGCCGCTCGTGAGGCTCATCGGCGCGTTCGTGCAGATCTCGCGCGCGCTCGCGTACGCGCACCGGCGGGGCATCCTCCATCGCGACATCAAGCCCGAGAACATCCTGCTCGGCGATTTCGGCGAGGTGTACTTGGCCGATTGGGGCAACGCGAAGGTCGCCGCGTTCGGCGACACGAGCGCGGAGTCGATCGAGCCCGGGCCCAAGCCGCGCGCGTCCGGCCCTGAGCCGAGCGGCCTCTCGGGCACGCCCGGGTACATCGCGCCCGAGCAGATCCGCGGCGATCGCGCGCGCGTCGATCACCGCGCGGATCTCTTCGCGCTCGGCGTGGTGCTCTACGAGATCTTGACCGGCGAGCACCCGTTCGAAGCGCCCTCGCTGCTCGGCGTGATCCTCGCGACGCAGACGCGCGCGCCCAAGTCGCCGCGCGTGCTCCTGCCCGGCTGCCCGCTGCTCCTCGAAGACCTCTGCCTCGCGCTCTTGCAGAAAGATCCGTCGGACAGGCCCGAGTCCGCCGATCGCGTCGCGGCCGAGGCCGA
>CAYTJL010000387.1:0-6602 GCA_964437785.1 uncultured Polyangiaceae bacterium
GTTCTTCAACCTGAGCCTGGTCGGCAAGCTCGATAAAGAATAGCGCCCGGTTTGGGGGGTGAAGAGCTGATGCCGAACGACTACAAGCCGCAGCCCTTCGACAGCGGCGTTGGGCTATCCATTTTGCAACAAGGCCACATCGTCGCCCAGCGCTTCGCGTTGTTACAGCGCTTGGGCAGGGGCGGGCTCGGCGAGGTGTGGGAGGCCGAGGACACGCAGATGTGGAGGCGTGTCGCGATCAAGCTCCTGCTCCCTCACCTGGCTGAAGACCCCTTGATCGTGCGCCGGTTTTTGCACGAGGCGCAGGCGGCGGCCAAGCTCAACCACCCTAACGTCGTGCTCGTCCACGACATCGGCAGGCGCCGCAACGGCGCTTATTTCATCGTTCAAGAGCTGCTCCAAGGCCGCGATTTGCGGCGTCACCTCGACGAGAAGAAGCAGCTCACGGCGACCGAAGCGCTCGACATCTTCGTGCCGATCATGGGCGGGCTCGTGGTCGTCCATGCGACCAAGATCATCCATCGCGATCTCAAGCCCGAGAACATCTTCCTCGCGCAGGGACAAAACCGGGAGATCGTCCCCAAGCTCATCGATTTTGGCATCGCCAAGGTCACCACGATGACCGGGTTCAGCGATCCTCCCGGGCTCCCCGCGGGCGCGCCCAATACGACCCAAGGCGGCCAGCCGGGCACCCTCTGCTACATGTCACCGGAGCAGTTCGAAGAGGGCGACATCGACGAGCGCACCGACGTTTGGTCGATGGGCGTCGTCCTTTACGAGATGCTCGCCGGCCAATGCCCCTTCTACAACAAGCCCAACAGCCCGATCGTGTATCAAATCATCGCGGAGCCCGCGCCGCGCATCGAAGAGCAGGCCCCTTGGGTATCCCCCAAGCTCGCCGAGATCGTGCACCGCGCCATCGAGCGGGACCTCTCCAAGCGCTTTGACTCGATACGCTCGTTCCTCCGCGCGCTGCTCGACTACCAACCTTCCCTCGCGAGCATCCATGTGCGGTCGCTCGCGGGCATCGCCATGACGCCCGCGGAGGCGCACGAGATCGACGTCCCGCTCGATTTTGACAGCATCGCCGATACGATTTTGCCTGAGGTGGAGCTCTCCCCAAGCCCCCCTCGCGCGGCCATCAAGTCGCTTTGGCCTCACCCGGAGGCAGGTCAACACGAGGGCGGTCCGATCCCCTCGATCCCCGAGATTCAAAGGCACCTCGACGACGCGAACCACGCCCTCCGTATCAACGCGCTGGGCGAGGCGGTCATGCACGCCGAGATCGCGGTGAGCCAGGGGGCTTTGGGCGAGGTGCTCGGGCAACTGCGGTTGATCCAGGCAGAGGCGCTGCGATGGCTCGGGCGCTACAGCGAGTCGGAGGCCAAGTCTATCGAGGCGATGAGCCAGCTCCGCCCCGGCACGGACGAGTGGTTTCAAGCGCTCGGGCACCTCGTGCTGGCGCGTGGGTTTCAGGGCAAGAGCGACAAGCTCCAAGAGATCGCCTCCGATCTGATCAAGCATAGAGGATCGGCGGCGAGCCCATGGTTCATCATCTGCGCGACGCAGGTGGCGATCGTCGCGATGCGAGGGGGATTGATGGGCTTGGTGGACACCCTTCAGGCCCTCATCCCCAAGCACGACGATCGCAAGCTCAGGGACGCGATCTTCGCGTGGGTGAACCTCCTCCACGCCGAACGGTCGCTCCACGAGGGTGATCCGGCCTTGTACCTCCGCCGCGTCGAGGCCGCTGTCCAGAGCTTCTCGCGCGCCCGTGACGTCCGTAACGCGTGTTATCAACATTCGAACATCGGTAACGCGTATATGCTGCTCGGTGCTTATGAGCGCGCCGAGCGCTCGTTGCGCGAGGCGGTCACCGTCGGCGAGCAGATGAAGCTCAACTTCGTCGTCGCCGCCCGCGTCAACCTGGGGCTCGCGCTCTCTCGCATGAACAGGCTCGACGAAGCGCGGATCGAGGAGGAGAGCGCGATTACGGTCTGTAAGCGACAAGGCATCAAGCGGCTGGAGGCCGCGGCGAGGATTTATCTCGCGGGCATCTTCTCCCTTCAAGGAGATATGGAGTCCGCCGAGCGCGAGGTGCGCGCCGGCATCACCGCGGCCTCGGGATCTCCCTCGTTCCTCGCGTACGCGCTCGCCACGCTCGCGGCCATCTTGCTCCAGGCGGGCCGCAAAGACGAGGCGTTCGCGCCCGCAAAGGAGGCCGTGGACATCCTCGAACGCCTCGACGGCGCCGAAGAGGGGGAGTCGCTCATCCGGCTCTCGTACGTTCGTTATTTGGACGCGGTCGGGAGGCGCCACGTGGCCCGCGAGCGGCTCGTAGGCGCGCGCCAAAGGTTGCTCGATCGGGCCGCGCTCATCTCCGATCCAGACCTTCGCCGGAGCTTCCTCGAAGAGGTGCCGGAGAACGCCGAGACCATGAGGCTCGCGACGCGGCTTGGCATCTAAAATTTGCTTCGCCCCGAGCGGGCGATCTTGTAGCTTTGAGCGATGAGCGCATTAAGCTGGCTGCATTTGACGGATCTCCACAGGGGGATCACGGATCAAGATCACCTTTGGCCCAACGTCGAGAACGATTTTTATGAAGATCTCGAGCTGCTCCACCGGCTCTCCGGCCCTTGGGACTTAGTCCTCTTTACGGGCGACTTGACCCAGCGCGGGTCGGAGGCGGAGTTCCAGAGCCTCGACCGGCTCTTGTCGTCCCTCGCCGCTCGGCTTCGATCCCTCGGATCCGACCCTGTCCTCTTGGCCGTCCCCGGCAATCATGATTTGATCCGCCCCGCAGAGCCTTTGAGCCCGGCGGCGGAGGTGCTCTCACAATGGGCTTATCACCCGCGCGCGCAACGCGCCTTTTGGTCGCAGGCGGACAGCCCGTACCGCGCGCTCATCAACGAGGTTTTTCGACCGTATAGCGCGTGGTGGGCTCGCCCGGAGCGTCCGTTTCGGCGGCCGAGCGCCGCAGGGTACCGAGCGGGGGTGTTGCCGGGGGATTTCTCCGCGGTGATCGCCAAGGGGGCTCACCGCTTCGGCGTGGTCGGCCTCAATACGGCTTTTTTGCAGCTCGAAGGGGGGGAGTATCAAGGGCGCGTCGCCGTCCACACGAGCCAGTTCCACGGCGCGTGCGGGGGCAACGGGCCGCAGTGGGCTAAAGACTGTGACGTGTGCCTGCTCCTCACCCATCACCCGCCCGATTGGCTCGAGCCCCGATCGCGCGATGAGCACTACGGGGCGCACCTCATCGACTTCTTCGCGGTCCATCTCTATGGGCACATGCACGACCACCAAGCGCACGGCCTGCTCCACCCGGGGGCGAGGCCGCGTTATTCGAGCCAAGGGTGCTCGCTCTTTGGGCTGGAGAGCGCCGGCGACAACAAACCGATCCTGCGCCAACACGGTTATGCGGCAGGCCGCATCGAGGTCTCGCCCGAGCGCGCCTCGCTCCGGCTCTGGCCGAGGCTCGCCGTAAAGACCATGAGGGGGTCTTGGCAAATCGTGCCCGACAACCGATTTGGGCGGCTCGAAGCCGATCACGGCACGCGCGCGATGCCCGTCGAGGTGCTCCGCAAGCAAGCCCCCGCCCCAGCCGCCAACGGCGATGACAACGATCACAAGCCGGCGGTCCCGCAGCCCGCGGGGAACGCTTATGACCCGAGGTGGTACGTCGAGCGCACGAGAGAGGAGACGCGCGTCCTCGCCAACCTCGCGAATGACGGCGCGCCCGCGACGGTCGTATGGGGGCCGGCGCTCCATGGCAAGACATGGTTTCTCAAGCACGTTATCAAGCGAGCCCAGCAAACGGAGCCCAAGCCGACCATCGTCGAGGTCAACATCGGCGCCGTCGCGGAAGAGCATCTCGCGACACGCGCGGTGTTCCTCTTCGAGCTGGGGCGGCGCATCGCGCACGAGCTCGGGAACGAGGGTTGGGTGAACGAGGCTTGGTCCGCGCTGCCAAACAACCCTGGCCAAGCCCTCAGCCTCTTGATGGAGCGGCGCGTGCTCCCCGCGGCTCCCCGCGTAATCCTCGTCCTCGAGAACTTCCACGTGCTCTTGACGCGTGATTTTCACGATCAGCTCTTCAGCCTCTTTCGCGCGTGGAACCAGGACGCGAGCCGCGCGCCGTGGGCGGCGCTCAGGCTCATGCTCGGGATGAGCATCGAGCCCGAGCGGTTCGCGGAGCAGCCCGACACATCAGGCTTCCTCAACAGCGCGCTCAAGGTGCAGATTGGCGGCTTTCACGTGGAGCACGCCAAGAAGCTGCGAGAGCTCTATCGCGTGCGCTGGTCGGACGAGGAGCTGCAGAGGGTCCTCGATTGGGTCAAGCGGCATCCGTATTTGCTCCGCTCCGCGATGTACGAGTGCGCGACGGGGACTACGCTGGAGGACCTCCTGGCGCCACGGAGCACGGGGACGATCCAGTTTCAAGGGTTGATGGCGCGGCTCCTCGGGAAGATCAAATGAGCGGCCCCCCCGCCGCGCCGCCGACCCGCTTCCAAGGGCGCGGGATGCTCTTGGAGGGGGCGCTCTACATCGAACGAAGCGCCGATAAAGAGCTCTTGAGCATCCTCCGCCGCGGCGGCGCGGCGTACGTCCTCGGCCCTCGCCAAGTGGGGAAATCCAACCTTCGTGTGCGCGTGGAGCGCGCGCTCGCCCGCGAGGGGACTCGTTGCTCGGCCGTCGATCTCAGCGGCCTCGACCGACCGTCCGACGCCGAGACTTGGTATCACGGCATCTTGGTGAAGATCGCCCGAGACCTCAAGTTGCCTATCCCGCTCGCGGGTTGGCCCGAGGGCGCCGGGCTCCCCGCGGCGCAGCGCTTTACGATGTACCTGCGCGACGTGATCTTGGAGAGCTCCCCGGCGCCGCTCGTGATCTTCTTCGACGAGATCGACGCCACGTTCGCGCTCCCCTTCGATCGCGACACGTTTTTTTTGGCGATCCGATCTTTATATCAAGAGCGCGCGCGCGACCCAGCGCTCCACAGGCTCAGCTTCTGTTTCGTCGGCGTGAGCCACCCCATGGACCTCGTCGCGCACCCCGATCTCACGAACGTGGGGATCCCGGAGCAGGTCTTCCTCGAAGACTTTACGTTCGACGAGCTGCGCGTCGCGCTCCCGCTCTTCTCTTCGTTCGAAGATCCAGAGCGGATGTTGCGCGAGGTGTTCTCGTGGACCGAAGGGCACCCCGCGATGACACAACAAGTCTGTGAGGACGTGCTCTTCGCCGAGCCGGACGAGCCCCGAGGGGAGGGCGTCGTCCGCCGGGTCGTCGAAGAGAGGTACCTCTCGGGGAGCAAAGACGAGATCCTCGCCGACATCGAGCGGCGCTTTACGCGCGCGAGCCGCGTCGCGAAGGACGTCCCGGGGATGCTCTCGCTCTATCGGCGAGTGTTGAAGGGGGAGCGACCGAGGATCGATGACGAGCCCGCCGCGCAGTCGCTCCGGCTCGTCGGGCTCGTCGCCGATCGGCTCCTCGACGGCGCCCTGCACGTCATCCCGCGCAATCGTATCTTCTCGACTGTCTTCGGCATAGATTGGGTGCGGAGCCACGCGCAGGAGAGGCCCTTTGTCGCTGCGCTCCATGCTTGGCTCGACGCGGGCCGCCACGCCGATTACTTGCTCCGCGGAAAGGCATTGGAGAGAGCGCGCGCGTGGGCCAAAGATCGTCACGACATCACGAACGAGGAGCGCGAGCTGCTCGAGACCAGCGTCGAGGCCGAGCAAGCCGTGATCGATGCCAAACGAAGGATCGAGCTCCGATCGCGAATGCGCACCATCGTATTCTTGACCCTCGCGGCGCTCATCGCCTCGATGTGGCTCCTCGTCGAGATCAGGAGGCGTCGTGAGCAGGAGCGGCGGGACGCTGAGACATCTTTGGTGCTGAGCTCTTATCGTGATGATCTCCAGAGTAACCAAAGGCGCTTGAACGACTCGCTCGCGGCGCAGGAGGATGCGCTCTTGGAGCTCGAGCGAGCCAAACAAGACGTGTTGGCCGCGCAGAGACAGTCGATGGCCGCCGCGAGCTCTGCGGTGGCCGCCGAGACCGCCAAGCGAGACGCTCAGCTGCGCGTCGAGCTGGCGAATCAAAGGCTCAAGACAGCTCAAAACCAGGCAGATGCGGCGCTCGTCGCCGAGCGTGATCTCAACCTGAGGGTCACGAACGAGCTGTCTGAGTCTTCGGTCTCCCTGCGCAACGCGGTCGTCGAGGCGCAATCGGTCCTCGACGAGCGCAACCGCGCCTTGGCGGAGGCGCGCAAGAAGATCACGGAGCTGAACGATCGACTGCAAGTGATGGACGCGGAGCACAACAGCGCCATGTTCAAGCTGAAGAACGAGCTCTCGGACTGCAAGCAGCGATGTCTACCGCCATGACCTCGGGCGCGGGGTCCGCGGCGCCCGCGTTCGTGTAGCGTCGAGGGAGGCGGAGGGAACTTCGCGCGCCCTCGACGCTCTCTCGCCGCGTGAGCGTGTCTCCTTCTACTCTCTTGTCGGCGGCCGTCTCGGCTCGAACCCCCAAGCGCCACGTGAAAGGTTCCAACGACAAGCGGCTCGCGCCGGGCTCCCTCGTGGGCGGTTATCGCGTCGAGC
>CAYTJL010000388.1:0-6569 GCA_964437785.1 uncultured Polyangiaceae bacterium
CGCCCTCCGCGCGCGTGACCGCGACGCGCGTGACGAGCGCGCTCGCGCGGCCGAGATCACCGCGCCTGCGGAGCGCGTCCGCGGCGGCGATCGCGAGCGCGGGCGGCGCGTCCGCCGCCTCTTCGATCGCCTCGATCGCGATCGTGTCCGCCGGCACCGACGACAGCGCGATCGCGAGCCTCGCCGCGCGATCGGGATCGATGGGCCCGGGCGCGATCGCGGGCTCCGCGCGATCGTCGCGATCGGCCGGCGAAACCAGGGTGATCGCGCGCTCGACGTCGCGCAGCGTCCACGCCTCGGGCAGCGTGCGGCGCGCGAGATCGGTGAGCGCGCGCGCGATCTGCGCCTCGCTCACGGACGCGATGGAGCGGAGCGGCCACCCCGACGCGGGCGCCCCCACCACGAGCGTGAGCCATCGCCCGATCGCCTCGGGCGCGAGCGGGCCGAGCAGCGCGCTCCTCTCGGCCTGCGCTCGACCCGCCATCATGGACGCGCGCGCGGCCCATTGGATCGCCTCGCCGAGCCACGGCGCGACCTCGCCCGTCGTCCCGCGCGCGCGATCGATCTCGTGCCGCCGCATGCGGAGGTAAGCCGCGCGCACGCGTCGCGCGTCGCGATCTTCGGAGGGCAGCGCGGCGATCCCCTCGCGCGCGAGCGCGGCGGAGGCGCGGCGGGCGACCCACTCCTCGCTCGGCCTCGCGCTCGGGCTCCGCGCGAGCAGCGCGCCGACGATCGCGTCGATCGGAGGCGGGAGATCCCCTCGCGCCGACGCGCGCCGCGCGGCGTCGATGGGATCGTCGGAGCGCGCGACGCCGGCCGAGGCCGCCTCCGCGATCACGGCCCCGAGCGCGGCGCGATCACGCGCGCGCGCGTCCCCGAGATCCACATCGCCGCGCGCGAGGTAGCGCGGCGTCGCGCCCTCGATCGCGATCGCGTGCGCGTCCGTCGCGAGGCCCAGATCCACGAGGCTCGCCGAGCCGTCCGCCGCGATCACGATGTTGTCGGGCTTGACGTCGCCGTGCGCGAAGCCCGCGGCGTGCAGCGCGCCGAGCGCGTCGCTCACGTCGAGCGCGACGCGCAGCGCGAGCCGCGCGCGATCGTCACCTCGCGCGATCGCGGCGCTGAGCGGCGCGCCCTCGATCCACGACAACGCGAGGAACGGCCTTCCCTCCGGGTGCTCGCGCGCGACCTCACCGTCGACGACGACGCGGCCCAAGCTCACGAGCTCCGGGATGTGCGGCGAGATCGCGAGCGCGGTGACGAGCGCCTCCCGCGCGAGCGCGGCGCCGTCGCTCGCGTGCGCGATCTTGAGCGCGACGGGCCGGCCTCCTTCATCTTCGGCCCTCCACACCTCGGCGGAGCTGCCCGCGCCTGCGCGGCGGATCCGTCGGAAGATCGCGGCGTCACGCTCGCTCATGTCACGCGCTCTGCCCACGATCGATGCGATCGGTGTGCGTGTACACGTTGAAGCTCTCCCCTCGGACGAAGCCCACGAGCGTGACGCCGAGCCTGTCCGCGGCCTCGATCGCGAGGCTCGACGGCGCGGACACCGCGCACGCGATCGGCGCCCCCGCCCGCGCGATCTTCTGCACCAGCTCGAAGCTCAGCCGGCCCGAGACCGCGATGATCGCGCGATCGATCGGCAGCCGATCGTCGAGGAACAGCCGGCCTACGACCTTATCCATCGCGTTGTGACGGCCCACGTCCTCGCGCGCGATCAGGAGCGCGCCGGCCTCGTCGAAGACGCCCGTCGCGTGGAGCCCGCCGGTCTTCGCGAAGACCTCCTGCGCCGCGCGGAGCGCGCCGGGGAGGCTCGTGATCAACGCGCGCCCCGCGCGGAGCGACGACGTGACGCGCCCCGCGCGCACCTCGATTTGATCGATCGACGCCTTGCCGCACACGCCGCAGCTCGACGTCGCGAAGAAGCTCCTCGCGGTGCGCTCCGCGTCGATCGCCTTCGCGATCCGCGCGCGCACGACGTTCGCGTCGCGGCCCGCGATGGGCAGCCGCGCGCGATCTCCCGGCATCGGCGCGCCCTCTTCGATCGCGAGGAGATCCCGGCGCCGATCGATGATCCCTTCGGTGAAGAGGAAGCCCGCCGCGAGCTCGACGTCGTGGCCGGGCGTGCGCATCGTGACCACGAGCGGCGCCTCCTCCTCGTTCGGGCCGGCGACCCGGATCTCCATGGGCTCTTCGCGGGCCAGATCGTCGCGCTCTTCGGTCGCGATCGAACCTCGGACCCTGAGCACCGCGGCGCGCTGCGTGCGGCGGTCGTGCACCGGGCGAGCGTACTCGATCGGGTGACGGAGCGGCGGAACCTCGCTATCGTCGTGCCGAGGTCGCCCTGTATGTACCGGCGCTTTGTGTTCGAAGGTCAGGTGCACGAGCTGCTCGACTGCGTGCCGCTCGCGGTGCGCCGCAAGCTCGATCTCGCCGGGCTCAAGATCTCGCTCGCGGGCTGGCAATCGCTGCCGCGCCACGAGCGGCTCGCGCTCTGCCATCTCCCCGTCGATTCGCGCGACGAGATCGCGGTCTACCGCGAGGCGCTCACGGGCTTCGCCGCGCGCGCGGGCGCGGACCTCAAGCCGATCGACGTCGCGGATCCCGGCTCATGGAGCGCCGATCGCGTGCCGGCCGAGGTGAGCGCGCGCGCGACCGAGATCGGCGCGCCGCTCGACGCCGCGGCGTGGGGCGAGCTCACCGAAGAGGAGCGCTATTGCGTGCTCAAATACTCCGATGATCGGCGCCGAGAGAAGCTCGCGATCCTGCTCGCCGAGCTCGGCCTGCGCGCGGGGTGATCTTGTCGCGAGCCTCCGTCACCCTGCGCGCAGCGCTCCCGATCCTCGCCACGCTCTGCGCATGCGCGGGCAGCGCTCCCGAGAAGGCGCGCGCCGTCGCGCACAAGCCCGCGGAGGAGCGCGGCGCAGGCCCCGTGCGCTGGGTCTACACCGAACGATCGACCTTCAGCTTCGACAGCGGATCCCCACGTGAGACGCTGCCGCGCCCCGAGCCCGCGATCGCGGGCGGCGCGCGGGTGATCATCGAGAACGGCATCGTTCGAGCCTCGGCGCCGTCGAAGGAGCCGCTCAGCGGCCTCGCCTCGATCCCGCCGCGCCTCGGTGGCGGCTACCTGATTTGGTCGAGCAAGAACCTCTACCACGCGGCCGAGCCGCTCGGACCGATGCGCCTCATCGCGCCCGTGGGCTCGATCGCGGCCGTGCGACCGTGGCTCAAGACGATGATCGTGCGCGGCGGCGAGGGCGTCTTCGAGATCGACGTGCGCGCGAAGACCGCGCAGCGAGCGTCGTTCGCGGGGATGGCCGACGGCGTAGCGATCGACGATCAGCGCGCGGTGCGCCTCGATCGGTTCGGTCGCGCGGCGGCGACCATCAACGGCGGAGGCGCGTGGACCGACGCGCTCGACACGTTCGGCACGATGGTGTCGTCGATCTCCGAAAATGCAGGCGAAATCACGCTCCATTCTCCGTGGTACGGCAAGGGGCTCGTCCTCGGATCCACCGGCGACTTGAAGCCACCCGGCGAGCACAAGCCCTCGCCTCGCCTCTCGTCGCCGCACCGAAACGCGCTGCAATCGCTGCCCTCGTCGAGCCGATCGCTCCCGAGCTCGCTCCTCGAACGCGCGATCGCCGCGGGGGTGATGCTGCCGAGCGGCGCGCTCCTCGCGGGGCGCGACGGCGGCCTGCGGCTGTTCTCGATCGAGAGCATGATGCCGATCGCCGACGCGGATCTCACGGGGATCGAAGATCGCTTCAGCCGTTGTTTCCCGCTCGCGCCGCCCCCCGCCGAGGCGGCGTCGACGAGCGCGATCCTCGCGTGTGCGTCGGAGGGAGGCGCGGCCGTGATGATCCTCGGCGACGCGCTCGGCGAGCCCTCGCTCGAAGCCACGTTCCCGAACGCCGGCAACTTCATCGTCGGGCCGCGAGGCCGGCTCGCGTTCCACGGTCGCTGCGGGCGATCGCCCGCGAGCCCGCTGGATCTCGGCGCCGGCCGCTCGGCTCCGCGCGACGATCGCGAGGAGGACTTCGATCCCATGACGGGCGCGCCGCGTCCCCCGCCCCCTCCGCCCGAGCCCGCGCAGTCGGAGCTGCCTGCGCAGGACGACGCGCGCGTGTGCGTGCGCACGGGGCGCGGGAGCTGGATCGAACGACGTTTGCAGGGCGAGCCCGCGCGGCGCTTGTACCGCTGGGTGATCGGCGACGACGGCAACGTGACCGCGCTCGTGCTCGGCAAGGAGCCGCCCGCCGACGCGCCGCGCGATGGCGAGGGCGACGGCGAAGAGCTCCGATCGAAGCGCGGCAAGAGGCCGAGCGGAGGCGACGACAAGGACAAGAACGACAAGAGCGCGGCCGACAGGCCCACGGTGATCGGCGACGGTGTCCGCGTCGTGCGGATCGATCCCTCCGACAAAGCGCTCGGAGGAGCCGTATTTCCAGCGCCTCCCGCGCCTGCGCGCGACGGGATGTACGACGTGCCCGAGGCCGATTTTTGGGACGAGGGCGGCGTGCTCCGCGGCTGGGTCAGGCTCGCGACCCCCGGCGAAGATCGCGCGCTTCCCCCTGCGATCCCCGTCGGACCGGCGTCGCGTCAGCTCCCGGTGTCCGAGGGAAAGGGCGGGCGCCTCGCAGGGTTGCGCGTGGATCCGAGCGGCGCGATCGAGGTGTTGAAGGCGCCAGCCGAATGGAAAGAGGTCGTCCAAGGCGGTCGCTTCGCGCTCGGCGTCGCCGCGCCTCCCTCGGGAAAACAAGGCGATCGCTGGTACGAGACCACCGATGGCGGCGCGACGTGGGCGCCGATCGAGCCGCCTCCCTCGGGCTCGATCGACGCGACCTCCGAGACGCCCACCTGCTCGATCGCGGGCTGCGTCGTGCGATCCGGGCTCGTCCGCGTGGGTTGGGGCGGCGGCTCCCCGAACGACAACGCCGACGCGGGCCTCGACGCCGCGCCCGCGCGCCAAAAACAGCTGCGCCTCACGTGCACCCTCGCCGAGGACCGCATCCCGTGGGCCGAGGTCAAGGCGGTCAAACCGGCAAAGCCCGTTGCTCCGGCAAAGCCCGTTGCTCCGGCAAAGCCCCCTCCGCCCGCAAAGCCCGCAAAGCCCCCTCTGCCTGCAAAGCCAGCTCCCGGCGCCAAACCACCTCTCAAGCCCGCAAAGCCTCCTCCGCCCGCAAAGCCGCTGAAGCCTTCTTCGCCGCCGCTGCCCATCTCGATCCGATCCGACTCTTCGGCGGGGATCGGCGCTGTGGAAGAGGGGGGTTGGACCGCTGAGGTCATGCCCCCCTTCCAGCCGTCGGCCGCGCTCCGCAAGGTGCATGTCCGAAGCAAAGACATCTCGAGCAACGTCGGCACGATCGCGCCGATCGTCGCGGCTGGCAACGAGCCCCTCGATCTCCTGCTCTTCGTCGATCGCGGCGTCCTCCGCGCGAGCGCGCCGGCGTTTTCGCCGTTTACGACGCGGAGCCGCGTCCACGCGGCGGCCGCCGGCCCGAACGGATCGCTCGCGTTCTTCGACGCCGATCAAGGGGTCGTCACGCTCTTCAAAGACGGCGCTCACGGGCAAGCGGTGCGGCTCGCGCGGATCACGGAGTCTCCGCCCACGCGGCTCACGCTCGGCCGATCCGACGCCGGGATCCTGATCGTTGGGTATTCGACGCAGAGCGGGGAGGTGTTCGCGGGGGACCTCGACGTCACGAACGCGAGCGTGGGCCCGCTGCGCGCGCTCGGTCGCCTCGACGCGATCGACGTCTCCGCCGCGGGCCGTTGTTCGGGCGGGCCGCGCTTCGTCGCCAACGTCGACGCGGCGGTGCGCGTCCTCGACCTCAAAAAGCAGGCGATCCTCGATCAAACATTGACCCTCGCCGCGTTGTTTGCCTCGGGCAAGGGGCAGGACGGCGGGCCGAAGCTCTGCGTCGTGGGCGTCGAAACGCTGTTGCCCAAAGGGCCGGCGGTCGTGCTCAGCGCGCGCTTCGATGCCGCTCCTTCGGCGTCGGTTCGCGTGGGAGCGAAGGCCACGCGCGTGACGTGCTCGCTCGAAGGTCCGGGCTAGCGGACATCATGAGCCTGCTAGAGCGACTTGCATCTGGCTCTTCGTCCAGGGGTCGACTATGTTCGAGGCGATGCTGACCGGCTCGACCGCGAATTTCAAACCTTCGAAAAGCGAGGGAGCGCTGTGAACCCGGATCAGGGAAAACCGGCCGGAAATGATCCGTCCGGCGCCGCGCAGGGGCAGGCCTACGTGCCGCCGACCACGCTCGGCGCCGGCGTCCGCCACGCCACCATCGAGGCAGACAGGGTGAAGATCGCGGGCGCGCAACCCGCGGCGCCTCCGATGGCTCCCGCTCCGCCCGGCTCCTATCCGGGCGCGTATCCCGGCCAAGCACCGGCCCACGGCGCGAGCCCTTCGGCACCTCCGGCGCCTGGATACGCTCCGCAACAAGGCGGATACCCGCATCATCCTCAAGCGGCTCCCCCCGCCGCCGGCTTTGCGCCGCAAGCCATGGCGCCTGCCGCTCCTCCCGGTGGTGGCTTTGCGCCGCAAGCCATGGCGCCTG
>CAYTJL010000389.1:0-4372 GCA_964437785.1 uncultured Polyangiaceae bacterium
TCGTCAAATCGCCGCTGCGAACTCGCGCGCGAGCTCCATGGGCCAAGGCCGCGAGGCAGGGTCCTTTACCGTCGCCGCGCGGAGCAGGCGCGCGACGGCGGCGGGGAAGGGCCTGAGCCGCTCGGGATCTTCAAAGGGATCTCGGCGCATGTGCGCGATGACCTTGTCGCGGAGGGTCTCAATCTCGTCGAAGAAGCTCCGCCCCGTGGTCACGTTGTAGATGGTCGCGGCGAGCGAATACACGTCGGATCGCGGGTCGAGCACCATCGGATCGAGCACCTGCTCGGGCGCCATGTATCCGGCCGTGCCCGCGACGAAGCGGCCCTGCGCCTCGGCCGAGACGCGGATCGCGCGCACCATCCCGAAGTCGATGACCACGGTGGAGAGCGGTTGTGCGATGCCCGGGTCACGGTGCTTGTCCGGGTCGAAGCGCTCGCCGCCGCCGAGCGGCAGGCGGAGCCACAGATTGGCAGGCTTGATGTCGCGGTGGACGAGCCCCGCGCCGTGCAGCGCCGCGAGCCCGGCGCACGACTCGATGACCACCTGGCGGAGCTCGAACAACGTCATCGGCTTGGCCGCCGCGTATTGCCGGAGATCGGCGCCGATTAAGTATTCGAGCACCAAGAAGGGCGCCCCCTGCGACACGCCGCGATCGATGATGTTGGCGACGTTCGGGTGATAGAGCCCCGCGAGCGCGTTGGCCTCCTCCACGAACGACGCGAGGATGCCCTCACGCTCGACGTCGGTCGCGCTCGCGAGCGCGTCGGCCTTGGGGATCTTGAGCACGAACAGGCGATCGGCGCCGGGCTTGCGCACGAGCCACACCGAGCCGACGCCGCCTTCGCCCAAAGGCTTGACGAGCTCGTAGCCCTCGATGACCTTGGGCTCGCGCTTCTTCGCGGTGGGCGGCGGGGGCGGCGTGCGCGCGATCGCGCGGCGCACCGCGCCTTCGAGCAAGCCCGACGCGACGGGGCCGAGCGACGCGAGCCACACGTCGAGCATCGACAGATCGCGGGCCCGGATCGCGCGCGCGACGAGCCCCGCCACGCGCGGCGCGTTCATCGTCGCGGGCATCCGCGACATCTGCTCGTCGTCGAGCGCGGGGTGGAGCGCCTTCACGGGATCGGCGAGCGCGGCCTGGAGCCTGTCGCCCGCGTGCACCAGCGTCACGCACATCGCGTCGAGATGCGCCTTGGGCCCCGCGGCCTCGTCGAAGATCTCGAGCGCGCGCGCGAGGCCCGAGAGCGATCGCGCGAGCTCGGTGTCCTGCGCGTGCAGCGCGACGAGCGCCTCCTCCGCGCTCCACACCCAGCCCTCGTCCTCCTGCGCCGTGCCGATCGCGTTGCGCAGCGCCTCGGCCTGGGCGCAGCACTTCGCGAGCGCCTCGGCCGAGATCATGGGCAGCGCGGTCGCGAGCTGCTCCAGCACCGCGGGCCTGTCGATGACGAGCGCCCACCACGCGGCGAACGGGCCGAGCCACTCGACGTCGTCGATCTCGCCGAGCGCCGATCCGCGCGTCGTGTCGACGATGCGCCAAAAGAGGGCCGAGAGCGCGCTCTCCAGCGAGGGCGGCAGATCGCGCGATCCATCGGCCAAGCCCTCGAGCTTGCGCAGCCAGATGCACGTGTCGTGCGCGGTCTGCCCGCGCCCCGCGCCGAGCTCGCCGTCCTCGCCGCACGCGTCGAGCGCGTAGCCGCCGATCTTGATCGCGAGCGCTTCGAGCGCGAGATCGACCTCCTCGTCGTCCCCGCCGCTCTCCCCGCTGCGCCTGCGCTCCGCGACCAGATCGAGCAGCTCCGCGGGCGCCTGCGCGAGCGTCTTCCACGTCTCGTCGAGCTCGGGCTCCTCGATCGGCTCGCCCGCGGGGCGCGTCATCAAGAGCGGCTTCCACAGCCGCAACGCGAACGCGCGCGCCGTCGATTCGAGCGCGTTGAGCGCGGCCGCGCGCTGCCGTTGGCGCGTCGATCCGAGCGCGATCCGGCGCGCCTCGTGGAGCGTGCGCGCGAGCGCGGAGGCGAAGCGGGCGGCGCGCGCGTCGGCCTCTTCGTCGTCGTATTGCGCCGCGATGCGCACGAGGTTCTCGAGCCCAAGCTCGACGTCGAGCGGATCGCGCTCGGCCTCGTCGATCATGTCGGTCATGGCGACCACGTCGATCCACCGCCGCGCCTCGGCGAGCGACGACGTCCGCGCGTAGCGCGCGGCGTCGCGCAGATCGCGCAGCGTCGCGTCGATCTCGGGCGCGACCTCGCCGCCTCGGCGGTGGATGGTCGCGAGCCCACGCGCGAGCGCGCGCGCCGCGATGGCGCCGCCGTCGCCCGCGAGCACGCGCTTCGCGAGCCTGTCATAGAGCTTCTTGCGCTCGAAATAGAGGTACGGCGTAGCGGCCGCGACCGCGGCGAGCACCCACGCTTCTTCTTCGGGCGACTCCAAGATCGCGACGAGCTGGCTCGACAAGAACGCGAGGCGCTCGGCGGGCAGCGACGCGAACGCGGTCGTCGCGCGCTGCTTCAAGATCGGCGAGTGCCCGAAGACCCAATCGAGCAGCGTGCCTTCCATTTGTTCGAGCACGCCGGTGAGCCTGCCGAGCGCGCGCGCCGCGTGGATCCACACGAGCGGCTCGGGGTGCAGGAGGAGCGGCTGGAGCACGCGCAGCGTGTGGCCCACGAGCTCGGGATCGGCCGACGGAGGCATCCCGCGCGCGCTCACCTCGAGGCACCGCGCGGCGAGCACGCGGCCGCGCAGCGCGCCGTGCGCGGGCGCGCGGATCATCTCGTCGAACGTCTCGGGCGAGCCCCAAATCCAGCGGCCCAGCTCGGGCACCTCGGTCGCGCTCGCGCCCGCCTCCCAGAGCAAGATCTCGAGCCGCGCGCGCGCCTCCGCGTTCTCGGGCTGCGCGAGATCCGCGCCCGTACCGATGAGCGGCGCGCACGAGAGCGCGTCGAGCAAAGGGCCTTCGACGACACGCGCGCGCGCGACGACGCGGGCGCGCTCCCGCAGGCGCGGCTTGGCGCTCGCCGCGCGCAGGAGCTTCGCCATCGCCATGTCGCGGCGCCACGTGCTCGCCGAGCAGAGGAGCAACAAGGCTTCCCCGATCAGATCCGAGAAGAGCGAGCTCAGCGCGGTGATGCCCTCATCGGTCTTGGTGAGCGGAGGGATCTCGCTCCCCGCGAGCGCCGCCGCCGCCGCAACCTCGCTCGGGATCGAAGGCCGCTCCGCGATGTCGCGCACGCGCACCGATCGCGCCGCGAACGCCGACGCCCTGCCGGTGTCGAGCGCGGCGGCCACCTCGGGATCGGCCTCGATGTGGGCGGCGATCGTCGCGAGCGCGCTCCGAACGTCGTCGGTGATCACGGCAGGATCGATCGGAGCTTTTCGAACTGCTCCTCTTCCGCGGGGTCGAGCTTTCCATCCATGAAGATGAGCGCGCGCGCGGACTCGATGAACGCGCGCCGGTGCGCCTCGGGCACGCTCGCGGGCTCGATCGGATCGGGCGGGATCAAGAGCCAGCTCTCGACCTCTTTCACGTCGTCCGGGGCGAGATCGAAGCGGCTCACGAGCCGGCGAACGAAGCGCCGCTCCGCGTCCGAGACCTCGCCGTCGACCCACGCGAAGCTGCACAGGAGGCGGAGGAGCAAGAGGCGCTCGCCAGCGTTCAGCGCGTCCAACATGCGCCGCATCGTACGCGGCTCGCGGGGCATCTCCAAGCGACGCGTCGATCATGGCTTTGACGCGCGCACGGTCGGGCGGTATGCCTGTCGCTCGTATATGAAAATAGGTGCGTCGCAGGTGCACGCTTTGTCCGCCGCGCGATTCGACGCCTTCGTGCGGCGCGCGATCGCCTTCGTTCAGGAGATCCCCGGCCCTCCCCTCACCGAGCGGGAGGCGAAGACGCTCATTGAGCGCGCGCGTGGTTATGGGCTTACGTTCGAGACGTCGATCGTGATCTACTTGCTGGCAGCGCGTGTTTTGGGCGCCGATTTTGATCAGCAGCGACCAGAGGCGCTTCGCGTCTTGGCGTTGCCGTGCGACCAAGAGCTCAAAGTGGACAAGCTCCAGAGGTTTTGTGAGGAGGCTATGAAGAGGGCGGGTGAATCATTATGAATGCGGTGACCAACGATCCCGGGCTTTTGCTCCAAATATTTCGCTTCCAATGTGAGCTTGTACGCGAAAAATTCGCGGCATCCTCGCCGGATGCCGTGGTGCTCGTGTGCGCTTCGTACTGCACGGCTTGTCTCTCGACCATGCAAGAGGCGCTCAAAGGCAACATCTTCAGTGAGGGGGTTGGTGGTTATTCGGGCGAAGAGCTTACCGCAGCTTCGATCGCCGTGTTCGGCGAGATGAGCTCGAGACAAGCCAAGACCGACAAAGAGAA
>CAYTJL010000389.1:4472-6480 GCA_964437785.1 uncultured Polyangiaceae bacterium
CGGCGGAGCGCGTCCATCACCGCCACGACGCTCGCATAAGGCACGTCGGGATCGGCGGTGAGCGTCACGTGATCGTCGGCGCGCTCGCCCTTGAGCTTGCGCGCGCACGCCTTCATGGCCTCTGCGTCATACCGCTCACCCACCTTGGGCACGGTGACGCCGGACCCGAGCCCGCCGCACCCCGGCGCGATGGATCCGCCGGAGGTCTTGAAGGTCGCGCCGGATCGGCTGAGCAGCACGGTGAGGTTGAGCGGCGCCGAGGCGGGGTCGTGCGACGGCCGGCCAAAGGCACCTTTGACGTCGAGCGTGGAGGCGAACGAGAGCGACACGCTCGCGAGCACGAAGATCATCACGTTCATCAGGATGTCGAGGTACGGGACGACGTTGAGCTCGCCCGCGTCGTCCCCCGCGGAGGGCTCGGTGGGTTGAGCGAGGCGGCGGATCTTGCCCCTTTGGGCGGGGCTCAAGGCGGCTGCGTGCGACATGGCTCCTCCGAATCGGTCGGTGATTCGGGGCGCTGACAACCGAGGAGCGATGAGGTTCCCGGTTTTTTGGGTGGGCTCAATCGAGCGGCAGGGGCAGCTTGGGGAGGGCCTTGGCGGCGGGAGGCGCGGGCGTGGGCGCGGGGAGGGGGATTCGCCACGTGATGAAGACATCGGTCGTGTCCTCGCCGGCCGCGTCGTTGAAGCGATCGCGCACGAACCCCCACGTCGGCGCGTCGCTCATCGGGTCATAGGGGATGTCATTGTTGGTGGTGCCGTTCATCGCGACGTAGAACTTGCTCCAAAAATCCCAACCGTACGTGGTTTGGAATTCCATCAAGAAGCAGAGCTGCAAGAACGGGTCGTCGCGCACCTCTTGATACGTCCCGCTCGCGAGGTAAGCGGCCTTGTTGTCGCAATAGCTGTCTTTGTTGGGGTGCGTCCGGTTGAGCGCCTCGAGCGCGCGGAGCGTGAAGACGTTGGGCCAAGACTCGATGTTGACGATCATGTACGTCCACGTCCCGTTCGCGAGCGTGAAGGTGTGGCCGAATTCGTGGGAGAACCCCCACACGTCGGTGGGCGCCTCGGACGCGCGCAAGATGCGTTGATCGGGCATCCCCGACATGATGTCGGGCACGGCGCGGATGGGGTTGCCCGCCAGCATGTAGGCGCCGAGCGCGTCGATGTTGGGGTCGGGGAAGAAGCGGATACGCTGCCCCAAGTAAGGCACGGCCGAGCGCAGCTCGGACTCGATGTCATAAATGGAGTCGAGCGTCTCGATGGAGCCTTTGGCCGTCGCCTTGTCGGCGAGCGCGTCGGCGGCGGGGACGGTCACGATGGTCCGCACACCGCGGAGCTCGACCCAGCCGCTCTGCACCTTGGAGAAGTCGTACGTCGCGACGTCGGCCTTCCCGATCGTGGGGACCGTGTCACCCGTGCTCGAAATCGTGACGTCCACCGCGCCCTTTGCGTCGAGCCGCGTTCCGTAGGTCTCGCCGAGGTCGGTGTCGTAGTTGGCGGCGAGGTACACGATGCCGTCGCGCGAGGCGGTCATGGTCCCTCCGTCGCCCACGCAAAAGAGCTCCATGTCGTCGTAAAGGAGGCCGAGGCGCGCGACGAGCCCGTTGCGGGGACAGCCACGCTCGATAGGCATCATGAGCCCTTTTGGCCCGACGAACGTCGCGCCATCCATCGACCAGGAGCCTTGTGCCGTGAAGGTGACGGTCTCTCCGGCGTGGAGGTAGAGCCCTGTATTGACCCAGTTGGTCGCGGCGGGGACCTTGATGGTGTGCTCGCCATAAGGCCCTTGAGGCGGGACGTCGACGAACGGATCGAGCTCGCCGCTGATGCTCCCTCCTTCACCCCCGCTGCCGGACCCGCCCGATCCGCCCGCGCCGCCCGCGCCGGGGTGACCGCCCGTCCCCCCGGTGGCCTCGCCCCCACACCCCATCATCATGACCGAGGAGGCGATGACCGCGAAGAGAGTGGAGGGCCCAATCAAAGAATGAACGCGTGACATCATCGGC
>CAYTJL010000390.1:0-6471 GCA_964437785.1 uncultured Polyangiaceae bacterium
GCCCGTGCGCACGATCGGATTCTGCGTGTAACAGGTGGACTGGTTCGAGCGCTGGAATTTCATGAGGTGATAGATGTCCGGCACCTCGGCGCCCTCGCCCTCGGCGCGCACCACGATGCGCGTCGCGTCCACGCTCTCGACGATGCCGTCGCGCCGCGCGACGGTGCACACGCCGGAGTCACGCGCGAGGCGCTCCTCCATGCCCGTGCCTACGAGCGGCGCTTCGCTCTTGATGAGCGGCACGGCTTGGCGCTGCATGTTCGCGCCCATGAGCGCGCGGTTCGCGTCGTCGTGCTCCAAGAAGGGCACGAGCGCGGCGGCCACGCTCACCATTTGGTTCGGCGCGACGTCCATGAGCTCGACCATGTCGGACGGCACGATCTTGAACTCGCCGTTGTAGCGCGCCGAGACGAGCGTCTCTTTGAAGTGGTTGCTCTCGTCGACGGCGACGGTCGCCTGCGCGATGTACTTCGCCTCCTCTTCGAGGGCGCTGAGCCACATCACCTCGGCCGTCACGTGGCCGCCCGACACCTTGCGGTAGGGCGTCTCGACGAAGCCGAACTCGTTCACGCGCGCGAACGTCGAGAGCGACGCGATGAGGCCGATGTTCGGACCTTCAGGCGTCTCGATCGGGCAGATGCGGCCGTAGTGGGTCGTGTGGACGTCGCGGACCTCGAAGCCCGCGCGCTCCCGCGTGAGGCCGCCGGGGCCGAGCGCGGAGAGGCGGCGCTTGTGCGTCACCTCGCTGAGCGGGTTGGTCTGATCCATGAACTGCGAGAGCTGGCTCGACCCGAAGTACTCCTTCACCACCGCGGAGACGGGCTTCGCGTTGATGAGATCGTGCGGCATGAGCGTGTCGATCTCCTGCGACATGCTCATGCGCTCTTTGATCGCGCGCTCCATGCGCACGAGGCCGATGCGGTATTGGTTCTCCATCAGCTCGCCGACCGCGCGCACGCGGCGGTTGCCGAGGTGATCGATGTCGTCGACCGAGCCGCGCCCGTTCTTGAGCTCGATGAGGTGGCGCACCGTCTCCAAGATGTCTTGCGGCGTGAGCACCGTGAGGTCGAGCGAGGGCCGCTGATCGTCCGCGAGATCGCGGTAGAACTTGTAGTTCAGCTTGAGGCGGCCGACCTTGCTGAGGTCGTAGCGCTCCGGGTTGAAGAACAGGTTGTTGAAGAGCGTCTTCGCGGTCTCGAGCGTCGGCGGATCACCGGGGCGGAGGCGGCGGTAGATCTCGAGGATCGAGTCCTCCTGCGTCTTCACCTTGTCGGCGAGCAGCGTGTCGCGCAGGTAGCTGCCGACGTTGAGGCCGTCGATGAAGAGGATCTTGAAGCTCTCGATCTGCGCCTCGCGCAGCCGCACGAGCTTCTGCTCGGTGAGCTCCTCGTTGACCTCGACCACGACCTCGCCCGTCTCCGGGTCGACGATGTCGTGCGCCGCGACCTTGCCCGCGAGCTCTTCGAGCTCGATGCTGAGGCGCTCGAGCTTCGCCTCCTTCATCTTGCGGATCGCCGCGCGCGTGAACTTGGTGTTCTTCTTGACGATCACGTCCGCGCCGAGCTTGATGTCGCGCGTCGCGCGCTGGCCCGCGAGGAGGTCGTACTCGATGCTCTTGCCGTACTTGTCGCCCTTCTCCAGAAAGACGGTCTCGGTCGAGTAGAAGTAGTTGAGGAGGTCCTGCGTCGAGTAGCCGAGCGCGCGCAGGAGCACCGTCGCGTGCATCTTCCGGCGGCGGTCGATGCGCACGTAGATGATGTCCTTGGGATCGAACTCGAAGTCGAGCCACGATCCGCGGTACGGGATCACGCGCGCCGAGTAGAGCAACTTGCCCGACGAGTGGGTCTTGCCCTTGTCGTGATCGAAGAACACGCCGGGCGATCGGTGGAGCTGGCTCACGACGACGCGCTCGGTGCCGTTGATGATGAACGTGCCCGTGTCGGTCATCAGCGGCAGCTCGCCGAAGTAGACCTCCTGCTCCTTGATGTCGCGCACGATCCGCTCACCGCCGTCGCGGGTGTCGTAGATCATGAGCTGGTTCGTCACCTTGATCGGCGCCGAGTAGGTCATGCCGCGCTGGCGGCACTCCTCGACGTCGTACTTGGGCGGCTCCAAGTTGTAGGAGACGAAGACGAGCTCGCTCGTCCCGTTGAAGTCCTTGATGGGGAAGACGGATCGGAAGACCGCTTGAAGCCCAACCTCCTCCCGCTCGTTAGGCGGGACATTCATCTGGAGGAACTTGTCGTAGCTCGACTTCTGGATGTCGATGAGGTTGGGGACGTCGATAATGCGACGCACCTGGCCCAAGTTCTTGCGCACGCGGAAGTTGGTTTGGACGACCGACGGCATCGATTTCCTCCGGCTCACACCGTGCGCGCGCGTTCGCGCGCGTTCTTCAAGCTAAGAGTGGGGACGAAAGGGGAGGACACGGAGGCGGGCTGGGCCGTGTACAAAACAGCAAGCGCGGCAGAGACGATCGCCTCTGCCGCCTGCTGTTGACCAGCGGCCCAGTCCTTCCGCATCGAAGCGAAGGCCTACTTCAGCTCGACCGTTGCGCCGGCCTCGGTCAGCTTCTTCTTCATGTCCTCGGCGTCGGCCTTCGAGACGGCCTCCTTGACGGTCTTGGGCGCCGCTTCGACCAGGTCCTTGGCCTCTTTGAGGCCGAGGCCGGTGATCTCGCGGATCGCCTTGATGACGCCGATCTTGTTGCCGCCGGCGGCGGCGAGGACGACGTCGAACTCGGTCTTCTCTTCGACCGGAGCCGCAGCAGCACCGCCGCCGCCGCCCGCAGGCGCCGCGACGGCAACCGCAGCCGCCGCCGCCTTGACGCCCCATTTGTCCTCGAGCGTCTTGATGAGCCCCGCGATCTCGATGACGGGGAGGTTGGAGAGGTAGTCGACGACCTGCTCGCGCGTGATCTCAGCCATGGATAGAGCTCCTTACGAACCGAACGAAAAATCCTAAAAACCATGTGCGGGCGGTGCCCGCGCTCAATTGATGGATCAACGATCCGAATGGGCGTGCTACGCGGCCGCCTCCTTGGCTTTGTCCTCTTTGGCCTTGAGGACGAGCACGAAGGTCTGCGCGGGCGCGTTGAGCTGGCCCAGGAACTGGGTCAGCGGCGCCGAGAGGACCGCGAGGAGCTGCGCGCGAAGCTCGTTCTTGCCAGGCATGCTGGCGAGCTGGTTCTCGACGCCGTCAGCGTCGAGGATCTGGCCGTCGATGAGGCCGGCCTTGATCTTGAGCTTCTCGTGCGCGGGATCCTTGCGGAACGCCTTGACCACCTTGGCGGCCGCGCTCGGATCCTCGTAGCTCCACGCCACACCGGTCATCCCGGTGAGGCTCTTGTCGAGGCCCTTCGCCCACGCGTGATGCTTGATCGCGTGGTAGACGAGGGTGTTCTTGACGACCTTGTATTCGACCCCGCTCTTACGGAACTCGTCGCGCAGCTTGGTCACCGTCGCGACGTTGAGCCCCTTGAAGTCGAGGAAGACCGCGGAGGTCATCTTGTCGAATCGATCTTTGATCGACTGCGAGATCGCTTCTTTTTGCGAGCGTTCCATGGCCTATGCCTCCGCCTTCGCGCCGCTGTAGTGCAGCGGATCGACGCGGACGCCCGGTCCCATCGTCGACGAGAGAGTGATGCTGCGCAGGTAAGTGCCCTTGGCCGTGGCCGGCTTGGCGCGGACGAGCGCTTGGATGAGCGCGTCCGCGTTGACGACCAGCGCGTTCTCGTTGAACGAGACCTTGCCGATACGAGCGTGCACGATGCCCGCCTTCTCGACGCGGTACTCGACCTTGCCCGCTTTGGCCTCGCCCACCGCGGTCTTCACGTCGAAGGTGACGGTTCCGACCTTGGGGTTGGGCATGAGGCCGCGCGGGCCGAGGATACGACCGAGCTTACCGACTTGGCCCATCATGTCGGGCGTCGCGATCACGCGGTCGAAGTCCATGAAGCCTTCTTGGACCTTGGCCACGAGATCTTCGGCGCCGACGAGATCGGCTCCCGCCGCCTCGGCCTCCTTCGCCTTCTCGCCTTTGGCAAAGACGAGGACGCGGAGCGATTGGCCGGTTCCGTGCGGCAGGACGACCGCGCCGCGGACCATCTGGTCGGCGTGGCGCGGGTTGACGCCCAGTCGCACGGCGATGTCGACGGTCTCGTCGAACTTCGACTGCGCTGCTTTCTTGACGAGCGTACACGCCTCTTCGAGCGTGTACTTCTTGGTTCGATCCACAGCAGCCCTTGCGATGAGCTGCTTTTTGGCGATTTTCGGCATCTGCCCTCCTTGCTAACGGCTCACGCCTCCCACGGCTCGCCACGATCCGTGGTCAACCCAAACCCCCCTCGCGAGAGGAGGGCTCAGCCCTTTCGGGGGAGAAATCGAGCTGAATTCAGCCGACGATCTCGATCCCCATCGACCGCGCCGTGCCCGCCATGTTCTTCATCGCGGACTCGACCTTGGTCGTGTTCATGTCTTGCATCTTGAGGCGCGCGAGCTCTTCGAGCTGCTTCTGCGTCACCTTGCCGACCTTGATCTTGTTGGGCTCCTTGGAGCCGCTGCCCGGCTTCTTCGCGGTCGCGAGGCCGGCGGCCTTCTTGAGGAGCACGCTCGCGGGCGGCGTCTTGAGCACGAACGTGAACGAGCGGTCCGAGAAGACCGTGATCACGACGGGGATGATCATCCCCTCTTGGCTCGCCGTGCGCGAGTTGAAGTCCTTGCAGAACGCCATGATGTTGACGCCGTGCTGGCCGAGCGCCGGGCCGACGGGCGGCGAGGGGTTCGCCTTGCCGGCGGGGAGCTGCAACTTGACGTATCCGGTGACCTTCTTCATGGCTCGTTACCTCTTCACCGCTTCTCGACAGCCGAAAAATCGAGCTCGACGCTCGTCGGGCGGCCAAAGATCGACACTTTGACCTTGAGCTTTTGCTTATCCATCTTCACGTCGTCGACGGTGCCGGTGAAGTTGGCGAACGCGCCGTCGAGCACGCGCACCTCTTCACCTACCTCGAACGTGAGCTTGGGCTTGGGCTTCACCGCGCCTTCGAGCACGCCCCTGCGCAGGTTCTCGATCTGCGCGATGGGCACCTCTTGAGGCGTCTGGTTGCCGATGAAGCCGGTGACCTTGGGCGTGTCCTTGACGAGGTGCCACACGACCTCGCTCATCTCCATCTCGACGAAGATGTAGCCCGGCAGGCTGAGCTTCTGGCGCACGCGCGATTTGCCGCCCGGCCTCTGCTCGGTGACCGTCTCGCTCGGGATAAGGATCTCGCCGAACTTGTCCTCGAGGCTGTGCTGCTTCGCGCGCTGCTGAAGGGCGTCGCGAACCTTCGCTTCATACCCCGAGTAGGTGTGAATGACGTACCACTTCTTGGCCATGGGCTTCCCACTAACTCCGGTCGTAGACGAGGCTGGTCACGAAAGCCCACAGCCGGTCGAGGAGCGCAAGGTACACGGTCGCGATCGCGCTTGCAGCGATGACGACGATCGTCGAGTTGGTAACGTCCTTTCGATTAGGCCACTTGACCTTGGTGAGCTCCGAGGCGACCTCGTCGGTCCACTCGCGCACGTCGGCACGCCTGTACGTCCTCACGACGAAGATGAGCGCGACGACGGCGGCTGCGACCAGCGAGAGCGTGCCCTTGTCCTCGTCGGAGACCGCGGCGAGCCGAGGCACCGCGCGGCTGAACCAGTCCTTGTTGGACGCGGTCGCCCAGAGGAGCTGGAGCGTGCGGCCGAGCACGTACGCGCCGAGCATGCCCGCGGCGAAGAAGCCGGCGAGCACGTAGCGATCGGCGCCGAGCTGCGTCGCCGCTTGCTCCTCCTCCTCGCCCTCTTCGGCCTCGTCGTCGGGCGACGCCGCGGGCTTCTCTTCGTCCGCGGATGCTTGGATGGACTCGCCCCCACGGACGACCAGCGCGCCTTCTTCTTCGGAGGGCTCCTCGGATGCAGAGGATCCGCGAGGCTCGGACGTGTCACTGTCCTCCTCTTCTTCGACCTTCCGTTCGTCTTCCTTCTTGCGCGCCATGATCGATGTCGACGTTTGTCGGAGCTGGTTTCGCTTCGCCGCGCCTTCATGAGCGCGGGCGCTTGGATCTACGTTGCAGGGGCAGAGAGGCTCGAACTCCCGACCTGCGGATTTGGAATCCGCTGCTCTACCAACTGAGCTATACCCCTACGATCACCTGCCTTTTACGGGCTTTGGTGATCACTTCGTCTCCCGGTGCAGCGTGTGTTTGCCGCACTGCTTGCAGAACTTCTTGAGCTCCAGGGCCTCTCCGAGAGGCGCCTTGGTGGTCTTGTAGTTCCGCGTCTTGCACTCGGAGCAGGCGAGCGAGACGGTGATGCGCCCTTCGTGTCGGGACCTCTCACCGTCGTCGCGCTCCATTACCTCATCACCCCGCCGGCGCTACTCTTTGATCTTGGTGACGACGCCGGCGCCGACGGTCTTGCCGCCTTCGCGGATGGCGAA
>CAYTJL010000391.1:0-6453 GCA_964437785.1 uncultured Polyangiaceae bacterium
CGCGGCGCGGCCCTCGTCGAGCGTGGCGATGATGCGGTCATAGCGGAGCCACGCCTCGTCGCGCGCGGCCCGATCCGAGAGCGCGCCGAGCGCGCGCGTGAAGCACGCCTCGGCGCGATCGACCCGCCCCGCCGCCGCGAAGAGCTCGCCGGCGCGGAGGATCGACCAGACGTCCCCGCGGCGGTGGAGGATCTCGGCGACCTCGACGCGATCGCTCTCCGTCGCCTCGCCGGCGTGCGCCCTGCGACGCGCGTCGTGAGCGACGTGGATGAAGCCCGCCTCGTCGGCGTCGGCGAGCCCCGCTTCGAGCAGCTCGTGGAGCGCGGAGGAGTCCCCGAGGAGCGCCGCGTCGTTGCGACGAAGGCTGCACCGCGCGAGCGTGAGCCGCGCGAGGAGCCGCCCCGCTGCGTCGCTCGTGGCGTCGGCGGGGGGCAGCGCCTCGGCGGAGACCGCGCGGACGCTCGACCACCAGCGGTGCATGACGTCGAGGCGGCTCATCGATCGCGAGAGTCGCAGCGAAGCGTCGCCCGCCACAGCCTCCCAAAAACACCGCATCTCCTGCGGAGAGAGCTCGAGATCGACATCGAGCACCCGCTGGCCGCGTGCTTCGGCGGCGCCGTGCGCGTGCTCCGAGAGGACCAAGAGGAGCCCGGTTTTGTCGGCGTTGTCGAGGCCGCCCAAGCCGAGCAACGCGCTCGCGACCTCACGCGAGAACGACGACGAGCCCTCCTCGCGCACGACGAGCAACCCGTCGCCCATGTTGCTCGTGAGGAACGCCGCGATCTCCCCGGGATCGGCGAGCACCTCGCCCGACGCGCCGAGGCGCGCGGCGGCCTCGCGCCAAGGCTCGTCGACCACCGAGCCGTGCGCGACCATCGAAGGCCGATCGACCGCGCGCGCGCGCCGCTCGACGTGCGCGACGAGCGCGTCGAGGACAGGCGCCGCGGCGCGGATCCAAACGACACCTCGCGAAGCCGGCGCGCGCACGAGGTCGTCGAGGGCGAGGAACCCGCCGTCTGCGCGGCGTAAGCGCGGCGAGCACGAAGGATCGGGCCGTAGAGGAAGAGGGCTTTGGGCGATGCTCAAGGCACCTCGGAGATAATCACCTCAAGGACGCGGCCGCAACGCCGATTTCAGCGCGCGACGAGGCGCGTCGCGAGAGCGGATTTTTCTTCTCGCGGCAGACGGGCCGGCTACCCCGGGAACGTGGCGATCCGAAGCGCCTCGACCGGCCCGCGGATCCGCTCGATCGGCTGCAAATCGCCCGCGAGGTAGCGCCAACCATCACCGTCGTGCGCGAAGCGGGAGAGCTCGACGAACGAACGCTCCCGGCCCTTTTGAAACACCCGCGCGAAGAAGAGCACCCGCGCGATGCCGTCGCCGTCGGGAGGTGCGGTGTCGAGGATGGTGAGCCCCATGAACCGAGAGGCGCCCGCGCTGTCGCGCAACCTCCGCACGAGCTCCGCTTCGGGCACCGCTCTGTCCTCGTGGTCGGGGTGGAGGGTTCGGGCGAGATAACCCACCTCCTTCTTTGCAAAGGCGCTGAACCGAGATCGCATGAGGCGCTCGGCGTCCTCGGGCTCGCGCTCGCCGCGATGAAAAGGCGCGCAACAGGCGCGGTAGGATCGGTTCGAGCCACAGGGGCAATCTTCGGTGGGCATGGCGTATTTGGGGCTCACCAGGGCAAAGACTCATGGCATCATGCCCGCGCTGCTTCCGGCGAGGTTGCCCCCTCGTTCTGCGCGGCGGAGGAGGAAGAGGTCATGGCGAAGGGACAAGAGAAGCCCAAGAAGAACAACAAGCCCAAGCTCTCCATCGAGGACAAGAAGAAGAAGAAGAAGGAAAAAGAAAAGGACAAGGCCAAGTAGCAGCCTCTCTCCGCCTTCTCTCCCGCTGCGCTCGCCGCATCCCCGCGCAGCACGTCCCGCCCGGCAGCCTGATCGCGAAGCGAATCTCCAGCGGAAGCGCACAGGAATCGAACCTGCCCAAGACAGCGTAACTGCCCCGCACCGATTTTGAAGACCGGGGGCCGCACCAGCCAGCCAAGCGCTTCCGCGCGCGGTCATACAGGGCCCAGCCACGGATCACAAGCCCGCTCAACGGAGGAAGCTCGGGCCGGGCAAACGATCGTCGCCCTCGCGCCGCGTGACCCCTTCGCGATCGAACAGCTCGAGCAGGACGATCACCTGCTTGCGGCCGAGGCCCGACATCTCTTTGAACGCGGCGATCGTGAGCCTGCCCTCGCGCTTGATGTGCTCGGTGATCTTCGCGCGCAGCTCGTCCACCTTCGGCCGATGAAACCACAGCTCGCCGGTGTGCGCCGCGACGCCGTCGCGCACGAGCTTGGCGAGGACGGCCTTCGTCTCTTTGGGAGAGACGCCGATCGCCTCCTTCATTTGAAACTCGCTCACGCCCTTCTGCGCCGCCTCGCGCAGCGCGTGGATCGCCGCCTCGATCACGCCCGCGGCGCTGCTCTCGCGGGGTGAGCTCGGGAGCGTCGCCGGCCGCGCGACGTCGCCCTCGATCACGATCGGCTCGCCCCGCGCCGCGGCGCTCGGGCTCGCGGCCCTGCGGATCGCCTCCTCCGCGACCTCCGGCCCCGAGGCTTCGAGCCGCTGGCGCATGGTCGCGAGCGCGAGCCCGCGATCGAGCGGCGATCGCTTGGCGTGCTCGGCGACGAGCGATCGCGCCGTCTCGATCAGCGCCGTGAGGCGCGCGGACGTGATGTAACCAGCGCCCTTGATCGCGTAGAGCTCGCCCTTGCCCGCGAGCGAGTCCGCCGCTTTTCGCAGCTCCAACGACGCGATCGAGAACCGCGACGCGAGCGCCTCGTAGAGGAGCGGCCTCGGCGCTGCCTCGGCGACGAGCGCGCGAACGGTCGCGGTCGCGTCGCCTTTTTGAAGCGCCGCGAGCACGGCGGCGCGCCTGCGCCGCGGCCTCCGCTTGGGAGGATCGGCGTCGAGCACCTCGCCCCCGCCCAGCACCGCGCCCGCGGGCCCGTCGGTGTCCGAGCCGCGCAGCACGAAGCGATCGCCCCCGACCGCGACGAGCGGCCGCGCGAGGCGGAGGCGCGCGAGCTCTTCGCCCACGATCGCGACGCGCGCCGCCGTCCGCGACGTGCCGAGGTAGACCTGCACGGTCACGCCGCGACGAACCATCGACGGAGGCGCGGCCGACCCCGTTCCCCCGCCCTGCCCCGCGGGCGCGCGGAGCGCGACGTCGAGCACGCGCGACGATCGCACGCGTTCGTCGTCGGTGACGACGTCGCCGCGGCGCACGGCTTCGAGCGGCAGCCCCGCGAGGTTGACGGCGAGCCTCGTGGGCGCCTCGGCGACCGTGACGGCGTGATCGTGCACGTGGAGACCGCGCGCGACGACCTGCGTGCTCCCGGCCTCGCCGGCGACGAAGAGCTTGGATCCTGTGCTGATCCGGCCTTCGACGAGCGTCCCGGTCACGACGGTGCCAGCGCCCTTGACCGAGAACGCGCGATCGACGCTGAGCCGCGCGCGGCCGGACGATCGGGCCGATCCGAGCGTCGACAGCGCGCGCTTCACCGCGTCGCGCACCGCCTCGACGCCCTCGCCGGTCTTGGCCGAGCAGAGCACCACCTCCGACGCGAAGCGGTCCTTCGTGAGCTCGAGCGCCTCCTCGCCCGCGAGGCCCGCGACCTCGGCGCCCACGCGATCGAGCTTGGTCACCGCGATGACGGCGCGCCGGATGCCGAGCAGCGCGCACGCGGCGACGTGCTCGCGCGTCTGCGGCATCACCCCTTCATCCGCGGCGACGACGAGCAGCACCAGCTCCATCCCGATCGCCCCCGCGATCATCGTGTGCACGAGCCTGCGATGGCCGGGGACGTCGATGAGGCTCACCTCGACGCCGTCGCCGAGCGACCACGGCGCGAAGCCGAGCTCGATGGTGATCCCGCGGCGCTTCTCTTCGGGCAGTCGATCGGTGTCGATCCCGGTCAGCGCGCGGACGAGCGAGGTCTTGCCATGATCGACATGGCCGGCAGTACCGATGACGAAGCGCCGCACGCTCCGCACTCTAAGGCCGTACGCGACGCGCTTACCAGGCCCACGAGGGCCTTGGGGAAGAAGGAGTTTTATGCCATGGTGGGCCATGTTCCGTCGCTCTCCGCTTGGCCTCGTGCTCCTGCTCGCCGCGGCTCCCGTGCTCACCTTCGTCATGGCGGAGGGCTGCGGCGCGAGGCTCGGCGGCACGGGCGAGTCGTGCAGCAAGACGGCCGACTGCGCCGATCCGCTCGTGTGCAAAGAGCAGATCTGCGTGGATCCTGGGGGATCATCGACGTCGAGCTCGTCGACGAGCTCTTCGAGCTCGTCGACCTCATCGAGCTCGGGGATCGTGGACGCCGGCTCGACGAGCGCGTGCGACACGTGCCTCGACGAGAAATGCGCCGCCTCGCAGGCCGCGTGCGACGAGGGCTGCCTCGGCATCGAGGCGTGCATCGAGACGCTCTGCGCGGGCCTCGGCCAGATGGGCTCGCCCGACGAGGCCAACTGCTTCGTCCAATGCCAAGACGAGCACCCCGGCTCGAAGCAGAAGCACCTCGACGTGGTCGACTGCGTGCTCAAAAATGAGTGCTTCCCGCCCTGCGCCCCGTACCCGCAGGACTACGACGCGTGCGTCGTTTACATGAACCAAGACCTCTGCAAAGAGCTCTTCGACGCCTGCCAAGCCAACCTCGACTGCCAGAACTACCGGGAGTGCACGAAGACCTGCGCGACCTTGGCCGCGTGCTTGATGTGCGACGCGACGCCCGAGGCGTTCGAAGGCCGCAAGATGTACGAGGCCTACAACTTCTGCATCGCGAGCGAGTGCTTGGCCGAGAGCTGGCTCCAGTAGGCATCCGCGACGTTCGCCCGCCAAAAACCAAGATCTTGAACCATGGTGAGCCCGGGGCTCGTTGTGGTATGGAGCCCGGCCATGCGTCTCAAGGACCGTGTCGTCTTCATCACTGGGGCCTCGCGCGGCATCGGGCGCGCGATCGCCATCGCCTGCGCAAAAGAAGGGGCTGACGTCGCCATCGCAGCCAAGACCGAGGTCGCCGACAACCCGCGGCTCCCCGGCACGATCCACGACGTGGCCAAAGAGGTCGAGGCGCTCGGACGCCGCGCGCTCGCGGTCAAGCTCGACGTGCGCGACGCGGACGCGTGCGAGGCCGCGGTGAACCGCACCGCCGAGCACTTCGGCAGGCTGGACGCGCTCGTCAACAACGCGGGCGCGCTCTGGTGGGCCGACGTGCTCGAGACGCCCGTCAAGAAGTTCGATCTGGTGATGGGCGTCAACGCGCGGGCGTCGTTCGCGCTCGCGCGCGCCGCGCTGCCGCACATGCTGGCGCGCCGCTGGGGCCACATGATCATGATGTCGCCGCCGGTCGAGGCCGCCGCGTGCGCGCACCACGGCGCGTACGCGATCTCGAAGTTCGGCATGACGATGGTCGCGCTCGCGATCGCCGAGGAGTACGCCGAGCAGAACATCACCGCCAACGCGCTCTGGCCCGCGACGGCCATCGAGAGCTTCGCGACGATCAACTTCGGGCTCGGCGGCCCCGAGCTGTGGCGCAAGGCCGACATCCTCGCCGACGCGACGGTCGCGCTGCTCGCCAAAGAGCCCTCCGCGCGCCGCGGCAAGGCGTGGATCGACGAGGATCTCCTCCGCGAAGAAGGCGTCACCGACTTCTCGCGCTATCAGTGTGTGCCCGGCGTGGAGCCCCCCAAGTTCCCGTTCTCCGCGCTCCCCAAGGTGACCGAGACCGCAGACAAGAGGTGAGCGCGATGAGCAAGCTCGACGATCGGATCTTTACGACCATCGATCCCGGCGGCGCCGAGATCGCCCTCGATCCCAACGCGGAGCTCTCGGCCGTGCTCGACGACCTCGAGGCGCTCCTCAAGAACGGCGACGTGATCAGCGCGCTCACGAGCCGCGGCGTCAACGCGAGCCTCGCGCTCACGGCGGCGTCCGGCATCAAGGCGTATCTCCGCGGAGAGCGCGAGGTCGCGGCGGACGACCTCGCGACCGTCGCCGAAGAGATCCGCGCGCGATCGGGCAGCGCCGCGAAGGCTTGATGCTCGCGTCTCTGCTCGGCTCGCGGCCGCTGTCGGGCGCCTCGTACTCCGCGGTGGAGCTGTCCCCCGCGGGCGACGTCGCGCTCGTGTTGGAGCAGCGCGATTTGCCGGCGACCGAGCGCTACGTCGAGGTGCGGAGCGCGTCCGCGATGGCGCGCGCGATCCGCGAGATGACCGTGCGAGGCGCGCCCGCGATCGGGATCGCGGCGGCGTACGGCCTCGCGCTCGAAGCGCGGGCCGCGCAGGCGTCGCGCGGCGCCGCGTACCTCGCGACGATGGAGGCGAGCGCCGCCGAGCTCGCGTCCGCGCGTCCGACCGCGGTGAACCTCGCGTGGGCCGTCCGCCGCGCGATGAGCGCGGCGCG
>CAYTJL010000392.1:0-6442 GCA_964437785.1 uncultured Polyangiaceae bacterium
CATTCAGCCCACGCCCACGGGGCACCCGCAAGACATGGAGGCGCGCACGCCAACATCGAGTAAGGTGATCGCCATGTCGCGCGCTGCTTCTCTCTTCGCTTCGTTCCTCCTCCTCGCCATCGCGCTCGTCGTCGGGTGCGGTCGCACCATCGGCATCGACGACACCTTCGGCGTAGGCGGCTCGGGCGCGGGCATCCCGTCGTCGTCGTCGAGCTCGAGCGGGTCGCTCACGTGCGGCGACGGCGTCTGCGGCTCCAACGAGTCGTGCGCCTCGTGCGCGCCCGACTGCGGGCTCTGTCAGGGCTGCGGCGACGGCACGTGCAACAACGGCGAGACGTGCGGGAGCTGCCCCTCGGACTGCGGGGTCTGCGACACGTGCGGAAACGGCCTCTGCGACAACGGCGAGACGTGCGGCTCGTGCGTGCAAGACTGCGGCAAGTGCTCGCAGTGCGGCGACAACGTCTGCGACGCCGGCAAAGAGACGTGCGCGAGCTGCCCGGTCGACTGCGGCCTCTGCCAGACGTGCGGCGACACCATCTGCCAACCGAACGAGAACTGCTCGTCGTGCCCCGGCGATTGCGGTGTGTGCAACCTCTGCGGCGATGGCTTCTGCATCGCGCCCGAGGACTGCCTCTCGTGCGCGCCCGACTGCGGCGCGTGCGAGTCGTGCGGCAACAACGTGTGCAATGCGGCCACCGAAAACTGCTTCACCTGCCCCGCGGACTGCGGCCAGTGCCCCGGCTGCCCGGACGGCCTCTGCATGGGCGGCGAGACGTGCGCGTCGTGCCAGCAAGACTGCGGCGTGTGCTCGGTGTGCGGCAACAACGTGTGCGAGGCCTTCGAGACGTGCACCAACTGCCCTGGGGACTGCGGCCCGTGCGACCCCATCGGGTGCCTGGAGGTCGTGGGCTGCGTCATCAACGGCTGCATCGATCTCGGCGGCTTCCCGCCCGAATTCAGCATCACGTGCGTCGCCAACTGCATCGCGCTCGGGTGCGCCGACGTGCAGTTCTTCGTCGATCAGGTGCTCAACTGCATCATCGGCGCGCTGCCCGACTGCTTGCCCAACCCCGACCTGAGCTGCTTCCAAGATCAGTGCAGCGAGGAATTCGCCGCGTGCATCGGCGCCAACTGCAATTGATTCACACCTAAACTAAAAGATCGCGTACACGAAGGGCGCGACGTAGCTGAGCCCGCTCGTCACGACGAGCAGCGCCCCCGCCGCGAGGAGCACCACCACGAGCGGCGCGAGGAAGAGCCGCTCGCGCCGCAGAAAGTGGCCGAAGAGCGCGATCACCGTCCCGGTCCGAGAGAACACGCGGATCATGACTCCCCCTTGCCCGCGAGCGACGCCGCGACGGCCTTCGCGACCACGTCGTGCCCCTCGCGACTCAGGTGCCCGTCATCGAGGAACGCGGCCTCCCCGAGCGCGGCGAGCGACGGGGCCACGTCCGCGGTGAGCGCTCCCATCGCGCGCGCGGCGCCGATCAAATCGTCGGACACGCGCCGGATCGACGCCGCGTCGTCGCGCGACAAACCTCGACGCTCCGCGATCTCCGGCACGACGGACGCGTCGAGCGGGATCGGCACCACCACGATCGCGGCGCCGTGCTCCTTCGCGAGCGCCGCCATCGCGCTCACGAACGGCGCAAACGGCGACGGAGGCCTCGGCCCGGGGGCGTTGGGCATGGGCACGCGCTCGGCCTCGGCGAGCTGCCTCCGCGCGCGATCGCGCCGCTCGAACGCCTGGGCGATCGCCGAGGAGATCTCTTTGCCGCCGAAGTTGGCTGCGGCCAAGGAGCGCATCTCGGCCTCGACCTCATCACGGATGCGCACCGCGGTGATACGTGTGGTGTAGGTCGGATAGCCGTTGAAACGACGGTTGTTGCGACCGCCGCGCCGCTCATAGAGGTAATAACTGATCGCCGCGCACCCGCCGTAGTTGAGCTCGAAGTCCTCGTCTTTGGTGGGCTCGCCCCCCTCGCGGATGTACGCGCGCATCTCGGCGCCGCGGAGATCCCGCTCGCGGAACAGCGGGAGAACACCTTTGACGAGCAGGACAATGCCCTCCTGCGCCTCGTCGCGCTCGCGCTTCGCGGCGTCGATCGCGGCCTGTCGCGCCTCCACCGCGCGCGCGTACTGCTCGTGCTCCCGCGCGTTCATGACGCTCGGCGCCCCCGCGCGGACCAGCGCGTCGAAGCCGTCGTTGACGGTCACGGGCTCTCCCTCGCGCTCACGCGTCTTTTGCCAACGCCAGAGCGCAAAGGCAGCATGAGATTTCGCGATCACCTTGGCGCGGAGAGGAGATGACGAAGGCGCGGATTCACCCTCTCGCACGACCATCGCCCATCCGTCGACGGCGGCGTGGCGATCGCGGTTGGGGTGGCCGATCTCGCCGAGATCGTTGATGAGGTTCACGGCCAGCACCACCGTGCCCGCCTTTCGCGAGGAGAGGACTTGCCTCGCCGTCATCTCGTATTCAGGAGGGCCGTACGTAGGCACCGAAGCATCGATGACGGAGCGGCCGCCGCCGAGCGCAGAGCGAAGCCTCGAAGCCATCGCCTCGTGCTCTTCCACGCCGAAGCCGAACGACTGCGAGTCTCCGACGATCACGACCTCGTCCTTCGAGGGCGCGGGCCACTCCGGGCCTCGATATCCATCGTGGTTGACCCGCACGTCAAAGGCCCCTCCGCCGGGCCGCTTGACGCGCGTGGTCGCCCCCGGCAGGAGGCGCACGCCGCGCGCGGGGTCGCGCTCATACGTGTTGACGAGCGGAAAGGCCCCTTGGTCCCGGCGGCGAAACGCGCCTTCGGCGACGCCGAGCCCCACGCTGAGGCCCAGCGTGATTTTGAGCCCGGCCATCACCAAGCGCCGGAGTGTCCTCCGAGGTGGCGGCGTGGAGGTGGGTTGAGAGGGAGTTGCCTCGGTCGCGGGGGTGGGCTCTTGTTGCGACATCGACCCCCCATCGGCCGGCGGCTGGGGAGTGTGACGAACAAAAGATCGTTCGTCGCCCGAGCGCCGCGCGGCCGAGCGATCATTCGATCGCGGCGCGCGGGGGCACAACCCATCTCCCCGGCACCCATACGTAATCAACACCGCTGTTGTGCCAAGCCCCCGGCACCCACACCATGCCAGGCGCGGGAGGCGCAGAGGGCATTTCGGGCAAAGGGGCCATCGGCGCGGTGGAGCCCTCGGTCACACAACCAAGCCCGAGCACGAGAGCGAAGAGAAGGGGGATGAGCGCGCGGTGCACGGCGCGAACGTAGCTCGTTTGGCCCACGATTTCGAGCTTTGGTACACGGGGCTCATGAGCCGCACCATCCTGCACTCGCTCCTCACCCTCTGCTCCCTCACGGTCGCTGCGCTCGCGACGGGCTGCGCGACCCCGACCCCGGTCGAGCCCCGCCTCGCCGCGAGCATCACCGTGACCAAGAACGAGCCGCCGACCGCGTGCACGTACATGGGCTACGTGAAGGGCGATCCGCTCGTCGGCGACATGGCCGAGGCGCACCGCGACCTCGTCCGCAACGCCGTGCTCGGCGGGGGCAACTACGTCTCCGTCGACGTCGTCGAGCGCAACGTCGCGAGCTACGCGATCCGAGGGCGGCTCTTCGCGTGCCCCCACGTCGCGCCGCCGAACGCGCAGCCGCCGAGCCCGCCGCCCGCCGCCCAGCCGCAGACGCCGAGCGTGGAGCAGGTGCCGAACGGGTTCGAAGCGCCCAAGGCGCCGCCCGCGCGCTGACGATTGCCCCCGGGGGAGGGCCGTGCTTTTTCGGGCTCGTGGATCTGAAACACGAGCTCGACACGTTGCCCCCGCCCCTCCGCGATCGCCTCGCGCAACGCGGCTTCAACGCTGAGCGCCTCGTCGCGTGGGCGCGCACCATCGGGGTCGATCGCGACAAGCGCAACCGCTTGCCCGGCGAGGTCAAGGCGCCTCTGCCGAGCGAGATCACGAGCGCGCCCGTGCCGGGCACGCCCGAGCACGCCGCCTTCGAAGCGCGCGGGCTCGCCGCGCTCGCGAACGGTGAGTGCGCGCTCTGCGTGCTCGCGGGCGGCATGGCCACGCGCATGGGCGGCGTGGTGAAGGCGCTCGTCGACGCCGTCCCCGGCAAGACCTTCCTCGACCTGCGCCTCGCCGAGATCGATCACATCTCGAAGCGCGCAGGCGCGCGCGTGCCGCTCTGGCTCATGACGAGCGAGGCCACCGACGGCCCCATCCGCGCGGCGCTCGCGGGCAAGCTCGACCCCTTCTACGTGATGACGTTCGAACAGCTCGTCTCGATGCGCCTCACCCTCGAAGGAGCGCTGTTCCGCGACGATCACGGCGAGCCCAGCGTGTACGCGACGGGCCACGGCGACTTGCCCGAGGCGCTCGTCGCGAGCGGGCTCTTGGACAGCTTCCTCGAACGCGGCGGCAAGGCGATCTGGATCGCCAACATCGACAACCTCGGCGCGACCATCGACCCTGCGATCTTGGGCTTTCACCTCGATCACGGCATGCCCGTCACCGTCGAGCTCGTCGACAAGGTCGGCACCGATCGCGGCGGCGTGCCCGTGTACTACGAAGGGCAGCCCATCATCACCGAGGAGTTTCGCCTCCCGAAAGGCTTTGATCCGGCGCAGATCCGCGTCTTCAACACCAACACCTTCCTCGCCGGCGCGAAGGCGCTCCGCGACCTCGCGATGGAGTGGACCTTCGTCGAGGTCGAGAAGACCATCGGCGATCGCAAGGCCGTCCAGTTCGAGCGCCTCATCGGCGAGATGACGCAGGAGCTGCCGACGCGCTGGCTGCGCGTCCCGCGCGAGGGCGAAAAATCACGCTTCTTGCCGGTGAAAGACGTGGCCGAGCTCGACAAGCGCAGGGGCGAGATCGAGGCCGTCGCGCGCGATCGCGGGATGATTTGAATTCGATCAACACCGTTGATCGAATTCAAAAAGAGGCTTCGAGAGGGCGCCTTTAGCGGCTCGGCTTGATCTCGTCCGCGAGCGAGTTGGGCGAGCTCGCCGCGGGGGTCGCGTTGAGCAGCTCGGTCACGAGGTCGCGGCACTCGGGCTTGTTGCGAAGGTGGCCCAAGAGCAGGTTCGAGACGTCGCTGAACGACTTCTCGAACGCGAGCCCCTCGCGCGTGCGGTTCGCCACCTTCTCGCGGCCCTGCGCGAGATCCTCTTCGAGCGCCTCGGCGTAGCGCGCGAGCTGGCTGCGCAGCTCCTCGATCTGACGGCGCAGATCGCGCGCGACGTTCTCGCGGTGCGCCTTCTTGGTCTCGTATCGGCCGAGCTGCTCGCGCTTCGCCTGCACGGTCGCCGCCGCGGCGCCCGCGCGCTCGAAGATCGTCGGATCGACCGCGGTCTGGCGGATCGCGTTGTCCGCGAGCGCGCGCGCCGTGGTCGCGACCTTCTCGGCCGCCGCGAGCTCCATGCGGACCTTGTCGACGTCCTCGCCGTCGGCCGCCGCCTCGCGCAAGACGCGTGACTCCTCGTGCGCCAGCTCCTCGACCTTGCGGCCGATCTCGGCGCGCAGCGCGCGGCCCCTGCGCTCGAGCGCCTCCAGCTTGCGCGTGTAGCTCGCCACCTCGCCTTCGAGGCGGTTCGCGCGCGCGGCCAAATCCCACGCCTGCGAGAGCCCGTTCATCACCTCGGGCGGCGCGTTGCCCGCCGGGTACGCGCGCGAGACCATCCTCGCGAAGAGCGCGGCGCGGCTCGCCCACTCGATGACGCCCGCGGACTGCGGCGGCGGAGGGGGCGGCGGCGCGACGACGGCGTCGCCCCCGCCCTCGAGCTCCCACGCCTGCGTGGGCAGGCTGCGCTGGAGCGCCTTCAGATCTTCTTGAAGATGGTGAGCGTCGCGGTAGCGCTTGCGGATGTCTTTCTCCAGCAGGCGCAGCGAGATGGACTCGCCCTGCGGGTGCGCGTCGGGCCGGATCGATCGCGGCCTCGGCGGCGGCTGGTTCTTCTGCATCTCGAGCAGCGTGTCGCGATCGTTCGATCGGAACGGGAGCTGCCCGGTGAGCATCTCGAAGAAGAGCACGCCGAGCGCGTAGAGGTCGCTGTGCGGCGTCGCGTCCTCGCCGCGCGCCTGCTCCGGGGCCATGTACTCGGGCGTGCCGAACACCGCGCCCTTCGGCGCGAGGCGCGGGTCGCGCGCGATCGCTGCGAGGCCGAAATCGAGGATTTTTACGAAGTCCTTCCGGCCTCCGCGCGCGGTGAGCAAGATGTTGTCGCTCTTCAGATCGCGGTGCACGACGCCGAGGTCGTGGGCGCGCGCGAGCGCGGCGCACATCTGCTCCAAGATGTCGACGCCGCGCGCGATGGGCATCGGACCCCGCGCGAGCTCGGCCGAGAGCGGCGTACCGACGAGGTACTCCATCACGAGGTAGAGCTCGCCCTCCTCGGTCTCGCCGATGTCGTGGATGTCGATGATGTGCGCGTGATCGACGCGGTT
>CAYTJL010000393.1:0-6438 GCA_964437785.1 uncultured Polyangiaceae bacterium
CGTCGATGAAGAGGATGATCTTGCCCTCTGCGCTCTCGATCTCTTTGAGGACGGCCTTGAGGCGCTCCTCGAATTCGCCGCGGAACTTGGCGCCTGCGACCATGGCGGCGAGGTCGAGCGCGACGAGCTCCTTGTCTTTGAGGGACTCGGGGACGTCGCCGCGGGCGATGCGCTGAGCGATGCCTTCGACGATGGCGGTCTTGCCCACGCCGGGCTCGCCGATGAGGACGGGGTTATTCTTGGTGCGGCGCGAGAGCACCTGAATCACGCGGCGAATCTCCTCGTCGCGGCCGATGACGGGGTCGATCTTCCCGCGGCGCGCGAGCGTGGTGAGGTTGCGCGTGTACTTGTCGAGCGCGCCGAACTTGCCTTCGGGGTCGCGGTCGGTGACGCGGTGGCTGCCGCGCACGGCGACGAGCGATTTGAGCAGCTTGTCTTGGCTGAGGCCGACCTTCTCCAGGGCGCCTTGGATGTCGCGATCGTGTTTGGCCGCGGCGAGCAGGACGTGCTCGGTGGAGAGGTATTCGTCTTTGAGGCCTTTGGCCTCGTCTTCGGCTTTTTGAAGGACGGTGAGCGCGCGCCTCGACAATCCCGGCTCGGCGCCGCCGCTCACCCGAGGATAGGTGTCGATTTTGGCGTCGAGCAGCCGAATCACCTGCTCGGGGTCGACACCGGACTTGAGGAGGAGCGGTCCGCCCACGCCCCCTTCTTGATCCACGATGGCGCGGACCAGGTGCTCGGGATAAAGCTCGGGGTTGCCGCGCCTGCTGGCGTTGTCGATGGCGGCGCGGACGGCTTCCTGGGCCTTGGTGGTCATTTTGTCGAGTCGCATGGCTCGCCGAACCTAAGGCACGCTTTTCGCCTAGCAAGCCCCTTGCCAACGTTAAAAATTGTTGGGATTCGGGGCCTTGACAGGGCTTATTGAGGGTGCAGGTTGTTGTCTTTGCGCGGGGGCTTCTTTGCTCCCCCACGTCAAAGGTCGAAAGGCCCGCGTTCGAGCGAGCCGTTGATTCGATGAAGGGATGATTGGAGAGGGGGGTCGAGCGGGCTGAGCGGGCGCGGTGTCTTGATTATCAGGGGAGAGCTCGAGTTGAAGCCCTACACCCTCGAAAAGAGCCGCAAGAGGCGCATGGTCATCCGCGGATGGGCGAACAACCCATAGACCTGCAAATCGGTGTTGGCCGAGAGCTCATAAACGATGCTCCACGTGGCCCGCCCCGCGCGCGAGAGCGGGCTCAAGGTCGGCATTCGAAGCCGGTTGAGCGGAATCGAGGTGAGCTTGCGGAGCGCCGCGACGTCGCCGCAAAACGTGACGGTGGGCACACCCACGTGGCCATCATGGATGGTGAGACGCCCCAAGTCGAAGCGCAGCGTCACGGCCTCACCGATGTCCTGCGCCACGATCAACACCGCTCCTCGAAGCGCGTTGAAGTCGCGCACCCGCTCGTGACTCGCGCCGATGGAGAGACGCAGGAGCCCCTCGACCTCGACCGCGACCGGGTTGCTCTCGGCGCCGGGGGCGAGGTCGATGATGGGCTCCATACGAGCGCGATTATACCTGGACCGAGAGCGCGCTCATGACGTTGTCGGAACGACGAAGCGCCTCCGCCACCGAATTCGGGAGCGGATGATCGAGGTTCCACACCGAGACCGCGCGCCCGCCGCCCGCTACACCCAAGTGGACGCGCGCGATGTTGACGTCGGCCGCGCCGAGCGTCGTGCCGATGAAGCCGATGACGCCGGGCTTATCGAGGCTCGTCACGACCAACGTGTGGCCGCCGAGATGCGCCTCGACCTCGAACTCACCCCATTTGACGAGCCGCGCCGACCCGTCGGTCCCGAGCGTGCCCTCGACCACGCGCGACGCGCCACCCTCACACTGGAGGCGCACCACCACGAGCGACGCGAGCTTGCCGCGCGGCCGCGCCGTCCGAAGCTCGCGCACCGCGATGCCACGATCGGCCGCGAGATGCGGCGCCGACACCTGATTGACCGGCGCATCCAAGTAACGGCGCAAAAAGCCTGCGACCGCGCTCGCGGTGATCGATTTGACGCTGAGCTCGGCAGGCTCACCCACGCACTCGACCTCGATCGACATAGGCCGCGGGCCGCTCTCGTCGACCTGCGCGAGGAAGCGACCGAGCTTGTCCGCGAGGTCGACGTACGGCGCGAGCTTGATCGCCGCCTCGCTCGACACCGAAGGCACGTTGACCGCGTTCTTGATCTCGCCCGTCGCCAGGTATTGCACCACCTGCTCCGCGATCTCGAGCGCCACACGATCTTGCGCCTCCTTGGTGGACGCGCCGAGGTGCGGCGTCACGATCACGCGCTCGTGCTTCAAAATAGGCAGATCCGCGGGGGGCGGCTCCTCGACGAAGACGTCGAGCGCGACGCCGCCGATCTTGCCGCTCTCCAAACCGCGCAGCAGCGCGGCCTCGTCGTAGATGCCGCCGCGCGCCGCGTTCACGAGGAGCACGCCCTTCTTGAGCTTGCCGATCACCTCGTCGTTCACGAGGTTCTTGGTCGTCTCGGTGAGCGGCGTGTGCACCGTGATCGCGTCGGCCCGCTCCCAGATCGTGTCGAGCGAGACCAGCTCGACGCCGAGCGCCGCCGCGCGATCCGCGGTGAGCACCGGATCGAACCCGAGCACGTTCATCTTCAGGCCCTTGGCCCGGTCCGCGACGATGCGCCCGATGTTGCCGAGGCCGATCACGCCGAGCGTCTTGCCGGCGAGCTCGCGGCCCTCGAACTTCTTCTTCTCCCACTTGCCCTGCTTCAAGAGCGCGCTCGCCTGCGGGATCATGCGCGCGAGCGACATCAACAGCGCGATCGCGTGCTCCGCCGTGGTCACCGCGTTGCCGGTCGGCGTGTTCATCACCACGACGCCGCGCTTCGACGCCGCCTCGACGTCGACGTTGTCGACGCCGATGCCCGCGCGCCCGATCACGCGCAGCGCGTCGGCCTCAGCGAGCACGCGCGCGGTGACCTTGGACCCCGACCGGATGACGAGCGCCTCCGCGCCCACGATCGCCTGCGCGAGCTCGGTCTCGGTGAGGCCGGGCCGATAGTCCACCTCCAAGCCTTGGCCTTTGCGGAGGATGGCGAGCCCTTGCTCGCTGAGGCTGTCGGAGACGAGGACGCGGGGCATGGTGAGACTCCTGGTAGTGGCTTTAAATAAGGGGATTTGCGCGATGACGCGGCGCACCTTAGTGCGCAGCGAGGGAGGGTCAAGCCTTGGGCGTGAGCTTGTCCTTCACGCGCGCGTCGGCCTCGGCCACGTTGCGCGCTTGATCCTCGCGGAAGCGCTCGATGCGCGCCGCGATCTCGCGATCCGAAGCCGCCAGGATGGCCGCGGCGAAGTAGCCCGCGTTGCGCGCGCCGCCGATGCCCACCGACGCGATGGGGACGCCGCCCGGCATCTGCACCGCCGAGAGCAGCGCGTCCACGCCGCCGAGCGTGCCCACCGCGACGGGCACTGCGACCACAGGCAGCGTCGTGTGCGCCGCGATCACGCCCGCGAGATGCGCCGCGCCGCCCGCCGCCGCGAGGATGACGCCGACCCCACGATCACGCGCCGTCGTCGCGAGCTCGAGCACGCGCGCGGGCGAGCGGTGCGCCGACGCGACCGCGACCTCGTACTTCACGCCGAAGCTGTCGAGCACCTTCCACGCCGGAGCGATCTGCTCGAAGTCACTGTCCGAGCCCATCACGATCAACACTGAAAGAGCCATCGTTCGCCTCCTCGAAGAGCGGGCGCCGGGTAGAGCGCGGTCCTTGACGCGTCAAGTATTTCCTCGCGCGCTCCGCCGCGGAGAGACACGCCCCTTTTGACGGGCGAGAAACCCGCTATGATGGCTCTCGCTCATGCCCGTGCGGCTGCGCTACCTCGCGCGCGACATCGATTTGCCGGAGGGCCAGTTTTTGGTCGGCCGGACCGGCGACTGCAACCTCGCGCTCGACGATCCGCTCGTCTCGCGGCGGCACGCGCTCATCACCGTGCAAACGGACGGGATCTTCGTCCACGACCTCGGGAGCCGCAACGGCGTCTTCTTGAACGGCGTTCGCATCGACAAGCCCGAGACGCTGCGCGAAGGCGATCAGATCCGCATCGGCTCACAGGACCTCGTCGTGCACACGCTGGGCGACATCTCACCGCCTTCGTCCGAGGGGAGCGGGCGCGCGTTCACCTCTACGCTCCAAGACGTGCGCGTCGCGGATCTGCTCGCCGAGAGCGATTTCGCGGACGAGCGCACCAGCATCGCGACACACCCGGTGCCCTCGGTCGACAAGCGATCGTCGGCGCTCGCGATCATCGGTCCGCTCGCGGACAAAGCGTTCGCGATGGGCCGCGCCGAAGAGGCCGAGCGGCTGCTCCAACGCGTCCTCAACGACGCGCTCACGCGCGCACAGGCCGGCGAGTGCAACATGACGGTCGCCGAAGAGGCCTCGATCTATGCGGCGCGGCTCGCGGGGGCGACGGGCAAGGGCCTTTGGATCGACTACGTCTTCAAGCTCTACATCGCGCACCGCTCGCTCGTTCCGGCGCGTATCGTGGACGAGCTCTACGCCGTTGTCAGGAAGGTCAAACATACTGATAAGGTTGTGCTCCGCGCTTACACGGCGTGCCTTCGGGAGATCGCCGGGGGCTTCGGTCCTGCCGATCGGTTCATCCAACAGCGCATCGAAGGCTTCGAGCGCTGGGCGCCTTGAGGGCGCGGGGGATAGCACGGGCTCATGGCGTTCAGACTCCGCTACCAATCCCACGATCTGGAGCTCCAAGTAGGCGAGTTCGTCGTCGGGCGGAGCACGGAGTGCCAGCTCTCGCTCGACGATCCGCTCGTGTCGCGGCGTCACGCGGTGCTGCGCGTCCGGCAGGACGGCGTCACGGTGCAGGACCTCGGCAGCCGCAACGGCGTTGTCGTCAACGGCACCAAGATCGAGGGCGAACGCGAGCTCGCGGTCGGCGACCGCATCAGCATCGGCAGCCAAGACATGACGCTCCACGCCGCGGCCGATCGCGATCCGCTCGCGCAGACGAGCCACGAGGACGTCTATCGCCGCGCGACGCAGACGCTCGGCGCAGGCTACGTGATGGAGGTCCGCGCGGCCATCGAGGCGTCGCAGTCCCCGCCGCAAACCTCGTCGTCGTCCCCGCAGCCGCCGAGCTCGCAGCCCGTCGCGGATCCTCCCACGCACGACGCGTCGCGGAGCATCCAGTCGTTCGCGTTGCTCGGCGGCGTGGCCGACAAAGCGCTCGCGATGGGCCGCGCCGAGGACGCCGAGCGCATCTTGCAAACGCTCCTCCTGGACGTGCTCAATCGCACGCGCGACGGCCACCTCGCCGACGCCGCCGTCGCCGAAAATGCGGCTAAATACGCGGCACGGCTCGCCGGCGCGACCAACAAAGGGACGTGGGTCGACTACGTCTTTGACCTCTACAAGAAGCTCGGAAAGCTGCTCCCTGCGTCGGTGGTCGACGAGCTCTACACCGTAGTGCGCAAGGTGAAGGTGATCGACGTCACGCTCTTCCGCGCTTACGTCGCTTCTCTTCGGGGCTCGGCGTCGGGCTACGGCCCTGCGGAGCGCTTCCTGCTGCAACGGATCGAGGGGCTGGAGCGCCTCGTGACCTTGAAATAGAAGGCTCCTGCTCCCGCTCCCGTTCTCGACCTTTCGCGACGGGCGCCTCGGTCGCCGCGTTGATGGCCTGCCACCCGAGGTTCTTCGAGGCGGCCGTCGCGATCGCTTCGCGCAGATCCTGATCGCGGACGTTCGCGATGGACCACGCGACGTTGGCGGGCAGCTTCACCACGGGAGGAGCGCGACGCGGCTCGCGCCGCATGGGAGGACGCGCGGGCGCCTCGACGGGGCCGACCCAAAAGCGAAGCGAATGGACCTCGATCCCGCGCTTGCGGAGCGCCGTGAGGATCTCTTCGCTGAGCAGCGACAGCTCCTGCGCCCATGTCGACGTCGCCGTGCGAATGGTGAGCGTGCCGCGTTCGAGCCGCATGGGCCGCGCGCGCTCGGCGATGCGGCTGCCCACCGCGATCTCCCACTCGCGATAGGGGATGGGCGCCGCGTCGACCTCGGCGGGGAGGCGAAGATCGCCTTGCTGACCAAGGATCTGCCCGAGCGGGAGGAGCGATGTGGTGCGCCGCTTCTTCACCACCACACCTCAACGGGCAGTTCGATCACAGCGTGAGTACCGAAGGTGGGACTCGAACCCACAAGCCCTTTCGGGGCAGCGGATTTTGAATCCGCCGCGTTTGCCATTCCGCCACTTCGGCGTGAGAGACGAATCTCTCACTGGGAGGTGAGGACGGGATTTGAACCCGCGTGTGACGGTTTTGCAAACCGTTGCCTAACCACTTGGCTACCTCACCCTGCGAGGCCCGCGGACCGTCGCGCATTTGTTGCGGCTTGTCAAGCGCCAAAAATCCC
>CAYTJL010000394.1:0-6410 GCA_964437785.1 uncultured Polyangiaceae bacterium
CCCGGGCCCGGCGCGTCGCCTCAAGCCACGTCCCCCGCCGCCACGTCGCCTACGGCGCCGGCGCCCGCGACCAACACCGCCGCGCCCCCCGCGACGACGCCCAAGCCGACGGCGACAGCGACGGTCACGCCCTCACCCACCGCGACGCCCTCGGGCTCCCCCACCGCATCTCCGAGCCACGACGGCGTCGTGGGCACGTGGGGCTCGGCCTCGTGCGGGCCGCGCGCCTATACGCGGCTCATCACGTTTGGGGCCGACGGGTCGTGGAGCGCCGAAGATAGGGTCTCTCCGTGCCCGCCCAAGGCCGTTTGCGTGTGGTCGGGCATCGTGATGCGCAAAGGCACCTACAAGCTCGCCGGAAAGACGGTCGCGCTCTCCGGCGTGACCGAGGACAAGCGGGCGAGGTCCTTGCCGCCGTCGCTCACCCTGGACGACAAGGGCTCGCTCGTCGAGTCGATGGATGGAGTCACCTGCGCCTACCAGCGCGGCAAATAACGAATCTGCCCCCGGTCAGTCCCCGGCGGCGAGGCCCGATATCTCGACGACGAGCGGCAAGCCCACGATCGCCCGCCCGCTCCCCGGCGGGCTGCTCCACAGCCCCTCGATACGAAGCTCGGGGCCTACGGTGAGATGCCGGACCAGCCAGCCGGACTCGTTCGCGTAGACCGCCGGCATGATCGCGAATCGCCCGCCGAAGCCGTAAAACGTAGGTGCGTTGTCGCTGTTCGGCGCGGTGCGGATCGAGCTGCGCAGGCCGGCGACGACGTGCATGCTGGGGCCCTTGTCGCCGCCCGCCCAATAGAGGTAATCGAGGTCGATCGCCGAGGTGAAGAACCCTCCGGGGATAGGCGCGAGCCCGCCGGCGCCGAGCCCGGCGCGCGTCCTCGCGAAGTGCCGGGATCGGCCCTTGAAAGAGACGGGGATCCCCACCGCGGCGCCGAAGAGCGCTTCGAAGCCGGGGTGGCCGAGCGTGTCAATCGTGGGCGCGACCTCGACGCGCGCCCCCATCGCGCCGCACCCCGCCGTGAGGCACGTTGATCCGACGATGAGAGCCGCGAGCGCGCGCACGCGCTCAGCCTATCACGCCGCGGCGCGGACGGGCCCCTCTTCGACGCGGACAGGGACCATGTCCGCGGTTTGCGGCGGAGGTACGATCGTCCGCTCGGCGCGATCCCGATATCCGGGCTCCGTCCAAAACGCCACCTGCTCGCGGAGCGCGGGTGAGAGGGAGGTTGGGAGATACCCGAGCTCCGTGGTGGCTTTGGCGATGTCGGCCCTCTTGCCGGCGTACGAGAGGAGCATCGACACCATGCCTCCGTCGCGACCGAGCGCGCGGAGCAGGGGGTGCCCCGCCGTGATCGCCTTGGGGAGCCAGGGAGACGCGAGGCGCGCGACGCGGTCCTTCGCCGGGGTGAAGCGGCCCACCTCCGCCATCACCTCGTCGAGCGAGGTCATGCACGTGCTGAAGAGATACCGTTGCCCGCGGCGGCCGCGCTCCATGGCGAGCAGGTGGCCCTCGACCGCGTCGTGCGTCGAGGTGACGTCGAGCGCGAAGGGCACGTACGCAAAGCGATCTCCGCGCGCGCGGGCCTGGATCAAGCGGCCGAGCCCCGCGGGCTCGAAGTCGAATGGGCCGACGAGCGCGGTGGGGACGGCGATGACGACGTCGAGCCCGTCCACCACGGCCTTCAGACACTCATGTTCGGCCCACGCCTTCGCCTCGGCGGAGCGCGTGTGGGGGCGGATCGGGGAAAAGGCATCTCCCTCGTGGCTCGGCCGGTCGTCGCGCGCGCCGAACGCGCTGAACGAGCCTGTCACCACCACGCGCTCGACGCCCGCGCGGAGGCACGCGGAGAGCACGTTACGTGTCCCGACGACGTTGGTGTCGTACACCTCACGATCACCGCCGGATGACTTGGAGGCAACGTGGTAGACGTGCGTTACCCCCTTGACAGCCGCGCGCACGGCCGACAGATCCCGCACGTTGCCAGGCACGCGCGAGACGTCGACGCCGTCGAGCGCGCGCAAATCGAGGGTTCCATCGCCCACGAGCGCGCGCACGTCGTGCCCGTCGTGGAGGAGCCTTCGAACCAGGTTTGCGCCGAGGTGAGACGTCGCGCCGGTGACGAGGATACTCATCGATCGTCCATATATGTGACCTCGCCGCGCGCGTCCACGTTAGGGAGGCTGAAAGCACGCTGACGTTCCTCATCGACGCGACTCATTGACGTTGATCGAATAACCCCGTTCGCCTCCTGCGTAGCTCGATTCTCACTTCGGGGACTGAACAAAGGGCGGCGAACGCGAGCGGGAAATAGTTGAAACCTACATCGATGCGGGGTAATCCCCCGGCCATGCGACCGTCTGTCGTCATCGTAGGAGCCGGCCCCGGGGGCGCGGCCACCGCTGTAGCGCTGGGGCAAGCGGGGCACCGTGACGTGCTCTTGCTCGATAAGGACACCTTCCCGCGCGACAAGACATGTGGATCCGGCCTCTCGCCCAACTGCGTGGCCCTGCTCGACACGCTGGGGCTCGGCGCCGAGGTGCGCGAGAGGGGCTATTTCATCAACGCGCTTCGCCTCAAGACGCCGGGCGGGCGCGAGATGGTGCTCCGCTCCGAAGAGGCGGCGATCATCCTGCTCCGCAAGCACTTCGATAACATGCTCGTCGAGCGCGCGACGTCGCTCGGGGTGGGGTTCCGATCGGGCTTCCACGCCAAAGAGCTCATCCTCGAAGGGGGCAGGGCGGTGGGCGTGCGCAGCAAAGACGGCGAGGAGGTCCGCGCCGATTACGTGCTCTGCGCCGACGGCGCGCACTCCATCTTCTCGCGTGATCCGCGGCCCCGCCGCACCATCTCGACGTTGATGGGCTGGTGGGAGGGCTTCCCCATCGAGCCCGGCGTCATCGACATGATCTTCGACAAGAACATCGCGCCTCTTTATGGCTGGATGTTCCCCGAGGCCGAAGATCGCGTCAACATCGGCATCTGCATGGATGGCGAGAACGCGGACGGCACCAAGGTCTCACGCAACGTGAGGGACGTGTTCCAGCGCTTCCTCGACGATCACTACCGGGACAAGCTCCGCGCGGCGAAGCAAATCGGCAGGTTCAAGGGTCACCCCATCTCGTACACCACGTGGATTGACCACACCCATGGTCCGGGCGTGATTTGGCTCGGCGAGGCGGCGCGCATCACGCACAACGCCACGGGCGAGGGCATCTATCAGGCGATGCAGAGCGGCGTCTACGCGGCCGAGGCCATCGGCGACGTCCTCTCCGGCAAGCTCACCGAGGAGCGCGCCATGCAGCGTTATGCGTGGACGTGCCGCAAACGCTTCACCATGAGCTTCCTCGTGGGGCACGCGGTGAGGGCCGTGGTGCAAACTCCGGTGCTCGACGCGATCGCCGGGCTCTACAACAGCCCCTCCGTGCGTGACGTCGCGAGCCGCGTGTTCGGCTCGGCGCTCGCGGGCACGAGCCTCACGCGCACGAAGAGCCCGGTCGTCGATTCACCCCGCGCCTCGAACGGCGCCTCCCGGTCGCCCGCGTTCGGCGCCGAAGCATAAAATCCCCTCTTCACATGTCGAATCGGCGTCATTGATCTTCAATGGCTGAGGCGCGTCACTGACACGCTTCGATCTTGCTTATTGATGCTTCTTCCTTGACCATCTCGGAGCGTAGGAATAAGGGGTAGAGGCTTGGGAGCGGCGCTCCCTCCGTTGCCCCGCTCCGGTGCGCTCATTAGCTTCGTGTCACTGACGCGCTTTCGAGCATCGTCGCCGAGAACATGAATATGCGTCAATGACGCCAATGTCATTGACGCTCTTCGAGGTCAGGAATGTCCATTTCGCGCGCTTCTGTGATCGTCGTGGGTGGGGGCTTCGTCGGGACGGCCGCGGCCGCGGCGCTCGCGAACGGCAAGCGTCATGTTCACGTGCTGGAGGCTCGATCCGGCGTGGATCCGCGCTTCCGCGGGGAGCTCATCCACCCTACCGGGGTCGACAGGCTCGCTGAGCTCGGGCTGCTCCAACCGCTCTTCGAGGAGGGCGGGCTCGCGGTCGACGGGTTCGCGGTGGTCTTTCACCGCGACGAAGATCCCATCTTGCTCCGGTATCGCGAGATCGCGGGGGGCACGCCGTTCGGGCTCTCGATCGCGCACCAAAACATGGTCGCGCGGATGCGCCGCGAGGTCGAGAAGCGTCCCGGCGTGAGCCTCTCGACGGGCGCGCGCGTGGTGGATTTGATCCGCGAGGACGATCGGATCATCGGTGTTCGGACCGCCACGGGCGATGAGCACTATGCGGATCTTACCGTGGTGGCCGAGGGCAGGCACAGTAAGCTCCGCGGCATGCTCGGCTTGGCCGAGGAGGCGGAGCTGCTCTCGTTCTCGGCGGCTATCTTGGCGGAGGACACCGAGCTGCCGAGCCCGGGCTTCGGCCATGTGTTCGCCGGGGATCACGGGCCCATCCTCGCGTATCCCATCGGCGGCGGTCGCGTTCGGATGTGCGTCGATTTGCCGCTCGGCATCGGCAAGGGCCAAGACGCGGTGCTCGCGTTTTTGAAGAGCGATTGTGCGCCGAGCGTGCCTCTGCCGCTTCGAAAGGCGATGTTGCGATCGCTCGAAGAGTCCCCGCCCGAGCTGTGCGCGAACCACGCGATCCGCACGCACCGCTGTATCGCGCCGGGCGCGGCGCTGGTCGGCGACTCCGGGGGTTGCTCGCACCCGCTCACGGCCACGGGCATGACCATCGGCCTCAACGATCTGGCCATCTTGGCCGCCGAGCTGAACCAAGACGGCCCGCTCGACGGCGCGCTCCAGCGGTATCAGCGCAAGCGTTATGGCTTTGTCCGCGCGCGCGAGATCGTGGCGCAGGGCCTCTATGACGTGTTCCGCAACGACGACGCGGGCGCGCAGGCGCTCCGCCGCGGCATCGCGCGGTATTGGGGCAGCGGCGCGCGGGCGCGGGCGGCGTCGCTCTCGCTGCTCTCGGGGCGTGAGTCGAGGATGCCCGCGTTCGTGGCGGAGTATTTGTCGGTGGTGCGTCACGCGGCAGGGTCGGTGATCGGCGGCACCTCCACGGTGCCTTCGATCGGCGGGCTCACCAAGACTGCCTATGATCAACTCATGAGGACGAGCCGGATGGTCGCGACCGACGTGGCGGTGCGGCTCGGGATCGAGCCTCGCGCCGGGCGCGGCGCGCCCCCTGCCAAAGCGGTGTCGCGTCAGCGCGCGCGGAACGCCGAGACGAGCCGCTCCGTCGCCGAATAAGGGTCTTCCCTGCGGGCGGCCACCGCGTCGAGCGCCTCTTCGATCGGGTCGTGAAGGGCCTTGATCGCGGCGTCGGTGAGGGCGTCGCGGAGCCTCGTTTGGAGCGCCTCGCGGAGCCTCGCCGCGCGGCGCGCGGCGCCTTGGGGCGTCGTGGTGAGCCAGCGATGGTGGGCTTCGAGCTTGCTATAAAGGCCGCTCACCCCATCTCCGCGGCTCGCGATGGTGCGTGTGACGAGAGGCACCCACGTGCCTTCGGCGAAGGTTACCGAGGCCTTTTGGAGATCGAGATGGCCTTGTTGATGGCCTTTGGAGTGGGAGCCTCCTTTGTGCACCTCGCCGCCGAGGGCGATCATCAGCTCCAGGTCGCGCACGGTGGCGTCGGCGCCCTCGCGGTCGGCCTTGTTGACGGCGAACACGTCGGCGCACTCCAAGAGCCCTGCTTTGATGGCTTGAACGTCGTCGCCGAGGCCGGGGGCGGAGACGACGAGCGTCGTGTGAGCGGCGCGGGTGATTTCGAGCTCGTCTTGGCCGACGCCGACGGTCTCGACGAGGATCACGTCGGCGCCCCAAGCGTCGAGGATGCTCACCACGTCGGCTGCGGAGCGGGTGAGCCCGCCCAAGGCGCCGCGGGTGGCGAGGGATCGGATGAACACCTCGGGGTCGGCGGCGTGGTCTTGCATGCGGATGCGGTCGCCCAGGATGGCGCCGCCCGTAAAGGGGCTCGTCGGGTCCACGGCGACCACGCCCACGCGTTTTTTGGCCTCGCGGAGCAGGCGAATCAAGCGGTCGGTGAGGGTGCTCTTGCCTGCGCCCGGGTTGCCGGTCACGCCGATGATCCAGGCCTTGCCGGTGTGGGGGAAGAGGTCTTTGAGGAGGGTGAGGTAATCACCGACGCGGTCGTCGGCGAGCCGCATGGCGCGCGCGGTGCCGCGGAGGTCGCGGGCGAGCACCTTTTCGGAGAGGGGGTGCATGGGAGGGGAGGGGACTACGCGCGCGGAGGGCGGGCGACAAGTGAATTGGTTTGGTTGGTCTCGATGGGGGCTGCGCCCCCAAACCCCCGGCGGGCTCCGGCGGGCTGGGTGGATAGGCACGCAGGGCGTTGTCTTGGCAGAGGGGTGGATGAGGCGTTGTCTTGGCAGAG
>CAYTJL010000395.1:0-6399 GCA_964437785.1 uncultured Polyangiaceae bacterium
GGGTGATAGCCTCCCCGGCGATGATGATGGGCAGGTGGCACCTCTCTGGGGGCTTTGGCAGCGTTCTCCTCGTGGAGCGCCGCGCCGACGCTCCGCAAGGGAGGGCTCACGCCATCACGCCCGAATCTGCCGCGTTTCGTGTGGTGGAGTGGTTCCCGTCGGGGGCAGGCGAGGTCGTCACGCGCGCTTGTCTCTCCGAGATCGCGGGCTCATTCGGAGCCACAGCGTCCGTTCCGCACACGGATACGCGCGCGTTGCAAGAGATTGTTGCGCGCGCGCTCCGCGAGGGCAGGCTCGTCGCGTATCGCGTGGAGCCTGTTCTCTCGGGCGGCGGCGCGCCTCTGCCCGCTGAGCCGCCGCCTTCGGAGGAGCCGCCGCCGGCCGAAGAAAAGACGTGGATCGCGATCGAGCTGTTGAACAAGAAGGACGCAAAGCCCGTCGCCGGGGCGCGCTACAGCCTCAAGCTGCCGGACGGATCGACGCGCTCGGGATCGCTCAACGGGGAGGGGCTCGCGCGTGTCGAGGGCATCGACGAGGGCGAGTGTGACGTCGACTTCCCAGACTACGCGCCCAAAGAGTGGGGCGCGACGCCGATCGACGGCGGAGGCTTCGACTACACCGTGCAGCAGGGAGATTGCCTGTCGAGCATCGCCAAACAGTTCAAGTGCGCCGACTGGCACACCATCTACGACGCGCCCGAGAACGCGGCCTTTCGCGAGCTCCGCCCCAATCCCAACATCATCTATCCAGGTGACAAGGTGCATATCCCTGGGCGCAACGCCGAGCCCGTGAGCCGCGCGACGGGCAAGAAGCACACGTTTCGGCTCACCGCGACCGAGACGCGGTTTCGGGTCCGCATCCAGTTCGGCGCGCCCTTCTCGTACCACCTCGACGTCGAGGGCACACCGCACGACGGCGACCTCGACGACGGCGAGGTGATCGACGTGCCCATCGCGCCCGACGCCCGCACAGGCAAGCTCTCGATCTGGCCCAACCGAGACAAGGAGAGAGACCCTTTGGTGTTCAAGGTGGCCCTCGGCACCCTCGATCCCGTGAGCGAGGTGAGCGGCGTGCAGGCGCGCCTCAACAACCTGGGCTTCAAGTGTGGCAAGGCCGACGGCATCGTCGGCCCCAAGACAACACGGGCTCTTCGCGCCTTCCAAGGCGCCGCGGGGCTCGACGCGACAGGCACGATCGACGACGCGACGCGGGACGCGCTCCGCGCGCGACACGATCTCTGATGGGTGAGGTGCGAGGATGAGTGACGAGGAGACCGCAGCGCTGGCCAGGGTCGCAGACTTCCTCTCGGGAGGCACGCTGAGCCTGGCCTTCGAGGTGCGAAACATCGTTATCGCGCAGGGCATCCAATTCACCAACGCGGACGTCGCGCCCTGGCCGGACATGGTGATCCCGAACGGGCTCACCGCGCCCGTCGCGTCTCGCACGACGTGGCCCGTGAGCATGCGGACGCGGGCGCCGCTCGCGCTCACCACGACGTCCACGGGCTTCACCTACACGGACTATCTCCAAGGGGTGAGGTTCGTCGTCAAGATGGTCACCACCAAAGACGAGTACATCACCGCGCTCACGACCGCGGGCACCCACGTCATCTATCATGGCCACGCGCGCTATGGTCGCGGCCCCTGCTTTGGCATCCTCCCGACGCCCAACGTGGTCTCCGCCACCGAAGATTGGGAGAACGGCACGAGCCCCACGACGACAGGGCTCTTCCGCATGGGGTATCCGTACATCGGCGTCCCTATCACCGAGGTCCTCGAGCACGGCTACACGTGCAACCTCGTGAGCTCCTCCGTCACGGTGACCGAGGGGCAGTGTGACCCCGACACGAGGCCTCATCTCTCCTCGCTGCGATCGAAGCTGGCGAGCGAGATCGATCCAGGGCTCCCTGCGCAGGCGAGGGATCCAGATCCCACCAAAAGGTGGTGGGCATATCGGGCGTGGGACAGCGGCGCCACGCGGTGGCACGTCCTGCTCAACGCTGGTTGGACGGGGACGGTGAGCGCCCCCGCCGACCTCGGCGCGACGACCCTCGCGTGCCATGTCTTCTGCCACTTCGGCTGCTCGTCGTACCGTCACAACCGCAAGATCCTGCGCGACACGGCCTTCAAGGGGTGGGCCAAATCGGGCGACAACAACCTCGCTTATTTTACGACGGATCTCTCGCCCGGCCCCACCACGAACCTCTGGCTCTATCATCTCTTCACTTACCCCCATTGGAACTCGTTCCAAGACTGGGAGCCGAGCATCAACTACGCCCTCAACCAGACGAACGCGGATTTGACCCTCAATGGAGAGAGCTTCCAGCTCATTTGAGGTCTCATGACGACCGCGCATGCTCCTCATCGATCTTCGATCGCCCTCGTCACGACAGCGCTGCTCGCTGCGGCGGCTGGGCTGTTTGGAGGGTGTGACAAACCCCAGCGGCCGCCGGAGGTGACGCCGGGCGCGAGCGTCTCCGGCGCCCGCGAGAAAGAAGGGACCATCCCGATGAACCGAGAACGATTGCTCGAACAGCTCCGCCCCCTCGACGACGCCAAGGTGGGCGCGCTCGCGGTCTCGCTCGCCGCCTCGTCGCGCGCCGCGCCCGCGGCCGCCGTTGAGATCGCGCTCGGCGCCGACGAGACCGCTTCCATCAAGGCGCGACGGCTCTTGCTCCAGATGGGTGATCCGGCGATTGTCCCCCTCGTCGAAGCGCCTGATCCGCCCGACGTCGAACGGCGTATGTTCTTGATCAACGCCGCTGTCGAGTCGGAGCTCGCGTTGCGGCGCAAGGTCCTCGCGCGCCTCGACAAGCTCCTCGACGACAAGACCCCTCTCCCCGTAACGACGCGGGGCCCGAGCGAGGTGAAGGGTCCAAAGCGCCGCGTCTGCGACAACGCTTATCTGCTGATGCGCCGGATGGTCCACCTCGGTGAGCCCCAGATGGACGCCGACGTCCAAGCCAACATCTTCCTCAACGCGCCGGACGACTTCAAAGACGGCGAGATCAAGAAGGCGCGCGCGTCGGGCACGTGGAACCGGGCGATCACGGGCAAAGACATCGACGACTACATCGACAAGCACCCTTGAGGATGGGTGCTGGGGCCAATCATTCGCCGGCCCTTGGTGAGCATAACGGTTCATGGTGCGCCTGCACGAAGCAGAGCAACGAACGACGTAAGGATAAGCTGGGCTCAACGCTCTGAGGCAAGCGGTCGTGCAGCGCGTGCCAGTTGTCGGTGACCAGCAGCGCTCCGGCCGGCGCTGCGAGAACGTGGCCCACTTGATCCGCAACGGCCTCGACTGCTCGGATCGCATGCTCGATCTCATCGAGCGACGCGCGGTCGCGACCCACGTTGAGTGCCGGTGCGAAGAGAGGGACTTGAACCCTCACAGGAGTTACCCCACTGGAACCTGAATCCAGCGCGTCTGCCAATTCCGCCATCTTCGCGTGCCCGCCAAGGGCAAGTTGCGAGGCGCAACCTAGATCAAGCACGCCGGGGATCGCAACAGGTTCTTTTCGAAGAGCCGATCAATCGCCGATCCGCTCCAGCACCAGCGGCGGCGCCTCGCACGCCTCGCCCCCGATGCGGAACGCGTCGAGGATGCGCGCGCGCACGTGATCCGCGTCCGCCTCGCGCCGCACCGAGAGCGTCGCGAGCGGCTCACCCTTCGCCACCTTCGATCCGCGCGCCACGTGCAGATCGATGCCCACGCCGTGATCCACCGCCTGATCCGCGCGCGTCCGGCCCGCGCCCATCGCCACCGCCGCGAGCCCGATCGCGAGCGGATCGATCGCCGTCACGAAGCCCGCTTCGCCCGCGCAGAGGTCCACCTTCACGGGCGCCGTCACGAGCCGCGACCTCTCGCGCACGACGCGCGGATCACCGCCCTGCGCCGCGATCATCTTCTCCGCGACCTCGGCCGCACGACCGCTCGCGATCGCGCGATCGAGCTTGATCCGCGCCTCCTCGTCGCTCCCCGCCACGCCGCCGAGCTTCAACATCGCGGCGCCGAGCGCGATCGTACATGCGCGAAGATCGTCCGGGCCCTGCCCTTCGAGGAGCGCGAGCGCTTCGGCCGTCTCGTTGGCGTTGCCGATGGCGCGACCGAGCGGCGCCGTCATGTCCGTGAGGAGCGCGCTCACGCGCTTGCCCGCCGCCGTCCCGACGCGCACGAGCGCGTTCGCGAGCGCGCGCGCGTCGTCCGCGGTCTTCATGAACGCGCCGCGACCGACCTTCACGTCGAGCACCAGCGCGTCGATCCCCTCCGCGAGCTTCTTCGACAAGATGCTCGCCACGATGAGCGGGATGGACTCGACCGTCGCCGTCACGTCGCGCAGCGCGTACATTCGCTTGTCCGCGGGCACGATGCGATCGGTCTGCCCGATCATGCACGCGCCGACCTCGCGCACGACCCTGCGAAACGCCTCCGCGTCGAGCTTGACCGAGAAGCCCGGGATCGCCTCGAGCTTGTCGAGCGTGCCGCCCGTGTGACCGAGCCCGCGCCCCGAGATCATCGGCACCGGCACGCCGCACGCGGCGACGAGCGGCGCGAGCGCGATGGAGACCTTGTCGCCCACGCCCCCGGTGGAGTGCTTGTCGACCTTGATCCCAGGCACGTCCGACAGATCCATCACGTCGCCCGACGCGAGCATCACGCGCGTGAGCGCGACCGTCTCCGCGTCGTCCATGCCGCGGAAGAAGATCGCCATGAGGAGCGCGCTCATCTGATACTCGGCGAGCTCGCCCCCCAGATAACTCTGTACGATCCGCGCGATCTCCGCGTCCGAGAGGCGGCCACCATCACGCTTGTGAGCGATGAGCTCTACCAGGGTCGACACGGCCGCGAGCTTAACGGAAACCCCGTGAGCGCGGGAGATTGTTGTATAACGGCCCCTCGATGAGCCCCCAATCCACCCTCGTTGGCGCGATCCTCGCGCTCTCCTTCGTCTCCCTCGGGTGCAGCGAAAAGACCGGCCCCACACCGTCCCCCGCCGCGAGCAGCGCGGGCGCCGAGGTCAAGGCGAGCGCCAAACCCTCCTCCCCCGCGCCGTCCGCCGCTGCCGCAGCGCCTTCGGGCAGCGCCGAGCCCGCAAAGACCTTCGCCTGCGGCGCCAAAGAGAGCCCGTGCCCCATGCAGAAGTGGATGAAGACCGTGATGATGAGCGCCGCCAAAGAGGGCGCCGATCCAAAGAAGCTCGCCGAAGCCATGGAGTACGTCGCCGCCCGACCCCCGCCCGGCTACGGTGAGTGGGTCGCCATCAGCAAAGAGGGCATCGCCAAAGCCAAGAGCGGCGACGCCGACGGCGCCAAAGAGACCTGCAAAAAGTGCCACGATCTCTATAAGGACTCCTATAAGTCGACGATGCGCGACCGTCCTTTTTGAGCTTCATTTCGTCCACCTCAAAGCAGCGTGCTAGGCTCCGGGACGGGAATCGAGGGGAACGGCGAGGGCCGGTCCCCCGCTCTCTTCGCCCATGAAAAGCCGCACACGCGCCCTTGTCTTCGCTCTCTCCACCGGGGCTCTCCTCGCAGGGGCCCAAGGGACCGCGCGCGCGCAGGGCTTTGCGATCGGCCGCTTCACCCCCTCACCCGCGGCCGACCCCTTCTTCGGCGTCGCCTCCCCCTACACCGGCGCAGGCGATCGCGCCTTCTCGGTCATGCTGCTCACCGATTATGCGCATGACCCCTTGGTGCTCCGCGACGGGCAGAAGCGCATCGGCGCCGTCGTCGGGCATCAGGCGATGACTCACCTCAACGCCTCGTTCATCTTCGCGCGCCGGCTCCTCCTCAACATCGATATGCCCTTATCCATCCAGACCGGCGACGCGCCGTCCGCGGGTGGGCTCTCCTTCAAATCCCCGGGCACAGGCGCCCTCGGCGACCTTCGCCTCCACGGTCGCGTCGCCCTTTACGGCGAGCCGACAGACCTCTTCAACGTCGCGCTCGCGGCCTCGCTCCTCGCGCCGACCGGCAGCCGATCCTCCTATACGAGCGACGGCACCTTCCGCGGCGACGTCCACGCGCTCCTCGGCGGGCGCGGAGAGCGCGTCGTGTGGGCCGCGTCGCTCGGCGTCGAGATGCGGAGTGACCGGACGTTCGTCGACGCCGAGAGCGCGAGCGGCGTCAAGCTGGGAGCAGCCTTTGGATATTGCCTCGGCGCCGACAAGAGCGTTCAAATCGGCCCGGAGGTGACAGGGCTCTTCACCCCGCGCGGCCCCCTCCCGAGCAGCGTGTCGGTCGAGGCGCTCGCCGGCGTCAAGAAGCGCTTCTTGACCCGCTTCGAAGCGGGCGTCGCGCTCGGCGCGGGCCTCTCGCCCGGGCTCGGGACCCCGAATTTCCGCGCCGTCGCGATGATTTCGTATCTGCAGGCGATGCCTTATGACAAGGAGCCTGC
>CAYTJL010000396.1:0-6381 GCA_964437785.1 uncultured Polyangiaceae bacterium
CCAGCGAAGCTCTCTGCCAAAACAACGTCCCAGCGAAGCTCTCTGCCAAGATTCCGCCCTACGATCGGGCCACCACGACCGGCAGCTCCACCCGCGAGGGCGTGCCCTTGCCCCAATAGACACGCAGCGTGGAGGCGCGGCTCGGCTGGAAGTGATCGGCGTCGCCCCCCGCGATGGTGAGCCTGACCCGATGTCCGCGCTCGAAGAGCCATGAGATAGGGAACATCTCGAAGACGAGCTCCGCGATCCCCCCCGCGCGAACAGGCTTTGCGTCCGCGCGCAGATACCCCCTCTCGGGCCGCTCACCCTCCCTCCGCTCACCCTTCATCGAGCGACCCGCGAACGCGGAGTCGCGACCCACGGTGAACGCTCGATGAAGCGCGCGGAGCTGGCCCTCGGTCACGTACGCCACGCGCCCGTCGGGCGCGACGTCCTCGAGGTACGCGAAGAGCCGCCCGTCGTCGTCATCGTCCCACGAGGCAAAGAGCGCGGCGATGGGGAAGCCCGTCACCTCCGTCGCCTCGTCGAGAGGGGGTGAGTCGTAGGCGAGGAGCCGCGCGCCGCGCGCCTTGCGATCGGGGTAATCGCCCGGCACCAACGAGATGAGCGAACGCCAGCGCGACCGCTCGCCCGACCCCATCGACGGATCGACGCGGTGCGCGTCGTGCCCAACGGCCTCTCCCACGCTCGCCGCGAGCCGCCGCTCCCCCGCGAGGAACATCGTTTTGGGCGTAAAGGGAGGCGGGAAGTCCGACGCTGCCTTCCAGCGCTCCTCGACGAAGGTGTAATAATGGACCTTCTTCCCATCCCCCCTTGGCTCGCCTTCTTTGAGGTGCTCATCGAAGAACGCGAGCAGCTCCGCGTCGTGATCGAAGCTCGCCGGCACCGCCGTCCCAAACGGCACGACGCGCAGCTTGCCCGTGTGCACCCAAGGACCGATGGTGAGCTTGCCGGAGAGCGCGTGATACCGATCCACGGCGGAGCGCGGATATCCACCGTCGCGAAAGCCCGTGTAGCTGTAGACCGCGGCGCCCGAGGCGCGCACGGCGTCCACGTACGAAGAGGGGCTGAGATCCGCGATGGTGCCCTCGGGCGCCGCGGGGGAGAGGCCTTTGTCGTCGCGAAAGACGATCTTCTTCGCGCCCTCGTGGACGCTGAAATTGCCGCCGTGCTCGTCGATGGCGCGGAGGAGCGCGCCGCGATCGCCGTCGACCGGCCGGACGCCGGAGATGGCTTTGTCGAGCAAACCACCCACCAACGCCTCGAATCGACGCTTGTCCAGATCGCCGAACCGCGCCACCAGGTGCTCGAGCCCGCGGGGCGAAGGCGAGACCGCCGCGGCGCGCGCCATCATGCGCAACACAGGCGTAAAAGCCTCGGGGAACGCGCCTCGATCGAGCGCGCCGTTGTACCGGGCCCACACGTCGGTGAACCACGCGAGATGCACGCCGCCCGGGAAGGCCACGTCCGCGTACGCGTCGTAGAGCGCAAAGAGCGGCGCGACCGCCTTGACCGCAGGGTGCTTGTTGACCGCGAGCATGTCGGCGCAGGTGCCGTCGTACGAGATGCCGAGCGAGCCCACCCTGCCGTTCGACCACGGCTGCGCCACCAAAAACGAGGCGATCTCGGCCCCGTCCTCGATCTCGGGCATCGACCACGGGTAAGGCCTCGTGCCGGTCGACGCGCCCGAGCCGCGCACGTCGACGTCGAGCCACGCGTACCCCGCGGCGAGGAAGAGCCGGCGCGTCCGGTCGTAGAGGTCGAAGGCGCGCGCGAGCGGCGAAAACAAGGGCGATCGCGGTTCGAGCGAGCGCAGGTAGCGCGTCTGCCGCACGATGGCCGGCATCGTGTGCGCCGCGCCCTCGGGCACGTACAGGTCGACGGCGATGCGGACACCATCGCGCATGGTGAGCGCGTGCGAGGTGCGCTTCGCGCGGGCGCGCGCGGCCGGAAGCCACGGCGAGGGATCCCAAGACCGATCGGGCATGCGAGCCCGTTACCCTACGCGGAGCTCGGCGGCGAGCGCGAGCGTCCGCGCGTTCTCGGCGATGCGCGTGAGGAACGCGTGCTGCAGATCCGGGTCGGCGATCTTCTCGGCCTTGGCGAGCACCTCGCGCTTCGCCTCGATCACCGCCGCGCGCGCCTCGTCCGTGCGGCCGAGCGCGTGCAGCGCCTCGGCGTGGAGCAGGTGCAGCGCGGTCACGCCCTCCTCGGCGCCGCCCGCGCGCGCGAGCTCGTCGAGGCCCGCGCGCGCCGCAGCGAGCGCGTCGTCCGTGAGCCCCGCCGCGAGGCGCGACGAGCCGAGGTAGACGTACGAGACGAGCTTGAGCGGCGCCGACGGCGACAGATCGATCGCGCGCCGCGCGAGGCTGTCGGCCTCGCTGAGCCGGCCTTGGAGCATCCGCACCCAGCTCAAGTAGCCGCACGCGCTCGTGAGCAGCCTTTTATCGCCCTGCGCCTCGAACGACGCGATGGCCTCCTCTTGCAGCGCCGCCGCCTCGTCGAGCTTGCCGAGCCGCACGAGCGGCGACCCGAGGTCGTGCTTGGCGTGCGCGGCGAGCGCCACGAGCCCGAAGCGCGAGGCCACCGCGATGGCCTCGCGCAGCGCGCGCTCGCCCTCTTCGAGCGCGCCGCACTCGCCCGCGAACCACCCGAGCGTCTTCTTGAGCGAGCACGCGTTGCGCAGATCGCCCGCGGCCTCGAACGCGTGGACCGACGTGCGGAGGTGCGCGAGCGTGGCGCCGAGATCACCCCGGAACGTCGCGCGGATCGCCGCCGCGCGCTGGGCCTGCGCGACGACCGTGGGCTCGGTGCTCTCCGTCGCGAACGCGTGGAGCTTGCCGAAGACCTCGTCGGCCGCGGCGGGCCTGCCGCCGAGCATGAGCTGCACCACCGCCTGCGAGCACGCGGTCGCGAAGGCCGCGGGCGCGACGTTCGGATCCGCGTAGAGCAAGGTCGAGGCGATCTGCATGAGCCCGTCGAGATCGCCGAGCTTGCCGCGCGACTGCGCGGCCGTCGCCGCCGCGCGGAGGGCGTGCGCGTCGTCCTCGTCGAGGCTCGCGAGCGCGTCGGTCGCGCGCGCGTTCGCGAGCTCGAGCTCGCCGCGGTGCATGTGCGCCTCCGACGCGATCACCGAGAGCCGCGCGCGCACGTCGTCCTCGGCGCCGAGCGCCTCCGCGCGCTGCGTGCGCCCGATCGCCGCGGGGAAATCGTTGCTCTCGAGCGCCTGCTCGGCCGCGCGCTCGTAGGCCTCGATCGCGCTCGCGGCGTCGCCCCCGAGCTCGAAGTGCCGCGCGAGGAGCAGGCTGTCGCGCTCGCCCGCCGCGCGGAGCCACGAGCCCGCGAGGTTGTGCGCGATCGCGCGATCCTCCTCGGTGAGCATCGCGTACGCGGCCTCGCGCGCGGCGTCGCGGCGGAACGCGTACTCCTCCTCGCCGAAGAAGCGCGTCATCGCCCTGCGCTCGATCCACTCGCGCCGCGTGAGCTCGGCGAGCTCGGTCTTCACCTCTTCGATCGTCGCCTCGCTCGCGGGGACGGCGCCGCCGAGGAGCGCCGCGACGCCGCTCATCCAGAACGATCGGCCGAAGGTGCTCGCCGCGCGGAGCGTGCGCCGCGCGCCGTGCGGGAGCGCGTCGAGGCGGGCGTGGATCATCGCGAGCGCGGTCTCGGGCAGCTCCTCGCCGCCGCCCTCGGCCACCGCGCGGATCATCTCTTCGAGCAGCAGCGGCAGGCCCGCGGCGCGCTCGACGAGGCGCGCGACGAGGTCCGCCGGCGCGTCTTTGCCGAGCACGTGGCGCGCGAGCCGCTCGCTCGCCTTGGGCGTGAGCGCGCCGACCCGGACCTCGACCGGGTTGTGCTGCTCCCAAAGGCCCGGGAAGAGATCGTGCACCTCGGGCCGCGCCGTCGCGATCACGAGGAGCGGCCGGCCCGCCTCGCGCGCGATCACGCCGTTGATGAGCTCGGTCGTCGGCTTGTCGCCCCAGTGCAGATCTTCGAGCACGATCGCGAGCGGGCCCGCGCTCGTCTCCGCGCTCACGAGGTCCTCGAACGCGCGGCGGATCTGATCGGCCATCAAGACGGCGTCGGTGCGCGCGGAGCCGAGATCGACGCGCGCCTCGGGGGACGCCGCGCCGGTGAGCTCGCCGATGAACGCGGCGACGCGCGCGACGTCGGCCTCGGGCACGTGGCGCGCGACGCGCGCCTTCACCTTGGCCCATCGCTCTTCGACGGGCTCCGCGCCCGTCACGCCCGCGCTCGACCGGATCGCGTCCGCGGCGAGGCGCAGCGAAGAGCCCGCGTAGAGCACGTCGCCGCGCGCGCTCCACACCTCGAAGGCGCCGCGCAGCGCGGTGAGGCGCGCCATGAGCTCGCGGCGGAGGCGTGATTTCCCTGCGCCCGCGAGGCCGGTGAGGATCGCGACCCGCGCGACCGGCTCGTCGAAGCACTCGGCCGCGAGCGCCTCCAGCGTCGCGATCTCGCGATCGCGGCCCACGAACGGGACCAGCTTGCCGAGCACGCGCCGCGCGTCGTCGAGCGTGGTGCGCTCGCCCGCGAGCCTGGGCGCGCCGTTGCGCCGCTCGACCTCGAAGCGCTCGCCGAGGAGGCCCGCGGTGGTCTCGTCGATGGGGATCGACGTGGCGGCCGCGGGCTCGTCGCGCGGCGCCCACGCGAGCAGCCTCGCCACGCGATCGATCACGTCGCCTTCGAGCGTGCTCGGGCCTCCTCCGCCGAGGAGCACCGAGGGGCCGGTCGCGAGCGCGATGCGCCGATCGCCCACGTGGCCGCGCAGCGCGAGCGCGCAGCGCGCGGCGAGCGACGCGAGATCGGTCGCGACCCCGCCGCCCCCGAACGTCACGACGAGCGATTTGCCCGCGAGCGCCATGGGCCTGCCCCGGTGCGCGACCGCGATCTCGCTGAGCAGCGTGTTGGGGCTCGGCGACGAGCCCTCCATCGTCGCGGTGACCGCGACCGTCTCGCCGTCGACGATGACCGTCTCGGCGCCGACGCTGGAGAGGCCGGACGAGAGATCGAGCAAGAAGCCCGCGTGCTCCTGCTCGTCGCCCTCGACCATGATGAGCGAGAGCAGGCGCCGCCCGGTGCCGCCGATCCCGCTCGGCGAAGGCCCCTCGGTGGTCTTGCGCCGGACCTCGCCGAGATCGGGCAGCGCGTCGAGCATGCGGATGAGCTCGATCGCGCTCTCGGGCCGCGCGTCGGGCTCGGGCGCGAGCATCTTCGCCACGAGATCGTCGAGCGGACGGGGGACGGCGGGCCACAGATCGCTCACGCGCGGCGTGTCGGCGAGCAGCACCTTGGCGAGCACCGCGACGAAGTCCTCGCCCACGAACGGCGCGCGGCCGGTGAGGCACGCGAACAAGACGCAGCCGAGCGAGAAGATGTCGGCGCGCGCGTCGATGACGCGGTCGCCCCGCGCCTGCTCCGGCGCGATGTAGCCGGGCGTGCCGATCACCGCGCCGGTGCGCGTGATCGAGCCGATCGCGCCGATGCGCGCGATGCCGAAGTCGACGATCTTGATGTGATCGAGCGCGCCGCCCACGAGGAACAGGTTCGAGGGCTTGAGATCGCGGTGGATGATGGCGCGCGCGTGCGCCGCGGCGAGCGCGGCGGCCGACCTTCGGATGAGCCCCACGGCCTCGGACGCGGTGAGCGGGCCGCGCGTGAGCCGCTCGTCGAGGTCCTCGCCGTCGAGCCATTCCATCGCGAGGTACGCGTCTTGGCCCGTGCCTCCGTGCGCGATGTAGCGGACGATCCCCGGGTGCGACAGCTCGGCGAGCACCTCGGCCTCGCGCACGGTGCGCCGCGCCTTCTGCGCGCGGATGCCCGGGAACACCTTGAGCGCGACGTGCTCGCCGCGGTCGCGATCGAGGGCGCGATAGACGCACCCCATGCCGCCCTCTCCTGCGAGGCGCTCGACGACAAAGCGATTGTCTACGATCGTCCCGGGCCGCACGGGCGGGAAGGTACACCAGTCCCGCGCGCCGCATCGACCGAGTTTTGTGCGGAGAGCGCGCCGAAAATTCGACGCACGGCGCTGCCCTAAGCGCACGTCAGCGCACGTCCGTTCCCCATTCGTCATTCAGAATTTAACGCAAAGACGCAGAGACGCTAAGGCAGACCACGCTCAGAGACGTGATAGCGTGCGGCCGTGCGGCGGTTCAGCTCCTACGGGCCCGTGGATCCCATCGAGAACTTCAGCGTCGAGCGTCGGGCGCTCGTCAACCGTTGCGCCGACGAGCTCGTCGGCAACCCGGACAAAGGCGGCCACTACTTCACGATCTGGGCGCCGCGGCAGACGGGGAAGACCTGGGTCATGCGCCGCGCCATCGAGGAGATCCGCGCGCGCTACGGCGACCGGTTCCGGGT
>CAYTJL010000397.1:0-6355 GCA_964437785.1 uncultured Polyangiaceae bacterium
AAAGAGCGCGCGTATCCGGGCCGTCACCGAGTTCTTGGGCGAGATCGTCCTCGGCACCAAGGTGGATTAGCGATCACGCAACACGGCTGTTCTCCACAATAACCTTCATCACGCCCGGCTCCGCCGCGCGCCGGAGCGCCTCGGCCGCGCGGTGGAGCGGGTACGTCGCCGTCACGAGCGAGGCGACATCGATCCTCCCCTCGGCGAGCGCCCGGATGGCGGGCCCAAACGGGCCACACCGCGAGCCCACGATACGAATCTCGTGAATGACGATGGGCGCCAAATGAAGCTTGCTCGACGACGCCACGGTGCTCTTCAACACCAACGTCCCCCGCGGGCGCGTGGCGGCGATGGCCATGGAGAGCCCTTTGGACGAGCCCGTCGCCTCAACCACCAGATCGAACAGCCCCGGTGATTTATCGCTCGCGAGCTTGGTCTCGATACCCCGCTTAGCCAAGATAGCCAATTTGTCAGGATACTTGCCCACCGCCGTGACGCGCGCGCCCACCGAGGCGAGCACCTGCGCCGCGAGCAAACCCAGCTTGCCGTCGCCGAGCACGAGGCAGCTCATCGAAGGATCGACGTGGACCTGCTCGGTGATCTCGTACGCGGCGGCGAGCGGCTCGATGAACACCGCTTGATCGTCCGACACGTTGTCTGGGATGGGGTGCAGGTTGACGATGGGCACCGCGACGCGCTCGGCGAAGGCGCCGTCCGCGCGCAGAATCCCCATCACCGCCCGCGTGGGGCAGTGACGCTGGAGCCCGCGCGCGCACGCCTCGCACACGCCGCACGCGAAGTTGATCTCGCAGGCGACGCGCTTCTTCACGAGCGCGGGCGGGCCCATCACCACCTCTCCGGCGAGCTCGTGCCCGAGCACGCCGCGAAAGTCCATGTAGCCTTTGACGATCTCCAGGTCCGTGTTGCACACGCCCGCGCGGCGCATCCGCACGACGGCCGTGCCCGTGGCGCTCACGGGCTCGGCCCTCTCCTTCACTTCGGCCGTTTGGCCGTCCCACACGAGCGCGCGCATCGTGACTCGTTATCTCGTGGATCGTCTATTTGAGCATCTCTTTGAGCAGCTCGTCGTTGTCGTTGCCCTTGGGCGGCGGGGGCGCGGTGCTGGTCGCGGTCGCGCTCGGCGTCTCGCCCATCATCTGCTTGAGGAGATCGTCGTGATCTTGTTTGGCTTTGTCGCCCTCGGGCTTGGGCTTGTCGCCCGTCTCGCCCATCATCTGTTTGAGCAGATCGTCGGCGTCGCTGGGCTTGGCCGTCTCGGCGGCGGTGGGCACGGGCGCGGCCTCGATGTACGGGTTCTTCGAGCCGTCGGCGCCGAACTTGGCTTTGTCGTCGGGCGTGCAGGGCTTGGGGTTCGACCTGTCCTCCTGCACGCAGCGGAGGAGCCACGCCTCGCGCGGCATCTCTTTGTTGGCCTCGGCCTTTCGATACGCCTCGTTGATGTCCTTTTGGATGAGGACCGTCGAGATGCTCGGGATGTACATCACGAGGAAGAGACCGATGGCGAGGATGCCCGCGAAGGGTAAGACGATGCGATAGAGCGTGACGAGCGGCCGTTCGAACCGGAAGCTCGCGATGAAGAGGTTGAGGCCGAGGGGAGGGCAGCAATAGGCGATCTCGAGGTTCAAGAGGAACATCATCGCCAGGTGGAACGGGTGCAGGTTGAACTGCGCCGCGAACGGCAGGATGAGCGGCACGGCCACGAGGATGGCGCTGAAGCCCTCCATCAACATGCCGATGACGAGCAAGAAGACGTTGAGCACCACGAGGAACTGCCACTCCTTCGTGAGCCCCAAGCCCAGCATGAATTGGAGCACCTTGCCGGGGATGCGCTGATCGATGACGAAGTTGATGAGCGCGTTGGCCATCGACAAGATGAGGATGATGGCGCCCGCGAGGACCATCGACGATTTGACGACGCGCGGGAGATCCTTTTTGAGGTCGAGGTCTTTGTGGATGAAGAACTCGACGATGATCACGTAGACGGCCGTGAGCGCCGCGCTCTCGTCGAGCGAGGTGAGGTGCGTCGCGAGGCCGCCCAAGATGACGACCGGCACGCCGAGCTCCCACTTGAGGAGCCAGAGCGCGGCGCCCATCTCGTTGAGGTTGGGCTTGGATCTCGGGATGTTGTTCTTGGTGCCGATCCACGCGGCGTGGACGCCGAGCATCGCCATGATCAAGAACCCGGGCAAGAGCCCCGCCTTGAACGCGGCGTTGAAGTCGATGCCCGCGACGAGCGCGTACACCAAGATGGGGAGCGACGGCGGCAGGAGCAGGCCGAGCGATCCGCCCGTGGTCACGAGGCCGAGCGCGTATCCGCTCGGATAACCTTGCTTGCGGAGCGCGGGATAGAGCAGGCCGCCGATGGCGATGATGGTGACGCCGCTGCCGCCGGTGAGCGTGGTGAAGAACGCGCTCGCGACGATGCACACCATCGCGAGCCCGCCCGGCATCCAGCCGAAGAACGCGGCCGCCGCGCGCACGATGCGATCGGGCGCCTTGGACTCGGCCATCGTGTAGCCGACGAACGTGAAGAGCGGGATCGTGACCAAGATGGGGGAGTCGGCGAAGCGCTCCTCCATGATGTTGGGCGCGATGAAGCGCAGGTAACGTTGTGTCGGGCTGTCGTGCAGGAGCCACAAGAGCTCCGACGATCCGCCCATGATCGCGAAGAGCGGCGTGCCGAGCAGCGCGAGCAGCGCGACGGCGATCGCGACGAGAGCGCCCATCACACGCCTCCTTTCTCGGAGGCTTCGTTGGGCTCGGCGATGTGTTGATCCGCGCCGCGCATGTCTTCTTTGTGCGCCTCATCGGGATCGGCGGACACGTGGCCGCTCAGCGTGAGGAGCGCGCGGATCAAGAAGCGCAGCGCGATGGCGAAGAGCCCGAACGGGAAGACGAGGCCGAGCGTGTGCGCGAGCACGCTCGGCATGGTCTCGCCCTTCGGCGAGAGCACGAGCGGCAGGTGGTTCGCGGTGTCGTCGGGCACCTTGATGGTCTTGATCTCGTCGGGCGTGAAGCGCGCCTCGTAGCCCGCGCCGTCGACCCACTCGTTCCACGCGCGGCCCGTCATCCACTGGTCGTAGCGGGTGCCGCCGAGCACCTTGGGCAGGCTCTGCAGATCGAGCCCGATTTGCTTGCGCGTGAAGAAGAAGTGATCGCCGAGGTGGTGGAGCGTGTTTTGGATCTTCACGCTCGGCGTGTCCGTGTCTTTGGATCCGTACGACGTGATCGCCATGTGATCGATGAAGCCCCACGTGGCGGCGAGGCACACGGCGGCCGCGGCGCAGTAGTTGACGAGCGCGGCGGGCACGCGGAATTTCTTGGGCAAGAAGCGGAAGACCACGTCGACGTGGATGTGCTTGCCCGACGCTGTGGCGAGCGATCCGCCGAGCAGCGCGAGCCAGAGCGTGAGGCGCGTGCCGAGGCCGCGGAGGCCCCCCATCAGCGTGAGCGTCGAGGCTTGTTGCAGCCACGCTTTGATGCCGTCGAAGTAGTCGAGCGTGCTCTTGTCGAGCCGCGCGAGCGCGCCCGTCGGGCTCGCCTGCACGGCGCTCCGCCACACGGGCGCGAGGGCGAGCCCGGCCACGAGCGCGACCACGGTCGCGAGCGTGCGCCGCTCGTTCGGCATGTTCTTGCCGCCGAACCACGTGCTCACGCCCAGGATCGTGCCGAAGAGCACCGCGCGGAACACCACGCCGGCCGAGCCCGTGACCGACTCTGCGAGCCCGTTCAAGAACACCCACGCGACGAGCGCGCCGAGCTGCCACAGCACGACGAAGACGAGCAGCCGCGATTCGAGCCACGTCCATCGCGCTTCGAACGTCGCGATGGGATCGCCCCACGCCGCGCCTTTGGGCGCTTCTTTCGGGACGTTCGGCGGCGCTTCCGGCTCCTTCGCGGTGCGCGCGGCGGCGGCCTCTTTGCTCGCGGGCTCCTTGCTCGCGGGCTCTTTGCTCGCGGGCTCCTTGCTCGCGGGCTCTTTGCTCGCGGCCTCTTTGCTCGCGGGCTTGCCGCTCTTGGGAGGCGCTTCTTTTTCGGCCTCTTTGCTCGCGGTTTTGCCGCTCTCGGGAGGCGCCTCTTCCTCCGTTTTTTCGGCCTCTTTGCTCGCGGTCTCGGCGCTCTTCTCCGCGCTCGCGGGGGCCTCTTTCTCGGCCGCCGCGCGTTCGCTCGCGGGAGCCTTTTCCCCTTCGGATCCCGTGCTCGCCGCGGTCTCCTTGCCCGCGCCGTCACCTTTCGTCTCGTTCTCGGCTGCGCCCTTGTCGTCGGTCTCGCTTGCCATTGAACGGCAACGTTAACCGGCAACGGGTCTCACTTGAAGTCCTGAACCGCCCATACATCGCCGTTCGGCAAGACGTGGAAGCCGCAGGCGACCTTGGTGTAGCTCGTGCTCGACATGTTGATGTAGTGGCCGTGGGTCGCGAAGTCGGCGCCCGGGCCCTCGGCCCACATCAGATCGAGGCAGCCCGTGATCATGCTCTCGGGCGGGCCGGGCCAACCCGGGCACTCGTTCTGCGCCGACTCTCCGCACGATCCAAAGGCGCCGTGCGCCGTGCCCGACGCTGCGTCGGACGCGGCTTGCCCGTCGGCGCAGCTCTCTTCGGCGGTCCAACGCTGATAATCGGGCAGGCCGATCGAGGCGCGGTATTGGTTGATCGTATCGACGCAGAGCTGCGCCGCGCCGCTCGCGTCACCGCCGCCCCCGCCGCCCGCGCCCGAGGTGCCATCGCCGCCGCAGCCGAGCCCTGCTGCAGAGGAGAGGGTCGCCGCGAGGATCGCTGTTTGTGTTCTCATGATCACAAGAGCAGCCGATCTCGGGGCGGGGCTCAAGGGCAATCAGAGGTGGTTTGCGAATCGGAGCCACTGCTTCGCGACGCGGTCGAGATCGCCGCTGGGCGTCTCGTTGATAACCCCTGTCGCCAACGTTCGTCCATCGATGAGCCGTAAGCACGAGCCCATGATCTCAGCGAAGACGAGGTCCAATATCTCGATTGGGATCGACGGGAGATGAAAGTTAACGGCGCTGCCGTCCATCGCCACGAGGATGTCCTCACCCTTGGAGAGCTTGTACCGGATGAGCTCGTCGCTGAGCTTCTCACTACGGGTCGCCTGCTCTTTGAGGCGCTCCACCTCGAATTCGGATTTGCGGGATCCTACGCTGGCGAGGATGACACCATTCTTACAGTGATCGACCATCTCGTCGTACAAGACCGCGGATCGCGGGTTACCGGCGATAGCCTCCGTTCCCGTCGCGGAGAAGATGATGTCGGCCCGCTTGAGCAGCTCCTGCTTCTGATGAACGCCGAACCCGTCCGTGTGGGCCTTCAGGTTCATGGTGTCTTTGACGTCATAGACGAACACCTTGAGATCGTATCTCCGTAGGGTCCTCGCGACGTTCTTGCCAATCATGCCATACCCGATCACGAGCGCGTTGCGGCCCGAGATCGAGACTCCTTGTTGACGGAGGATCAGATCCATGGACACAACGGCGTCTTTGCCGACGAACCGCGCTTCGATCTCTTTGAGCTCGCTCCGAGCGACGGACGCGACGGGGACACGAATCTCCCCAATCTTCGCTTTGTAGCGATTATGGCCAAAGGTCGTGTCCTCGACTACGCCCGCCACGTGTGGCAGCTCTTGCGCTGTCGCGAGCGGCTCTGCGAAGTACCCGCCGACATCGATGATGACGATCTTTTTGTTGTCTTCTTGCGATTTTTGCTGGGCTGCGAGGAGGAGCTCACGCGTTACGCCTTCATCCTCGATCTCGCGGTAGCTCGCCTTGACAATCGGGTTCACCCCCAACGCTCGCATCCGCTCGAGCGCCCCTTGGTCCACGGAATATGGCTTCGCGACAAAGCCAAAGACCTCCGCTCCAAAGTGCTTTAGGAGACGGACAAATTCAAGCGTTGTTGGGAGGACGTGCTCAAGGATTAAGAACCGCACGCCCCCCAGGACAGCGCGGTTCTCCGCGGCGAACGAGTGAACGACACGAAGCTGCGTGTCGCCGAACCGATAGGGCATGAGGGCTCAACCCTCGCGACGAATAGATTCGAGGCGCGGCTCTGCGTGCTGGTACTTCTCCCGGACCTTCTGGGCAGCATCGCGCTCCGTCGTTGCCTCGATCACCACGGTGAGCTGCTCGCGGCGCTCCCCCCCGCTCAGGTCGCGTACAGAGAGCTGAACGTCGAAGAACGTTGGGCTGTACGTGCTCATACGCGCAGGGGAGCACTCCGTATCCAGCTTGTCAAGCGCGATCGGTGTCAAATAGTGATGTGCTTCCAATCGCCCGAGCGGAACTTGAGCAGCATAATCGCCGAGAGCACGATCGCATAGACCA
>CAYTJL010000398.1:0-6236 GCA_964437785.1 uncultured Polyangiaceae bacterium
CCGTCTCGACCAACATGGCCGGCCGCGGCACCGACATCATCTTGGGCGGCAACCCCGAGATGCTCGCCAAGTGGGATTTCAAGAAGCAAAACCGCATCCCCGAGGCCGAGCCCGAGGCGTTCGAGAAGCTCGTCGAGAAGTACCAAGAGGAGTGCAAGATCGAGGGCGACGAGGTCCGCGAGCTCGGCGGTCTCTACATCCTCGGCACCGAGCGCCACGAGTCGCGCCGCATCGACAACCAGCTCCGCGGCCGCGCCGGGCGCCAAGGCGACCCGGGCACGAGCCGCTTCTTCCTGTCGCTCGAAGACGACCTCATGCGTATCTTCGCGGGCGATCGGGTCAAGAACCTGATGGAGCGCATGGGCATGCCGGACGACGAGCCCATCGAGCACCCGTGGGTCACGAAGAGCGTCGAGAACGCGCAGAAGAAGGTCGAGGAGCGCAACTTCGACATCCGCAAGAACCTGCTCGAGTACGACGACGTGATGAGCGCGCAGCGCAAGACCATCTACGATCTGCGCCAGTCGCTCCTCCTCGGCCGCTACTCCCCCGAGGTCGTCGACGACGACGGCAAGCCCACGGGCGAGCACCGCACCATCGAGCCTCTCGCGCGCCTCGTCGAAGAGTGCACGCCGGACATCGGCTACCGGCTCGGCATGTTCTTGAGCGATCCGATCATGCCGCGCGACAAAGAGGGCAACGCGCGCGACATCGTCCGCAAGGACTTCGAAGCGCTCAAGGGCGCGAAATTCGTCGAGACCGAGAACCTCCAGCGCGAGATGTACGTGCACTGGGGGGTCAAGATCGAGCTCGACGGCCGCGAGGACGAGGTGCTCGAGATCTACGACGAGATCGTGGACCTCGTCCCGCGCGCGCTCACCGAGCAGCGCGAGCGCTTGCTCGACCTCATCGATCGCATCATCGGCGCGATGGTCGAGGAGTCATGCCCGCCCAAGAAGCCGCCGGAGGACTGGGACTGGGGCGGCATCTTCCAAGGCATGAGGGAGCACTTCGGGCTCGAGTTGCCGGACACCATCACCGAGCACAACGACATCGAGCACCTCGCGCACTTCCTCTTCGATCACGCCGAGGAGGCCTTCAACAAGCGCGAGAAAGAGCTCGGCACCGAGCTCGCGCTCCGCATCTTCCGCCACATCTTCTTGGAGGAGCTCGACAAGTCCTGGGTCGATCACCTGACCGACATGGACCACCTGCGCGACGGCATCGGCCTGCGCGGCTACGGCCAGAAGGACCCCAAGCAAGAGTACAAAAAAGAGGGCTACAACCTCTTCGTGAACATGGTGGCGCGCGTCTCCTCGAACGTCATCTCGAAGCTCTTCAGCGTGAACGTGCGCAAGGCCGAGGACGAAGAGCAGATCGAACAAGAGGACATGGCCCGCCACTCAGCCAGCCTCCAAGACGCGGTGCCTCGTCACGACGACGAGCCGCCGCCCGACGCCGTCCAGAACGCCGTCCCCGACGACGAGCCGCCCCCTGCGCACGCGGCGAACACCGAGATGGAGTGCCCGTGCGGTTCGGGCAAGCCCTTCAGTAAGTGCCACGGGGCCGAAGAAGAAGCGACCGTTTGAGGCGGTAGGGCTCCTGAGCAGGGTCCTCGCCGAGCTTCGCCGGGCGAGAAAAGATCCCGAGTTTAGCCATGAAGCGAGCCTGCGTGGTAGCGTCATGCCCCCATGCCGCGCGGCCTCGTGCTCGTCATCGAAGACGACGCCTGGGTCTCGGACCTCCTCGACAACGCGGTCCGCGAGGCCGGGTATGAGGTCAAGGTCTGTGCAACGGCCGATCAAGGGCTCGCTGCCGCGATTGAGGCGCAGCCCGACTGCATCGTCTGCGACATCGATCTTCCTGATCAGGATGGGTATTGGGTCGCTCGTAACGTGAGGACGCACCCCTCACGCGTGTCCGTGACGCCCTTCTTGTTCTTGTCCGGCCTCGACGACGAAGAGTCGCGTCTCGAAGGGTTTCACGTGGGCGCGGACGTCTACATGACCAAGCCCTTCCGCGTGGACGAGGTCGTCGCGCAGGTGCACGCGCTGGTGCAGATGGCCACACGCCTACGCGCGCGGCGCGACTCGATGTTGTCGATCCCCGCGCCCGCGTCGGAGAGCGCGATCGCGGGCGATCTCGCGCAGATGTCGATCGCCACGGTGCTCACCGTGATCGAGATGGAGCGGCGGAGCGGATCGTTCGAGGTCACGAGCAAGAAGCGCAAAGCGCAGCTCTCCATCGCGCAGGGCGCGGTGACGCGAGGCCTCGTGGGCGGCACGCCTGTGTCGGGGCTCACCGCGCTGCGCACCATGCTCGCGTGGAAGACAGGGCGCTTCTCGTTCAAGCCGGGCCCCGCGGTCGAAGCGCCGCACAGCCGCAAATCGCTCGGCGCGATGTTGATCGAAGCGCTGCGCCTCGAAGACGAAGCCGCGCGCGTCGAGCTGGAGCTGCCGCCGGGGTTGAGCCCGGTCTCCGAGCGATCGCCTTCGGAGCGGCCCTCTTCGGTGACCGTGGGCGGGCCTCCTTCGGCGCCCTCGGACTTCGCTCCGCCTTCGACGCGTGCGCCGAGGGGAAGCGAGCCTTCGCCGTCGTTCGAGGCCGATCTTTCGGACTGGGAGATCCCCTCCGGGCTCACGCCTCGCGCGCCCGACGCAAGGCGCGGCCCGCCGCCGCCTCCCGTGCGATCGCCGTCGACGCGCGCGATCCCGCCTCCTCCGCCGATGATCGCGCAGCCCGAGCCTCCGCGTGCAGCGCCGCCCCGGCCCGCTGCACCGCCGCTTAGGCCACCGCCGCCTCGCCCGCCGCCTCCGAAGAAAGACTGAGCAGGATTTAAACTTTCTTCTCTGTTCCTCGCCGAAAAATCCCCAATAGTCGGGATCCATGTCGAGCCGACGAAAGAGCCGCGCGAGGCTGATCGCGATCGTCCTCGCGGTGGCAGCGATCGTCGGGTTCATTGTGTACAAGCGCCGCGAGCCGCTGCCCGTCACGGCGACGCCGGTGGTGCGCGGCAAGGCCGTCGACGCGGTCTACGCGACGGGCACCGTCGAGGCCGACGATCGCGTGAACGTCAAGGCCAAGACCAGCGGGAGCATCGCGCAGATCCTCGTCAAAGAGGGCGACCGCGTGAAGAAGGGCGATTTGCTCGCGCGGATCGACAACCCCGTGGTCGCGTACGATCTCAAGCGCGGGCAAGCCGATCTGAGCGCGGCCTCGGCGCAGGCCGGCGCGGACGCGCCGCAGGTCGCTGCCCTGCGCGCACAACAGCGCGCGCTCACGGCCGATCTCGACAACGCCAAATCCGAGCTCGCGCGCCAGGAGAAGCTCGCGGCGTCGGGCGCGGTCGCGCAGGCCGATCTCGATCGCGCGCGCGCCCGCGTCGCGCAGCTCGAAGGGACCATCGCGGCGAACGAGGCGCAGCAGCGCGCGCTGCGCATCGACCTCAACGCGAACGCCGCGCGCCAAGCCGCGCAGGTCGCGTCGCTCGCGTCGCGCGTGGCCGACACCGAGGTGCGCGCGCCGCTCGAAGGCGTGGTGCTCGGCAAGTTCGTCGAGATCGGTCAGGTGGTCGCGGTGAACGAAGCGCTCTTCAAGGTGGGCGACACGCGTCAGCTCATCTTGGAGGTGTCGGTCGACGAGGCCGACGTCTCGCGCGTGCACGACGGCACCGACGGCGCGCCCGCGTCGTTCGCCGCGGTGAGCTTGTACGCGTTCCCCAAGACGATCTTCCGCGGCAAGGTCTTCGAAGTGCTCCCCGACGCGAACCGCGAGCGCAAGGCGTTCCTCGCCAAGGTGCGGCTCGACGCGCCGCCGCCCGGCCTCCGCAGCGGCATGAGCGCGGAGGTGAACATCCTCGCGAACGAGAAGGCCGGCGTGCTGCTCGCGCCGAGCGAGTCCGAGGCCGACAGCTTCGTGTGGGTCGTGAGCGACGGCCGCGCCAAGAAGCGCAAGGTGCAGGTGGGCATCCGCGATCTGCTTCGTTTCGAGGTGATCGCGGGCCTCGACGAAGGCGAGCAGGTGATCGTCGAGGGCCAAGACAAGCTCGAAGAGGGCAAGCGGGTGAAGGTCACGCTCAAGCAGGCCGACAAGCTCGCGGCCATGCCCGACACCTCGCAGCCGCAACAGACCTCCATCCGCTGACGAGGCGCCGCATGAACCGCACGGTCATCTTCATCGCGCTCCGCCAGCTCTGGGATCGCAAGCTCTTGAACGGCATCGCCGTGCTCGGCGTGATGCTCGGCGTGCTCACGCTCATCGGCATCAACGGCATCATGCAGGGCTTTCAGCAGAAGTTCTTGGGCAACATCCTCCGCATCAGCCCGCACGTCACCATCTTCGACAAGCAGCTCCGGCCGTCGCCCTCCATCCTCGCGCGCTACGAGGACGACTTCGTCGCGGCGCGCGTCGCGCACGAGACGCCGAGCGACAGGCAGCTCCGCATCAACCGGCCGGCCGAGATCGTGCGCGCGCTCGAGCAGATGGACGGCGTCGCGGGCGCCGCGGGATCGCTCGTCGGATCGGCGGTCATCGCGATCGGATCCAAGCAGCTCCCGGTCGATCTGCGCGGCATCGATCCGCCTCGTCAAGATCGCGTGACGCCCGTCAGCCAATACGTCACGCAGGGCAGCTACCGCGCGCTCGCGGCGTCGCCCGACGGCATCATCTTGGGCAGCGGCGTGGCCGCGAAGATCGGCGCGCGCGTGGGCGATCTCATCTCGTGCGGATCGCCGCTCGGCCAGCGGCTCAACCTCAAGGTGGTGGCGCTCTTCGACGCGGGCATCCCGCCGGTCGACAACTCGCGCGTGTACGTGACGCTGCAAAACGCGCAGTCGCTCCTCGGCAAGCCGGACATCGTCGGGCGCATCGACGTGCGCCTCTACAACTCCGATCGCGCGCCCGCGATCGCGGCGACCGTCGAGCGCATGTTCGGCTACGACGCGGAGAGCTGGCAGGAGACCAACGCGAATTTCCTCGCGCTCTTCGCGCAGCAGAACACCATCATCAGCTTCGTCGTCGGCGCCATCCTCGCGGTCGGCGGCTTCGGCATCTTGGCGATCCAGATCATGATCGTGCTCCAAAAGACGCGCGACATCGCCATCCTCCGCAGCGTGGGCTTTCACCGGCGCGACATCCTGCTCGGCTTCTTGCTCCAGGGCGCCATCATCGCGCTCATCGGCGCCGTCGTGGGCGACGTGCTCGGCCACTACGTGATCGTCGCGCTCTCCAAGCTCAAGACGCACCAAGAGGGCCTCGTGAAGAGCGAGACCTTCCTCGTGTACGACGACCCTCGCTTTTATTGGTACGGCGCTGCGTTCGCGCTCGGCGTGGGCATCATCGCGAGCCTCATCCCGGCGATCCGCGGCTCGCGCGTGGAGCCGGTCGACGTGCTCCGGGGGCAGATCGGATGAGCGCGACGCACCTCCTCGAAGGCCCGCCCTCGTCGAAGCAGCTCCCCGCGCCCGGCCCGCGCATCCCTTGGCCCGAGCCCGGCGCGACGGTGCTCGAGACCCATGACCTCGTCCGCGAGCTCGGCACCTCGGTCAAGACGCGCGTTTTGCAAGGCATCAACCTCACGATCCGCGAGCGCGAATTCGTCAGCCTCACGGGCTTCAGCGGCTCGGGCAAGAGCACGCTCCTCTACCTGCTCGGCGTGCTCGACAAGCCCACGAGCGGCAGCGTGCGCCTCGACGGCGTCGACACGACCACGCTCGACGACGACGAGCGCGCCACGCTCCGCGGCAACAAGCTCGGGTTCGTGTTTCAGTTTCACTTCCTCCTGCCCGAGTTCACGGTGCTCGAGAACGTGATGATCCCGATGCTCCGCCGGGGGAAGCGCGCGCGCGACGACATCGAGGAGAAGGCCACGGGCGTGCTTCAGGCCATCGGCATGGGCGAACTGCTCGCGCGGAGGGTGAGTCAGCTCTCGGGCGGCCAGCAACAACGCGTGGCCATCGCGCGCGCGGTGGCCAACGACCCGCGCATCATCTTGGCCGACGAGCCCACAGGCAACCTCGACTCGAAGAACGGTGTCATCGTGATGGAGATCTTCGAGAAGCTCGTGCGCGAACAGGGCATCACCATCGTCATGGTCACGCACGAGAGGAGCTTTGCGTCGCGGGCGTCGCGCCAAGTGGTGATGAGCGATGGGCAGATCATCGCGGACATCGACCAGAGCACGCAGGACCCTGTTTATGAGGGGATCCCCAGCTCAAAGGCACCTGGGAGCCTGCGTT
>CAYTJL010000399.1:0-6197 GCA_964437785.1 uncultured Polyangiaceae bacterium
GCGCGTCCTCGACGCGGGCCTTCTTCTCTTTCATCTCGGTCTCGGTGGCCGCGCCCACGCGCACCACCGCGACGCCGCCCGCGAGCTTCGCGAGGCGCTCTTGGAGCTTCTCGCGATCGTAGTCGCTCGTGGTGTCGGCGATCTGCTTGCGGATCGCCTCGATGCGGCCCTTGATCTGGGCCTTGTCGCCGGCGCCGTCGACGATGACGGTGTTGTCCTTGTCGATCTCGATGCGCTTGGCCGTGCCGAGATCGCGGATGGTCGCGCTGTCGAGCTTCTGGCCGAGGTCCTCCATGAAGGGCGTCGCGCCCGTGAGGATCGCGATGTCCTTGAGCATCTCCTTGCGGCGATCGCCGAAGCCCGGCGCCTTGACCGCCGCGACCTTGATGGTGCCGCGGAGCTTGTTGACGACGAGCGTCGCGAGCGCCTCGCCCTCGATCTCCTCCGAGATGATGAGCAGCTCGCGGCCCGCGCGGAGCACCTGCTCGAGCAGCGGGAGGAGGTCGGCCATCGCGGAGATCTTCTTCTCGTAGACCAAGATGAGCGGGCTATTGAGCACCGCCTTCATCTTCTCGGTGTCGGTCACGAAGTACGGCGAGAGGTAGCCGCGATCGAACTGCATGCCCTCGACCGTCTCGAGCTCGGTCGTCATGCGCTTGTTCTCTTCGACCGTGATCACGCCCTCTTTGCCGACCTTCTCCATGGCCTCGGCGAGGATGTTGCCGATCTCTTTGTCGCCGTTGGCGCTGATGGTGGCGACCTGCGCGATCTGCGCCTTGTCGCGGGTCGGCGTCGCGCTCTCGCGCAGCTTGCCGAGCATGGTCTCGACCGCGGTGTCGATGCCGCGCTTGAGGTCCATCGGGTTGTGGCCGGCCTCGACCAAGCGGAGGCCCTCGGTGTAGATCGCCTGCGCGAGCACGGTCGCGGTGGTGGTGCCGTCGCCGGCTTTGTCGCTGGTCTTGGAGGCGACCTCGCGGACCATCTGCGCGCCCATGTTCTCGAGCTTGCCTTGGAGCTCGACCTCTTTGGCGACGGTCACGCCGTCTTTGGTGACGACGGGCGAGCCCCACGATTTCTCGATGACCACGTTGCGACCGCGCGGCCCGAGGGTGACCTTCACCGCGTCCGCGAGCGTGTTGACGCCGCGGAGGATCGCGGCGCGGGCGCTGCGGCTGTAGACGATTTGCTTCGCTCCCATGGCAGTCTCCCTCTCAGCTCGCCGACGCGGGTTGGGTGATCGCGAGCACGTCGTCCTCGCGGATGAGCACGTGCTCCTCGCCGTCGATCTTCACCTCGGTGCCGCTGTATTTGCCGAACAGCACCACGTCGCCGACCTTCACCTCGAGCGGGCGCGCCTTGCCGTCTTTGAGGATCTTGCCGTTGCCCACGGCGACCACGCGGCCCTCGATCGGCTTCTCTTTCGCGGTGTCGGGGATGATGATCCCGCCCTTGGTCTTGGTCTCGCCCTCGAGGCGCTTGACGACGATCCGATCTTGCAGCGGCCTGATTTTCATACTCGCTCCTGCTCCTGTAGAGGCACTCGAACACCCACCCGCCTCGGGGAGCACCAGGCTCCCTGGCCCCACGGTGGACCCATGAGGGCGGGAATTTGAGGAGTGCGGCTGGCACTCGACCCCGCGGGTGGCTAAAGCCGGCGCGGAAAGTAATTCAGGGGATATGTCAGTCAAGTGCGCGACGCGCCCGGGAGTGATTTTTCCGGCGCGTGGCCACGCCCTCCGGCGAGTGCCAAGGCCCATCGCGCAAGCGCGTGGGGATGAGCCTTCGTCCGCTGCGCGAAACACGCAGGCGACGAGACACGAGATCCCCAACACGAGGGATTGTAAGCGCGGGGGACCCTTGAGGTCCCTCCATCGCGACCGCGGGGGACCTTTGAGGTCCCCCCATCATTGACTGGCGATCCCAGCGGGAATTGAACCCGCGTTACCGGCGTGAGAGGCCGATGTCCTAACCGCTAGACGATGGGACCTTGAACCAACCCGATGGCCATTGATGCCAAAGGGTCATTCGGCTGGGGGACAGGGATTCGAACCCCGATAGCAAGGGCCAGAACCTTGCGTCCTGCCGTTAGACGATCCCCCAAAGGGATGAGGGCCGGAGAGCGACAATGGGAGAACCCATTACCGCCAACCGGGCCGCGGAGATTACACGAGGGGCTCCGCCCGTCAAGACAAAAAATAGAAGGCTTCTTTTTTTAAAGGGCCGGTCCTGGTCATCCGGGTAAACCCGGCGCTTTCGTTGCGTTCGAACCCCGTTCGCGATCGTGCGGGTGCGGGTCAGATCACCCCGAGAAAAAATTTGCTCTCGTCTGAAGGGAAGCTCTGGGGTGCCGTCTACGTATCACCGACCGGGACCGACGGTGAGCTACGCGTGCACGATGAGGTTTGCTCTCGACGTTCCCCGGAAGGCCAACTAGCCTTCGCACCCGACTCGACCGGCTCGTCGAGCTGCCTCAGGAGATACGCATGAAAGCTTTGGATCTGGTTCGTGGGCGCCGCCTTCATGTCGCGGCGCTGATCGCATGCGCGGGGCTCATGCAAGCCTGCGTGGTCAGGGGGACGCTGAATGGGGAGACCGTGGTCAACGGCGGGATCGGCGTGAACGCGGATCAGCAAGCTGGCGCCCAGGCCGAGGGGGACGATGTCTCCTCCGTAGAAGACTTCGATGAGCCGCTCGCCGCGCACGGCGACTGGGTCGAGGTCGAGGGGCAAGGTCGGGTGTGGCAGCCTAAGGCGGACGTGGTCGGCGACGACTTCGAGCCGTACGCCACCGGCGGCGAGTGGGTGAAGGACGACGACGACAACTACGTGTTCCAGAGCAAGTGGGACGCGGACTGGGGCTGGGCGACCTTCCATTACGGTCGCTGGGGCTTCCACGATGATTACGGCTGGTATTGGGTGCCCGGCACCGAGTACGCGCCCTCGTGGGTCGAGTGGCGGTATGGCGGCGGCTACGTGGGCTGGGTCCCGATGGCGCCCGCAGGCGTCGTGTACACCGAAGATCGGTGGACCTTCGTCGAGGAGCGCTACATCGCGTCGCCCGGGATCATCACGTATCGCTTGCCCGCGGAGCGGGTTCGCGTCGTGTATCGGACGGCGGTCCCCCTCACCACCACGGTTGTGGTGCGCGGCCGCACGTACCGCTCTGGGCCGCGTGTCGCTGGTGTGACCGTGCGCGTGGTGCCCAAGCGCAGCGCGACGCACGTCGCGGCGCGCACCAAGGTGAAGGTCAAGGTCGGTGGCAGCGCGCGTGTGAAGGGGAATGCTCGCGCCGGCGGCGGTGGCCGTGGCAGCGTGCATGTCAAGGCCAAGGCCTCGACGCCGCGCAAGCGCTCGGGCGGCGGCGGCCGTCGCAGGTAGCTCGAACGCTTCGCTGAGCCGCGGGAGAGCCGTGGGGAGCAATCTCCACGGCTTTTCCCTTTTGTTTGCGCTCAGAGATATTGCACCACGGCCACGAGCGCGTTCCCGGCGCCGTCTTTGGCCATCACCAAGTGGTTGTTGTCGAGCAGGTCTTTGGGCATCACGTTAATCGACGAATAACCCACATATGGCCCTGTCGCGTGGGCGCCGGTGATGCCGGGGAGCGTGGTGTCCGCGTACGTGGTGTCGTTCGTCACGGAGTTTGGATAGCTGTTCGGGGACGTGATCGAGCTCACGTACGACGGGTCGCGGAAGGGCCAGAGCGCGTGGCTCGGCCCGTAGCTCGCGCCGTACATGGGCTCGTTGTCGAAGGGGCGATAACGGTAGATGGTGCCGTTGCCCGAGAGCTGTTGAGGCATGGTGTGCGCCACCTCCCATTGCCACCAGAGCTTGTCCACGTATCCATGGTGGAGGAAGAACATCGGATCATTGGGGGAGGCGTGGATACCCATCGTCCCTGTCTTCTCCGACGCGTCGGGCGCGTCGCAGTCCACCACACCTCCGTCTTGATCTTCACACCATCTGCCCGCGATGTACGAGTGCCCGGCGACGTGGTTCAACGACGTCGAGGTGGGCTGCGTCGTCGGCAGCATCAAGCTCACGCCGGAGGGTTGTTGGTTTGGGAGGCAGGCTGATCCAGGCGGGTTGACGTCGCGCCACCCGTCGAGCGCGGCGCGCACGCTCGGCGAGGTCGTCATGGAGCTCGTGAGGATCGTGGTGTTGTAAGGCGCGGTGTCGTACCCCGTCGACGTCGAGACCAAGGTGATGTTCGCCCACGCCTGAGGATCGTTGAAATAAGGGTGTGTGCCGACGGCCCTTTGGAGCGCTGGAGATTGATCGGCGTCGTTCAGCGCGAACACCGTGATCGGCCACGTGGCCGAGTCGAACGGCGCGCTGACCATGTGCGTGCTCGCGGCGCCGTCCCCGCCGAGCATCGCGAGCGCCGCGCTGCCGCTCGACGTGTCGCGCCACGTCCAATACGGGATCGCCATGTTCGGGTCCTGCGACGCTTGCCGGAGCGCGTTCTCCAGGAGCAACATGTGCTCGCGGTGCCACGGCAACACGAGCGGGTTCATGTGCGCGCCCATCCCTTCGTCGTTGGACCAGCCATCGTTTGGCCCGCAGCGGTAGAGATCGACGTGCCACTCCGCGAACGCGTCATAATAGCTGAGCAGCTCCCCCGTCTTCCAGTTGCGCAGCCCCCACGGGTTCGCCACGGTCTTGAGCGAGAGCAGCGCTGACACGAAGGCATTCTTTTGCGTCGTGCTCAAGGCCGCTGCGTCCCTCCGCTGGCGAGGCGTGGTGATCATCGCCACCGTGAGAGGGTGGGATTGAGCCCAGGTCGCATACGACGCGAGGGTCACCGCCGCGGAGCCCTCCGCGACGTTCTCTTTGGGGGGCTCTCCCGCCGGCGCCACGCACGCCGAAAACGAGCCCGCCATCACCGCGACCATCATTGAAGCCATCTTGTTCATCGCTGCCTCCGTGCTCGTGAAGGTGGCCGCGGATTGTTGCTGCCGTGTTTCAGGCGCGTTGCCCGCGCGTCTCCCCGGCGGGCGGTTCCCTCCTCGATGCGCGATCGGTTATCCTCATGCGATGAGCCGTCTCTTCGAAGCAGAGGTGTTCGTCGCGGTGATCGACAAGGGCAGCTTCACCGCCGCCGCGGCTCAGCTCGGGATCACGACGTCGTACGCCAGCAAGCTCGTCACCAAGCTCGAAGATCGGCTGGGCGTACGGCTCCTCCACCGGAGCACGCGCAAGCTCGGGCTCACCGATCTCGGGAGGGCCTATTACGAGCGTTGCACCGAGGTGATGCGCGCGCTCGAAGAGGCGGAGACGGCGGCGACCGAGCTCCAGCGCTCCCCGCGCGGCAGGCTCACCATCACGCTGCCGACCGTGTTCGGCGGCACCTACCTCACCGATCCTCTCATCGAGCTTCGATCGCGATATCCTGATCTCGCGCTCTCGGTGACGCTCACCGACAGGTACGTCGATCTCGTCGCGGAGGGCTTCGACGTCGCGATCCGCGCCGGAGAGCTGCGTGATTCGAGCCTCATCGCGGTGCGGCTCGCGACCGCGGACGTGATCCTCTGCGCGAGCCGCGATTACCTCGCGGCGAGGGGCACGCCCAACGAGCCCGAGGACCTCGCGGATCACGAGTGTCTCATCTACGCCTACAACACGGATCCAGGCACGTGGACGCTCAAGGGCTCACGCGGGCAGGCCTCGGTGGAGGTGAGCGGTTCGTTCACGGCGAACAACGCGAAGCTGCTTTTGGAGGCCGCGTGTCGCGGGCTCGGGGTCATCTTCATGCCGGCGTTCCACGTCGCGCCGTACCTCTGTGACGGGAGGCTCGTGCGCGTGCTGCCCGCGTGGCAAAAGCACGCTCCGGTGCCGATCCACGCGGTGTTCCCCGCGTCGCGGCACCTCTCGGCCAAGGTGCGTGTGTTCGTGGACTTCATGGTCGAGCGGTTTCGGGTGCCGCCTTGGTGCGCGCTGCCTGCATGATAAGCTGCTATGAGAGCGCGTAACCAGACGAGCGCTCGCCCCGTCCGCGGCGCCACCCCCGAAAGCCGAGCTCGAGACGTCGTCGCCAAAGGCACCATCAGCGCCCTGCCACGCTCGGCATTTCGGGGCCCCCCGACGCAGCGCGGACAAGGGGCTTCGCTCACTGCTGCTTTTCATTATGCCTGTGAGGGCATTGTCTGTGAGGGCATTGTCTGTGAGGGATTTGTCTGTTAGGGCTTCGTCTCCATATAG
>CAYTJL010000400.1:0-6173 GCA_964437785.1 uncultured Polyangiaceae bacterium
GCGCGCCCGGCGAGGATCTCCACCTTGACCACCGGAGAGATCGCGGGGACCATAGCGCTCTGCCGCATGCGAGCCCTTGCCCCGAGCCCACGCCGACCGCGCGCGCGTCGAGCCGCGACGGGATGGCTTCGATGGGCCGCTCGCCTCGTCCGTTTGCTCGCCGTCGCGTTGGCGCTCCAGCTCTCCGGCGGATCTCACGCGATCGTCAGCATCATGTGCGGAACCGGCGCATGCATCGACCTCTGCGCCAAGCCCTGCGAGGACGAGGACGATCGTGATTGTCCCCCCGGCTGCCCAAGCTGCTCCTGTCCTCACGGCCGCTTGCCGTCGCTGCCACCATCGATCGCCAATGCGTTGCCCGAGCACCTCGCCAGGGATCTGAATGAGGTTTGGGCCGTGTACCGGCCCCGCGCACCGCTCTCGCCTCCTCTGCCGCTGCACTACCGCCCTCCTAGAGCCTAGATCGTCTCCCACGAGGCATGAAACCGAACGTGCGTGTGCCTTGCACGTTCCCCCAAAGGCTCGTCCGCGGCCATGCACGGGCTCGTCCGCGAACGACTCGCGAGGAGCAGAGAGATGAAGACGAAAGGTTATTGGGCGAGCGCCCTTGCGGCGCTCGTCGCGGTCGTGCTCATTTGTCCGTCGAAGGCAGGCGCTACTCCCTGTGGTCCTGCGATGACGCGAGCGAGGGTGGTGCCCTGCGCGCTCGCCGCGAGCCCGGTGATCCGGGGAGATCGCCACGCGATCGACGCCGCGCGCGGGCGAGAGATCGCAGCAGGGGTGTTGATCCCGTCGAATCCAGTGCTCTCGATCAGCGCCGCGCACCGCTCGGCTGCGCCGAACGCTCGCGCGATCAACTGGTATGTGACGCTCGCTCAAGAGATCGAGATCGCGGGACAGCGGGGCGCGCGCCTCTCGAACGCTCGCGCGGAGACGCTGGCTCAACAAAAGCGCGCTTCGGTCAACGAGCGGGAGGTAACGGCGGCTGCGCTCGTCGCCTACTTCGAGGCGGTCGCTGCGCGTGACGAGCTCGCGCTCTCGGAGCGACTGGCGAGCATCGGCGGAGGGCTCGCCGCGGCTGCAAACGCGCGATCCGAGCAAGGTCTGCTCGCGCCCGTGGAGTCCGACGTCGCGTACGCCGCATCGATTCGTCTCGTGCAAGCCAAGGCGGCGTCCGAGCGCAGGGTGGCCTCGACGTTCGCGACGCTCGCATCATTGACTGGGGTTGATCCGACAAAACTTGTCCGGGTCGAAGGAGACCTCACGCCGCTCGCGGTGACGGCCGACGACGTCTCCGAGCTCGTGGAGAAGGCCCTCGCAGCGCGTGCGGAGATCGACGTCGCGCGCGCGGAGGGGACCGCCGGCGAGCGTCGCGTGACGATGCTTCGAAGGGCGAGCGTGCCGAACGTGACGTTGTCGGCCTTCGTGCAAAACGACGGCTTCAATGAGCGTGTCCTTGGAGGTGGCCTCTCCTTGCCGGTCCCGCTCCTCGGGCCTCTCGGCCGTATGAATACGGGGGAGATCGCGGAGGCCGCCGCGCTCGTTCGAAGAGCGGAGGTCGAGGTCGAGCGCCTCAAGCGGCAAGTGCGGCTCGAAGTGGTGATCGCCGCGCGGATCTTCACATCGCGCAAGCGCGAGCTGGACGCGTTCGATTCCAAACGTCTCGCGCGCGCGGAGGAGAGCCTCCGCTCGCTCGGCCAAGAGCTCGCTGCTGGGCGGCTGACGGTCCGTGACGCTCTCCTCGCGCAACAATCGCTCATCGAGCTGCTGGGCGCTCACGTCGAAGCCAAACGAGCGTTGTGCCTGGCATCGGTCGAGCTCGCGAGGGCTGCTGGGCTTCCTCTCGGGCGAGGTGCGCTGTGAGGACGCCCGTGGTCATGCTCTTCTTCGCAGCGTTCCTCTTCGCTTGCACGCCGCGCGAGCACGAGAAAGAAGCGACGGGAGCCGCCGAGCACAAAGACAAGCACCGAGACGATCACAAGGACGAGCCCGAGCACGAAGAGCTTCCAAAGCGCGTGAAGGTCTCGGCGGAGGTCATCGCTGCGGCGAAGATCAAGACCGCCCCCGCCGCGCGTGAGGCCCTCGCGATCGTGATCGATCTCCCCGGTGAGATCGCGGCGGATCCCGATCGCACCGCGCGCGTCACCACGCCGATCGCAGGGCTCATCGAGCGCGTAACGTTCGCCGAGGGCAAAGCGGTCAAAGCAAACGATCTGCTCGCGATCCTTCGCGTCCCTGACCTCGCCGATCGGCGGTCAGCCCTCGCGTCGGCCGGCGCCAAAGCGGTCGCGGCGCGCGCGAACGCCGATCGACTCAGCGCGCTCGCGAACAAAGGGCTCGCGTCGGCGCAGGAGCTCGCGGACGCAAAGGCGCATGCAGCGGCGCTGGAGGCCGAAGCACGAGCGGCGGCCGAGCGGCTCCGCGCGATCGGTGCCGGCGCTGCGGGCGGAGGCTCATCCCTTGAGCTTCGCGCTCCTCTTCGCGGCACGGTCGTAGCTCGCAACGCGGTGATCGGCCAAGCCATCGATCCCGATCAGCCTATCGCCACCATCGCGGATCTCGATCAAGTGTGGTTCTTGGCGCGTGTCTTCGAGAGCGACTTGGCGCGCGTGCGCGTAGGCGCCGCGGTCGAGGTCGAGCTGAACGCCTATCCGAACGAGCGTTTCAACGGAACGATCGCGATCCTCGGGCGGCAGATCGATCCCGTCGCCCGCACGGTGGTGGCTCGCGTACCGCTTGAGAATCGGCGGGATCTGTTGCGCCTCGGGCTGTTCGGTACGGCGCGCGTGTCCGCGGGCGAAGCGGGCAAAGGCGAGCCGCCGCTCATCGTCCCGCGCTCCGCGGTGGCAGAGATCAACGGCAAACCCGTCGTGTTCGTGCATCACCCGGACAACGATTTCGAGCTGCATCCGGTCGTCATCGGCCGCTCGGCGCTCGGCAAGACCGAGGTGCTCTCGGGCTTGCGCGAGGGCGAGAACGTCGTGGTGAGCGGCGTCTTCACGCTGAAGAGCCTCGTGCTCAAGAGCACGATCGCCGAGGAGGAGTAGCCATGGCGTTCCTCGGCGCGATCGTCGAATGGTCGCTCAAGAACCGCATCATCGTCCTCGCAGCGACGTTGCTCCTCGTCATCATGGGCGTGCGCTCCGCGCTCTCGCTGCCGATCGACGCGGTGCCCGACGTGACCAACGTCCAAGTCCAAGTCATCACGGCCGCGCCTGCGCTCTCGCCGGTCGAGGTGGAGCAGTACGTGACCGTGCCGGTGGAGCGAGCCATGGCCGGCATCCCGCACGTCACCCAGGTGCGATCGGTCTCGAAGTACGGCTTGTCCGTCGTGACGATCGTCTTCACCGACGACACGAGCATCTACTTCGCGCGCCAGCTCGTGAGCGAGCGTATGCGCGAGGCGCAGGAGGCCGTGCCCGCGCGCGAGGGCCGGCCGGAGATGGGGCCTATTTCAAGCGGGCTCGGCGAGATTTTCCAGTTCACGGTGGAGAGCGACAAGCTCTCGCTGATGCAGCGCGAAGAGCTGCTCGACTGGTACATCGCCCCCGCGCTCCGCACGGTGCCCGGCGTGGTCGAGGTCAACAGCTTCGGCGGGGAGGACAAGCAGTATCAGGTCATCGTCGATCCGAAGCGGCTCCGCGCTGCGGGCGTCTCGATCGCCGACGTCGCGCGGGCGCTCGAACGCTCGAACGCCAACGCCGGAGGCGGCTACATCGAGCACGATCGCGAGCACTTCGTCATCGGCACGGACGGTCTCATCAAGAGCCTCGATGATCTCGCGCGCGTCGTGATCGGTGCGACGAGCCAGGGCACACCCATCACGCTCGCGACGGTCGCAGACGTACAATTCGGGCCCAGGCTGCGCCGCGGAGCGGCCACGAAGGACGGTGAAGGCGAGACCGTCGTCGGCGTGGCCATGATGCTCCTCGGCGAGAATTCGCGCACCGTCACCGAGGCCGTCAAAGCGAAGCTGACCGAGATCGCGCCCGCCCTCCCCGAAGGAACCCGCATCGTCCCGTTCTACGATCGCTCCACGCTCGTGAGCCGCACCATTCGCACCGTGGGCATCAACATGCTCGAAGGTGCGGCGCTGGTGATCGCGATCCTGCTCGTGTTGCTCGGAGACCTTCGCGCTGGGCTCGTCGTCGCGACCACCATCCCCCTCGCGATGCTCTTCGCCGTGACGGTGATGAACGCGATGGGCGCGTCGGGAAATCTGATGAGCCTCGGCGCCATCGACTTCGGGCTCATCGTGGACGGCGCCGTTATTATCGTCGAGAACGCCGTGCGCAGGCTCTCCGAGGCGCGGCGGAGCAGAGGCGCCGCGCTCACGACCGCCGAGCGCGTAGAGGTCGTGCGGAGCGCGACGCTTGAGGTGCGTGGCGCCACGGTCTTCGGCGAGGCCATCATCGCGATCGTGTACTTGCCTGTGCTCTCGCTCCTCGGGATCGAGGGCAAGCTCTTCCGGCCCATGGCGGTGACCGTGCTCCTCGCGCTCGGCGGGGCGTTCCTCCTTTCGCTCACGGTCGTTCCTGTGCTCACGAGCTATCTCGTTCGACCTCACGAAGGAGAGCACGAGACATGGCTCCTCCGCCGCGCGCACGCCCTCTTTGCTCCCGCGCTCGCCTACGTGCTCCGGCGCGGGCGATCCACGCTCCTCGCAGCCGCGATCGTGCTCGTGGGCGCCGTCGTCCTCTTCACGCGACTCGGCACGGAATTCATTCCTCAGCTCGACGAAGGCGATCTGCTCGTCGAAGCGCGCCGCTTGCCCGGCATCGCGCTCACGGAGTCGGTGGCGACGGATCTCCGGTTGGAGGCGGCGCTCAAGGCCATCCCCGAGATCGATCACGTCGTGAGCAGGACAGGGGCGCCGGAGGTGGCAACGGACCCTATGGGGGTCGAGCAGAGCGACGTTTACATCACGCTCAAAGACCGTAAGCAATGGCGCTCAGGGCTCACCAAAGAGGCTTTGGCCAAAGAGATCACGGAGGTCACGGAGGCGTCGGTGCCCGAGATCGCGGGCGGAGTCTCTCAGCCGATCCAGATGCGGACGAACGAGCTCATCGCGGGGATCCGCTCGGATGTCGCGGTCATCGTCTATGGCCCCGACCTCGATGTGCTCAAGGACCTCGGCGACAAGCTCGCGGGCGCGCTCAAGAGCGTCCCGGGGGCGACGGACGTCCGCGTCGAGCAGGTCGCCGGTCTCCGCTACCTGCGCGTGATCCCGGACCGTGCTCGCTTGGCTCGTTATGGCCTCACCATCGAGGACGTCAATCAGATCACGCAAACCATGGCTGTGGGCTATGAGGTCGGCGCCGTGCTCGAAGGCGAGCGCCGTTTTAGCCTCGTCATCCGCGCGCGACACGGGTTCGACGGCGATCTGAGCGCGCTCCGGGCGCTGCCGCTCAAGTCGATGTCAGGCCAGGTCGTGCCTTTGGGGGATGTCGCGGAGCTCCGGTTTCAACGAGGGCCCGCCCAAGTGAGCCGCGAGAAGCAGTCGCGCAGGCTCGCCGTTGAGCTCAACGTCCGAGGCCGTGACCTCGGCTCCGTTGTCGCCGACGCGCGCGCCGCGGTGGCGAAGGTCTCTATGCCGGCGGGGTATCGCACGGAGTGGGGAGGGCAGTTTGAGCACTTCGAGGAGGCCAAGAATCGATTGCTCGTCGCCGTCCCGCTGTCGCTCGCGCTCATCGCGCTCCTCCTCTGGCTCGCGTTCCGCGAGCTCCGCCCCGCCGCGCTGATCTTCCTCAACGTCCCGTTTGCGATCGCCGGCGGCGTGGCCGCGTTGTGGATTCGTTCTATCCCTTTCTCCATCTCGGCGGGGGTCGGCTTCATCGCGCTCTTCGGCGTCGCGGTGCTCAACGGGCTTGTGTTGGTGTCGTTCGCGAGACAGCTTGAGGGCGCGGGCAAGTCTCACGCCGAAGCCATCCGCGAAGCCACCGAGCTCCGGCTTCGGCCCGTGCTGATGACCGCGCTCGTCGCGTCGCTCGGCTTCCTCCCCATGGCGCTGTCGCGCGCGCCTGGGAGCGAGGTGCAACGGCCGCTCGCCACGGTCGTGATTGGAGGATTGCTCACGGCGACGCTGCTCACGCTGTTTGTGCTGCCCGTCGTCTATGCCGTCTTCGGTGGCCGCAAGGTGCCGAAGACGGCGGGGGCATGAGCATCCGCCGCAT
>CAYTJL010000401.1:0-6163 GCA_964437785.1 uncultured Polyangiaceae bacterium
TGTTGCGCCGGGCGCGGCCGGTCCCGTAGCATCGGGGCCCGATGGCGACGGCCGCTTCGACCCTGCTGCTCCAAGAAGCCTTCGAGGCAGGCGAAGAGCGCTTCCTCGACGAGGTCCTGGCGAGCGACGCGGGCAAGAAGCTCAAGGCGCTCGCCGAGCGATGGTACAAAGACGATCGCCCGGCCATGCGCGCGGCCCTGCTCCGCTACGTCGACGACGGGTGCGACAGGCCACATCACAGGCCGCTCGTCAAGGCCCTCTTCAAGCTCGCCGAGAAGGCCGAGGACGACGAGGTGATGGGCCACTTCATGGTGGCCTTCGACCGGCTCATCCGCCGCACGGTCAAGTCCGAGATGCGATGGAGCGTCCGCGTCAGGAGCAGCGTGCCCGCGCTCCTCTTCAAGAGCGTCGAGCCTTTGCCCATGAACGATTGGCGCAAAGACGGCTCGCTCGCGCGCTTCACCGTGAGCACGCGCCGCTACCTCCAGCGCCGCGCGTTTCGTTATTTTCGCGACCTCGCTCACCGCGACGTCGATCGGTATGGCCGCGCCGTCCGCGCCACGCTGGTGCTCTATCGCGACGAGCACCTCACGTCGGTCGCCAACGTGATCGACGCGTGGGGGCTCATGCACGTCCTCTATTACGGCTCACCCGTCCTCCGCCGCACGGCGTACGGCGTGCGCCTCGACGACGGCAGAGCGCTCAGCGAGCTCGCCCCCGCGCCGTTTTCGCCCGAAGCGTGGACAGGCTGCTTCAATCAGCTCCTCGAGTTGGTCGAGCGCGCAGGGAGCCGCACGGTGCGCGCTTTTTCGATTCAGCTCCTCGAACGTGATTATGCGGCGGTGCTCGCCAACATCCCTTTTGCTCGCCTCCGGCCGCTCCTCCGCTCCCCCCACGACGAGGTGCAAGAGTTTGCCGCCAAGCTCCTTTCGAGCGCGTCGGGCATCGCCACGTTGGAGATCGGAGAGTGGCTGTCGCTCCTCCGCATCGACAACCCCCTCGCGCTGCCCATCCTCTGCGAGCTCTTTGAACAGCACGTGAGCCCGGACAGGCTCGATCTCGCACAAGCCGTCTCGCTCGCGTGCCTCCGGCCCGCGCCCGTGGCCGAGCTCGGGCTGCGCTGGGCCAAAAAGAAGCTCGTGCGCGGCCCCGAGGGGCTCTCTCTCGTGCTCGGGCTCGCCAAGGCCGAGGCGCCCATCGTCCGTAAAGCAGCCATGGAGTGGGTCACCTCGCTCGTGGAGGTCTTGCCCGACGCGACGCCGGAGATGCTCCGCGATCTCCTCGACTCACGCTACGAGGACGTGCGCGCCGCGGCGATCGAGCTCTTTTTGAGATCCTCGCGCTTCCGCGACGAGACGCTGCTCTGGGCCGCGCTCTCCGAGTCACCGTACGACGACGCGCGCGCGGTCTTGGTGTCTCACCTCAAGGAGCGCGAAAAGGCGCTCTCGCCCGAGGCGCTCCGGGGCGTTTGGATTACGGTGCTCCTCAACGTGCACCGCGGCGGCAAGGCCAAGCGCGCCGCGCTCAGCCGCATCGCCGAGCGGGTGACCAAGAACCTGAGCGAAGCGGGCGCGCTCTTGCCGCTCCTCGGCGTGGCGCTCCGCAGCGTTCGTCCGGCCGAGCGGCGCGCGGCGCTCGGCGCGTTGGCGCAGGCGGCCTATCGCGAGCCGTCGCTCAAGGCCGCTATCGCGCGCGAGCTGCCCGAGCTGCGCTTCGAGCGCGAGGAGGTCGCGTGAAGCTCGACTTCCGTTATCTCGGGAGGAGCGGAGTCACGAGCGGCGCCTCGGGAAATACCCTCTCGTTCTCTCCCAACCTCGCTCGGCCCAAGGTCTTCTTCGACGGGCAGCTCCTTTATCCGGTCCGCTTCCGCGAGGCCATGAGCGCCTTGCACGACGTGGTGGTCGGCGATCTGCGCTTCAAGAAGCGCGACAAATCGGCCTACGAGGCGTACAAAAAGCAAAAGGCGCGAGAAGAGGTCGAGCTGCGCGCGACGCTCATGGACCGCGCCAAGGTGGACGAGCTCAAGCGCATCAGCAAAGAGCCGCTCCCGCCGAACTTGGGTCGTGAATTTCAGAAGCTCCGCGACCAGTATTGGGATGCGCGACGCCGGTGGTCGAACGAGCTCTCGCGCACCGATCCCGAGATGTTCCGCCATCTCGTGCCCTGTGATCCGGTGGTGACGGTCGCGCCCGACACGGTCTTCTTCGAGTGCTTCTCCAAAGACGAGTCCGCGTATGGATGTCTCTTGGTCGATCGCGACGCGCTCTCGGCCCAAGAGAGCGGGCTCGGCACCACCAACGTGGATTATTCGCTCGCGCTCTACGAGCACTTCCAGACGCTCAGGAGCTACCGGCCCACGCGCCTCGCGGTCGATCCCTCGGGGTTCGAGGTCAAGGTCGAGGGCGCCGAGGATTACCGCGAGGAGAAGATCGATTTGCCGCCCTCGTGGCTGCGCGGCTTTGGTCAGCTCCAAGCGGCCATGACGCTGCCTTCGCGGAGGGTCGATTTGCCGGTCGAGGCGGTCTATTCGATCCTCGCGCATCTCAAGCGCAACCGCGAGAAGACGGGCCCTCGATCCATCCGCTTCGTGCTCGCGCCCGGCAAGCCCGTCTCGCTGGTGCTCGACCCGTGGGGCACGGTCATCCCGTGTCACGGCCCTATCATCGAAGATGACTATCTCGCGTCCACCGCGCCTTCCAGCCTTGGCCCCTATCGCAGCGCGCCTTCGCGGGCCGGGCGCGGGGCCACGGAGGAGATCAAGGTGTGGGGCCGGCGGAGGCTCTTCTCGCTCGCGCGCGTCCTGCCTTTGGCGAGCCGGGTCGAGGTGCGTTTGCTCGGGTCGGGCCTGCCGAGCATTTGGATCGCGCACATGGGGGACATGCGGCTCGTGCTCGCGCTCTCGGGTTGGACGAGCAACGATTGGACGAGCAGCGTTGGTTTGGAGCTCTTGACGGGCACGTCGCAGGTCGACGCGCGGGTCAAAGCCGCTGTGTTGAGGTCGCTGGCGACGAACCATATCGCCACGGTGGGCGCGCTCGCCGAGGGCGTGAGCGCGCCCGGCGGGCTTGTGCTCTCATCGCTCCACGAGCTGGCCAAAGAGGGGCAGGTCATTTACGACTTTGCGGGGGACGTGTTCCGGTATCGCCAGGTGATGCCCGTGGCGCTCTCCGAGGCGGTGATCGGGCCCGAGCACCCGGAGATGAGCGAGGGGAAGAAGCTCGCCAAGGCCAAGAGCGTCACGGTGGTGCGGCAAGAGGCTATGTCCGGCTCCGGCGGCAGGGTGCTTTACGTGTTCAAGGCCGGAGGCACCTCGGCCGAGGCCATCATCGACGTAGACGGCGCCATCAAGAACGCCAAGTGCGGTTGTTCGTTCTTCTTCAAGAACAGGCTCCGCGCGGGCCCTTGCCGGCATCTCGTGGCGCTCAAGCTCTTTGTGGTGGACTCGCCATCTCCCTCGTACGAGCCGCCGCCTGTCGCCGCGCCCTCGCCAAAGGCATCTCCTCCTCCGGCGTCAAAGGCCTCCCCCGCGCCCGCTCCGCCGTCTCCTCCAGCACCGCCGCGCGCGCACGAAGGAGCGAGGCACCGCGAGATCGTGTCGATCACGGCGGACGTGCTCGCCGACATGAAGTCACGCGCGAAGGCCGAGGACAGGAGCTTGTCCGAGGTGATGGAGCTCGCGTGGGACATCGCGTTCGAGCGCATCGTCGAGGCAGGGTCGTGGCGCGCGGCCTTGAATTTGTGCGATCCGGCAAAGATTAAGCTCATCGAATTTCGATCGGTGGAAGACCCCAGGCAGCAGGAGCTGGTGCTCCACGCGGACGTGCTCCGCGAGGCGGAGCGCTTGGCGGAGGACTACAAAGCGAGCACCTCCGCGGTGCTGAATTTGGCGTGGCTCGTGGCGCGGAGGCGGAGAGCATGAGCCACGAGCCCTCACCCGTTCGACCCTCACCCCCCAGCCCCCTCTCCCGTATGCGGGGGCGGGGGAGAAGAGAGAATGATTATCCTTCAACCTTGAGAGGAGCTTCGATCGCTCGAGCTCATGATGCCGCGGTGTTCCGCCGCGGTGGAGCTTGCACCACCATGCGCCCCCACACCCGATATTCTTTTGGGCGCCTTAGCACCGGCTCACCCTACGACTCAGCCAACCATCGCAGGCGACGGTCTCGTAGGGGAGCCGGTGCCGGCGCCTTCGTGATCGGGCGTGGTCCAGAGGGAGAAGTCGGGCGATCGGAGCTCCTCTCAAGGTTGAAGCGTGATCATCGAGGGGCCTTGAACGGAGGCTCGGGTTAACATGCCGAGCTTCTGGGAGAGGCTCAAAGCGATCGTGGGCGCGGGCGGGCCGGGCGGCGCGCCGCCCGCGGATTTGGCGCGCAAGGTCGAGTCCATCATCGTTCAAAAGATGATGAAGAAGGTGGTCTTCGAGGCGATCGACGTCGCCGACGAGGCCACGTCCGACATGGAGAGCCGCACGGTGAGCGTCGTCACCTATGCTTGCTCCATCGTCGAGCATCTCTATTTGAGCAAGCGCTTCGCGCCGCTCGGCTACACGCGCACGAGCATGCCGGACGGCAACTTTCGGTATCACCCCAAGGGCGTTGATCCGTCCTCCTATACGGCTCCTCCTCCGGCGGCCAAGGGTGCTCCCGCGCCTGCGCCAAAACCATCGTCCAACGCCACATCGCCGCCGCCTCCCCCTCCTCCACCGCCGCCTCCCCCACCGCCGGCCAAGCCCAAAGATCCGCTCGACGGCGGCGGGATTTTGGGGCTCTCCGCCGAGGAGCTGCGCAAGCGGGCGCTCCGCATCAACCCCTTTCGCGGGCCATGGTTTGGCAGCCCGAGCGCCATCCCGCCCGCGAGCGACGAGCGCACGGCCATCATCGATCGTGGCTTGATCCTGCGAGGCATCCTCACCCTCGATCAAATCAACGAGATTCATCGCGTCGGTGAGCTGTGGGAGCGCCACAGGAACGCTGTTTTTTACGCCGACATCGCGGCCGTCAAGGTGGTCGAGGAGGCGCTCGCCCAGCGCAGGCGTGACGCGATCGAGGCGAAGGCCCGTAAGAAGAAGGAGGCTACCGAGCGCGAGGCGCGGCGAAAGGCGGCCGTCGCGAAGCGCAAGGCCGAGGACATCCTTTATCTCGGCCCCAACGTGTCAGGGCTCCTCGCCGATCGGCGGGTCCACGTCGAGGCGCTCAAGGCCAAAGGGCTCCCGCTCCTCACCACGCCGATGGAGCTCGCGCGCGCGTTGGGGCTCACGGTGCCTGAGCTCAGGTGGCTGAGCTATCACGCCATCGCGAGCGAGAAGCCTCATTACGTGTATTTCCGCGTCAAGAAGCGCTCGGGCGGCGAGCGGCTCTTGTCGTCGCCCCAGCCCAAGCTCGCGGCGGCGCAGACATGGATTTTGCGCAACATCCTCGACAAATTGCCTACGGAGGCGCCCGCGCACGGCTTCATCAAGGGTCGATCCACGGTGACCTGCGCGGCGCCGCACGTGGATCGCGACGTGGTGGTGAACCTCGATTTGTCGGACTTCTTTCCGAGCATCGGGTTTCGGCGGGTGCGCGGGGTGTTCCAGAAGATGGGGTATTCGCCGGCCATCGCCTCGATGCTCGCGCTTTTGTGCACCGAGGCGCCGCGGGCCGAGGTGTCGTTCCAAGGCAAACGGCTCTTCGTGGCGGTGGGCGACAGGGCTCTTCCGCAAGGGGCTTGTACGAGCCCTGCGCTCTCCAATCAGGTCAGCAAGAAGCTCGACCGCAGGCTCACGGGCATGTGCGACAAGCACGCTGTTGCGTACTCCCGGTACGCGGATGATCTCACGTTCTCGCTCCCTGCGGGCCGGCGGGCCGAGATCCCGATGCTCATCGCGCGGGTGCGGCACATCGTCGACGAAGAAGGGTTCAAGGTGAACCCCAAGAAGGGGCGGATTCAGCGCGCGGGCGGCCGGCAGACGGTCACGGGCGTGGTGGTGAACGACAAGCTCACCGTGCCTCGTGACGAGGTGAGGAAGCTCCGCGCCATCTTGCACCAAGCCCAAAAGACGGGGCTCGACGCGCAGAACCGCGAGAACATCCCCCACTTCGAGGCTCATTTGCGGGGGAAGATCGCGTATATCCACATGGTCGATCCCACGAAGGCGGCGCCGCTCTTGGCCGCGCTCGACGCG
>CAYTJL010000402.1:0-6159 GCA_964437785.1 uncultured Polyangiaceae bacterium
CGCGGCCGCGGGATCGGCGAGCGCGCCCGGCCTCGACGCGATCGCGCGGGCGTCGTCGAGCGCGCGCGCGGGCAGCGACGCCGGCATGCGATTGACCACGATGCGATCGGCGGGCAATCCGACGTCGTTCGCGAGCGCCGCGCACAGCTCGAGCGTCTCTTCGACCACGAGCTTCTCGGGCAGCGTGACGACGACGATCGACGCGCGCCCCGGCGCGAGCAGCTCGACGGCGAGCCGATCGCACATCGCGAAGAGCGGCCCCGACGCGAGGAAATCGCGCCCTTGGCGCGGCACGCGCAGCCACGCGACGCCGTGGCCGGTCGCGGGCATGTCGACCACCACGCGCACGCCCGGCCGCTCCACGCACGCGAGCCGGACGATCTCGAGCATCGCGAGCTCGCGGATCGCAGGCGCCGCGCGGACGAGCGGGCGCATCGCGAAGTTGTCGAGCACGAGCTTCGCGATGGTGGCCGAGCCGAAGAGCGGCGCGGCGGCTTTTTTGATGGCCTCCGAGGGCCTCACCACCACGTGCTCGACGCCCTTGTGCGCGCCGTGGAGCGCGCGTTTGCCCGACGCGCCGTCGCCGAATTCCACGAGCGTCGCGAGCCCGTGCGTCTCCGCGGCGAGCGCGGCCAAGCTCGCCGCGATCGTGGTCTTGCCGACGCCGCCTTTGCCGAGCACGAGCACGACCGGCGCGAGGCTCGAGATCCCGCGCGCTCTTGTCGACGGCAGCCCGGGGGGGTTTGGGGGGACCTTGGAGGTCCCACCATCGTCGACGCTCATCCGCCGCTCTTTCTCCCCGATCGCGCGCGGAGTCAACGCGCTCGCCGTTTTCGTGACCCATAAGCCTTCTTCACGGTAAAACCCCCGCGTGGACGCTCGTACCGAGAGCATCGCTTCAGCCGTCGTCGCGGGGATCGCGCTCGGCAGCATCGTGCTCGCGGCGCGTCACCTCCCTTCGCTGCCCGAGAGCGCCGCAGCGTCGCGCGCCGAGGCGCCGGTCGTCGCGACAGCGCGTAACGCGACGTCGGTCTCCGAGCCTGCGCCGAGCGTCCCTCCGCCCGCGCCTGCGCCGTTGAGCGCGTGCCCGAGCGACATGACCCTCGTCGAGGGCGACTTCTGCCCTTCGATTCGTTATGACTGCGCGCGGCCCGGCGGCGGGGTCACCTGCGCTGAATACGTGCGTGGCAATCGGTGCGTGGAGCCCACGGATTACCGCCGTTATTGCGTGGATCGCCACGAGTGGCCGAACCGCGTGGGCGAGAGCCCGACGGTCTACGTGGATTGGCACGAGGCCAAAGCCCTCTGCTCCTCGGTGGGCAAGCGGCTTTGCCGTCGCAGCGAGTGGATCCTCGCGTGTGAGGGGCCGAAGCGCCTGCCGTATCCATGGGGCTTCGTCCGGCAGCCGAGCCCGTGCAACATCGATCGTCCCGCGCTCGGGTTCGACATCAACGCGATGGTCCACGAGGAGACCCGCGAGGGCGAGCTCGTCCGGCTCTGGCAGGCCGACCCCATCGGATCGCACCCCGATTGTGTGAGCGCGTTCGGCGTTTATGACATGTCCGGCAACGTCGATGAGTGGACCGATGATCTCGCCGACGACCCTCACTCGCGCCACCCCTCCACGTTGAACGGCGGGTATTGGGGCCCCGTGCGCGACACGTGCCGGCTCACGACCACGGTGCACGGCGCCGCGTTCAAGTTCTATCAAGTGGGCTTCCGGTGCTGCAAAGACACGGAGGACGGCGTCGAGGTGCCGCCGCCGAGGCCGTTCGTCGACCACGACAACCTCCCTCCCGCGACCATGTGAGGGCCCGTCTTGCGCGATCGGCTCCTCCTCGCAGCGGTGATGATCGGCGCGGCGCTCGTCGCGACGCTGCTCGTCATCGGGAGACCGTCGTCGAAGGCCCCTGTCGCGCAGGACGTGAGCGAGGGCGGATCAGACGGGGGCGGCGCGCTCATGCCCTCCGCCCAAACGCGGCTCTCCGACACCGCTCCTCCGGCGAGCGCCTCCGCCTCCACGCCAAAGCCCCCTCCCGCGCCGCCCGCGTACGTGCGTTTGGACCCGCGGAGCGCCGAGGAGTGCGGCGAGGGGATGGCGCTCATCGACGGGGTTTATTGCCCGTACGTCGGGCACGCGTGCACGCGGTTTTTGATCGAGGAGCGGGACGTCTGCCAGAGCTTCGCGCCCGACGTCATCTGCGAGGGGAGGCTCCAGCACCGCAGGTATTGCATGGACCTCTATGAGTATCCGAACCAAGAGGGCGTCTTGCCCGTGGTGATGGTGGATTACAACGACGCGAAGCGCGCTTGTGCGGTCGAGGGCAAGCGGCTCTGCACGACCGAGGAGTGGGAGCTCGCGTGTGAGGGGCCGGGCATGTGGCCTTATCCCTACGGCGCTGAGCGCGACCCGTCGGCGTGCAACATCGATCGGGAGTACAGCTTGCCGGAGTTCGAGCGCTTCTCGGACCCGTGGAAGATCTCGGAGGAGGTGTCCCGGCTCGACAAGCGCGTGCCCTCGGGGTCCATGCCTCGTTGCGTGAGCCCGTTCGGCGTCCGCGACATGACGGGCAACGTGGATGAGTGGGTGACGAACGAGAAGGGCAAGGTCGACGACAAGCCCTTTCGGTCGTCGCTCAAAGGGGGGTATTGGGGCCCCATCCGCGCGCGCTGCCGGCCCATGACGTCGTCGCACAACGAGTGGTTCTCGTTCTATCAAGTGGGCTTTCGGTGCTGCAAAGACGCGAGGACGGGCGCCGCGATCGAGGCGCCGCCCAAGGGCACGCGCGTCCCGCGGTCGCAAAAGATGGATGTCCCGGCGCGGCCCACCCCGTGACGGATCGCCGCCCTCTCAGCGGCTCGGGGAGGGCGGCATCCATCGATAAGCGCCCGTCTGCACGACCATATCCGAGTTTTCGTGCGCCCACTCGGCGCCGGGCGAGCGGCCTTTGGGGCCGGTGAAGAAGAACTGCCAACTGGACCAGAGGGCCGGGAGGAGCGAGTGTTCGCCCTCGGGGAGGACCACGTCGCACACGAGACCGCGCGCGGCGTCGCGCCCTGCGGGCTGCCACCAAGTGGGCGGGATCTCCCTGTTGCCTTTGGGGCCTACCACGAGCTTGGCGCCGGCGGCGAGCACCGAAACCTGCCCTTTTTTGCACGTGAGCTCGAACGAGGAAGAGAGCTTGCCGCACGTCTCGTTGAGCTTGGAGCGAACCGTCGCGAAGCGCACGTGGAGCGGCGACTCGGCGACCACGTCGCCCCGGATCTCGGCGGCGCCCCCAGCGGTCCAGATCCCTTCGATCATCTCCTCTCCGTTGAGGCGCATCCCGAGCTGAGGTTGCTTTTGGCTGAGCGCGGTTTGGCACGTTAGCCCGAGCCTCGCCTTGGCTTTCCCGCGCTCGAACGTCCACGTGAGCCTGCGGCCCTGATAAATGAGCATGCCTGTAATGACGTGCCGAAACACGGCGCGCTCGACGATAGGCTCTTCGAACGGGGGCAGGTCCGGCTCCGGCTCCGGCGGCGGCGCCACGGCGGCCGGCGCCTCGGTGGCCGTCACCATCGCGGTCGCCGTCGGCGGCGGCGGTGCATCGGTTTTGATGATCACGATCGGCTCGGGGGAAGAGCTTGTTTTACACGCGCACGCGAGAGGCAGCGCCGCGACGGCGACGAGGGTGATGAAAGAGGGGAGCTGGCGGTTCTTCATGGGCTCTTTGCACGGGCTGTCGCCCGGCGCGGGCAAAGTGTGACATCGAGGGAGAAGAGCTGCGGTTTTGCCCCACGGCCGTAAGCACTTTGCCCTTGACGATCGTAAGCGACGTGACCGACTATCTCACGCTGGCCGTTCTTTTCGTCTTCGCTCAATCACCCACGATGGGAGGACCTGATGCCGCGTACCCTGCTCATGTCAACGCTGAACCGCGCGAGGAGGATCGCCCGATTCTGTGATGATCTCGGGGTCTCGACCCGAGATGGGCTCGCGCGTGTGGCCGAGCTCTCGGAGCAGCGCGCTCGAATCCGCCTCTCCCGGCGTAGCTTTTTGGCAGGGCTCGGCGCGGTGGGCGCCGCCGCCGCCGGTGCGTCGATCCTCCGCCCGCGCGAGGCGTGGGCCGCGCCCAAACAACAACCCAACATCAGCGTCGCCATCGTAGGAGGCGGCATGGCTGGGCTCTCGTGCGCGCGGACGCTGCAAGAGAACGGCATCTCGTACACGCTTTACGAGGCGTCCGACAGGACGGGCGGGCGCATCAAGTCGTTGAGCGGCGCCGGCTACGTCGCGGCGGACAAGTTCCCGGGTCAATCGGCCGAAGGAGGCGCCGAGTTCATCGACAACCTCCACTCGACCATCCGCGGGTATGCGCAGGAATTCGGCCTCTCGCTCGAGGACTACAGCAAAGAGCCCGGCGAGGACATCTTCTACGTCGACGGCGTGGAGTATTCGGAGGAGGCGTTCATCGACGAATACCGCGACTTTACCGCGGTCATGCACGATGATCTCCGCGACTTGGGCGAGCCCACGGCCGAGAGCCACACGAGCACCGACGTATTGTTCGACAACACCTCGCTCGCCGAGTACCTCGACGCGCGCGGCGCGGGCCACGTGCTCAAAGGCATCGTCGACGTGGCGTACACCGGCGAATATGGCGTCGAGATCGATCGCCTCTCGTGCCTCTCGTGGCTCCTCTTCGTCCACGCCGACCGGCGATCCAAGTTCCTCCCGTTCGGGGTCTTCAGCGACGAGCGATATCACACGATCGGCGGCAACCAGCAGATCCCGGACGGTCTCCGCGCCATCGTCAATGCGCACGTGCAGACCGGCAAGAAGCTCGTCAAGGCCGCGCGCACGGCGGCGGGCCGCATCGAGCTCACGTTCAAGAACGGCGGCCCGGCGCAAAAGGCCGTTCACGACGCGGTCGTCTTCGCCACGTCGTTCTCCGTCCTGCGCGACGTCGAGCTCTCCCCGAGCCTCGCGCTGCCTGCGTACAAGCTCAACATCATTCAGAACCTGCAATACGGCACCAACGCCAAGCACATGATGAGCTTCGGATCGCGCGCGCCGTGGACCAGCATCGGCAGCAAAGCCAGCGTCTTTTCGCGCTCTCCAAGCGACGCTCCCGACGTCCAACAGGTGTTCGAGACCAACGTCGCTCAAGCCACCTCGACGCGCGCCGTCATCACCGATTATTCCGGCGGCGACCGCGGCGCGGGCCTCGACCCCAATGACCCGCAGGGCGAAGCCACCGCGTTCCTCGGCGATCTCGACAACATCATCCCCGGGATGAGCGCCGCCGTGCGCCGCGACAGCCAAGGCAGGCCCATTACGCATCTCGAGCACTGGCCCTCGAACCCGCTCACCAAAGGCGCTTATACGGCGAACCAGCTCGGTTACTTCACCACCATGGCGGACCTCGAGCAGAGGAGCGCCGGCAACATCTATTTCTGCAACGAGAGCTGCAACTCGTTTTACATCTGGCAAGGATTCATGGAAGGCGCCGCGCTCTCGGGCATCGAGGCCGCCGGGCAGATCCTTCAGGACCTCAAGGTCGGGGCGTATGGCTGAGCGCGCGTAGGGCTCCTCGCCTCGCGCGCGCGGCGTCGATTCGAATCCCCGCCCTGCTTCGTCCGTGGTAGGGGGCCTCCTCTTCGAGGAGGTCTCTCATGGCGACGCAACCTGTCCCGAACGGCTATCACACCATCACCGCGCAGCTCAGCATCGACGGCGCCGACAAGGCGATCGACTTCTACAAGCGCGCGTTCGGCGCCGAGGTTGTCGATCGAGCGCTCGATCCGAGCGGCACCAAGATCTGGCACGCCGCCCTCCGCATCGGTGATTCGATGTTGTTCGTCAACGACATCTTCCCCGGCATGGGCGACGGCACGCCCAGCAAGTCGGCGATGTGGCTTTACGTCAACGACGTGGACGCGTGGTTCAAGCGCGCGGTCGACGTGGGCGCCCAGCCGCTCATGCCCCCCATGGACATGTTCTGGGGCGACCGGATGGGGCAGGTGGCGGACCCGTTTGGCCAGAGGTGGACCCTCGCGACGCACGTCAAAGACATGACCCCGGAGGAGATGAAGGCCGCGCAAGACGCCTTCGTCGCCGGCATGAAGAAGAGCTGAGGGGCTTTCTTTAGCCCTCGACGAGCGCGAGCGGCAAACCCT
>CAYTJL010000403.1:0-6154 GCA_964437785.1 uncultured Polyangiaceae bacterium
TCCACGGGGCCTTCTGGCACAACAACTTCGGCCACGAGATGAGCCACGGCTGCGTGAACCTCTCTCCGCTCGACGCCAAGAAGATCTTTTATTGGAGCGAGCCGCAGCTCCCGCGCGGCTGGCACGCGGCCTGGTCAACGGCGGAGCACCGCGGGACGCTCGTCGTCATCCACGAATAGTCGAACGAGCGTTACGGCTGCGCGCAGCGGAGCAGGGTCGCGCAGTCGTGCGTGCCCTCCTCGCAGGCCTCAAAGTGCGCGTCCTTGTTCTGACACCGTTCGAGGCACGCGGGGTCGGGCGGCATCCCCCGCTCGCCCGGGATGCGCTCGCCGTCGCGCCCACGCTGCTTGCACGCCGCCACGCGCGAGCACGTCTGTTCGCACGAGCTCCTGGAGCACGCGGCGGCGAGGACGATCAACGAGGCGAGGAGGGCGGCGAGGGGCAACGCGCGGCGCATGCGCCATGGTCGCACGAGCTCCCAGCGCCCGCGAGAGGAGAATGCGAGCCGGAGAGGATGATTCGAGATCGGGTCATCAGCTCTGCGCCCGCGAGCCGATGTGGCGCATACCTTCGATGACCTCGATGGGGATGGCGAGGACAACGGTGTTGGAGGCCGAAGGGCCGAGCCCGTCGACCGTTTGGAGCGTACGGAGCTGCATCGCGCCCGGGCTCGCGGCCATGGTGGACGCCGCCTCGGCGAGCGCGGCGGCGGCCAAACGATCTCCCTCGGCCTTGATGATGGTGGCGCGCTTCTCGCGCTCGCTCGACGCTTGGCGGCTCATCATCTTCTTGAGATCCTCGGGGACGTCGATGTCCTCGAGCTTGATCGCCTCGACGTGGAGGCCCCACGCGCGGCTCGACGCCTCGACGCTGCGGGCGATCTCGGTCTCGAGCTTCTGTTGCTGCGAGAGGAGCTCATCGAGCGTGAGCCCGCCCACCACGTCGCGCAGCGTCGCCTGTGCCATACGCCAAATGGCGAGGCGATAGTCTTGGACCTTGAGCGCTGCGGCGGCCGGATCGAGCACCTTGAAGAAGATCACGCCGTTGACGAGCACAGGCACGTTGTCTTGGGTGATGGTCTGCTGCTTTTGGATGTTCACCGTTTGTACGCGCATCTCGACGTAAAGCGCAGAGTCGATGACAGGGATGATGAGCCGGAGCCCAGGATCGCACACCTGCTGGAACCTGCCGAGCCGCAGCACGATCATACGCTCCCACTCGGGGACGACACGCACGCTCTTGGCGAGGAACCACGCCATGAAGAAGCCGCCTACGGCGACGGCGACAGCGCTCACCGGGTCGCGGCTCGTCATGCCGAGCGCGGCGGAGGCGGCGAGAGAAGGGAGGAAGACGAGGAGGAACAACAGCCCTGCGACGGGAGAACGATTCATGACGACGACCATGACCTTCGCCGGCGAAACGCTTGAATTCCCAATGCCAACGCCGGCGCTCACCAGGGAGGCGGCGCGCTCACCCAGGGCGCCGGCGAGGCGTGATGAAACGACAAATAAGCACGCTCGCGTGCTCCGCACGCGAAATCCTACGAGCGAATCACCGATTGTGGGGGTGATGTAAGCACGTGCTTTGGCACGGCGGTTGATTTTGCGGCGGAGCTTCGAATCGGCACACCGTGGCACCAAGCTTGCTGACGCACCCCACCAGCCCCCGCGGGCAGCCGCGGATCTTACGCTTTCTTGAGGATTGGGTATGGCATCCGCGTCACACGCGATGTGGCGCCGCGGAGGGCCTTTATCCAAAGAAGGAGACTCTCGCATGAGGCGCTCACCGCTCCTGTTCGCCGCGCTCTCTCTTTGCGCCGTCGCGCCGCTCGTGTCGCTCATGCCGAGCGACGCGCGCGCGTGCGGAGGTTGCTTTCACGAGGAGGACCAACCCCCGGAGCAAAGCTCGGTGGTGCTGGCGCACCGCATGGCCCTCTCCATCTCTCCCGACGTCTCGGTGCTCTGGGATCAAGTCCAATACACCGGCGCTCCTGCCGAGTTCGCGTGGGTGCTCCCGGTCAAGCCCGGCGCGAGGATCGAGGTCGCGAGCGACGCGTGGTTCGAAGCGCTCGACGCCGCCACCGCCGTCCGCGTGCGCCCGCCTTCGCTCCAATGTATGGGCAGCGCGGGGTACGATTACCGCTGTCAAGCCACCGCAGGCACGGCCGGTTGCGCGTCGAGCGAGGCCACCGAGCCGAATCAGGCCATCGATTTGACCCAGCCCGAAGAGCCGGTGAACGTGGTTCATCAAGGCTCCGCAGGTCCTTATGAGACGGTGACCCTGCACGCCAATGAGCCGGGCGTGCTCACCACGTGGCTCTCCGATCACGGCTACGCCATCGGCGCCGACATCCAACCTGTCATCGACGCTTATACCGCGGATGGCTTCGACTTCATCGCGCTCCGCTTGGCGCCGGATCAAGGCGTTCAGCAGATGAAGCCGGTGCGCGTGATCCAGCCCGGCGCCGTCACCACCCTGCCCCTGCGCATGGTGGCCGCGGGCACCGGGCCCACGGTCTCGCTCACGCTCTTCATCCTCGCCGAGGGTCGTTATCAACCGACGAACTTCCCGACCGCCGTTCGCCCCACGGACCTCCAATGGGATTTCTCCGCGCAGAGCTCGAATTACGCTCAAAAGCGGCAGAATATGCTGCTCGGGACGAGCACCTGGCTCACGAGCTATGCGCTGCCGGGCGGGCTCTTCTCTCCGGCGCGCGACCCCATCGACGGCACGGAGGTGCAATATGTGACGGGCCTCGGCGCGGCGACCACCATCGCCGACGCGTTCTTCGATCAAGCCCTCTCGAACGGCGAGGCCGATCTCTCGTGCGCGGGCGTCTTCGACACCATCGCGAAGAGCGTCGAGAAGGTGGTCGATCCTTGTCCGCCCGACGGCGGCGCGTGCGCGGACGTGCCTTTGGGCCAGCTCGACGCCCGGTATTTCGCCTGCGGCCCCCTCAAGGACCTTCAATATGCGATGACCGGAAACCACCCCGCCGACGTGTGGCTCACCCGCATCGAGGCGGAGCTGCCGCGCTGGGCGCTCGCGAACGATCTCGCGCTCGGCGCCGGCTACGATCAACAGCCGATCAACAACCTTCTCGTGACGACGACGTACGTCAACGAGCCTTGTGAGGTGGTGAGCGCGGGCGCGCCCCCGCAAAAGCCCCGCGGGCGCGGCGGGAGAGAGCTCGTCGCGGGGGCGCTCTCGCTCTTTGCGCTCCTCGCGATCGGGCGGAGGATCAAGCGGCGCTCGCCCTACGCGCCTCACTCGCTCCGCAGCGCCACCGCGGGATCGAGCCGAGACGCGCGCCAGGCCGGGTAAATCCCCGCGGCGATGCCGATCCCGCTCGACATGGTGATGCCGAGCGCGACCGCCCACAAAGGCACGGCGGCGGGGAAATCCACGAAGTTTGCGAGGTACGTGGCGCCGTACGCGAGCACGACGCCGATGACCCCGCCCGCCGACGCGAGCAGCACCGCCTCGATCACGAACTGCATCAGCACCCTCGCCCGCCGCGCGCCGAGCGCCTTGCGCAACCCGATCTCGCGCGTCCGCTCGGTCACCGCGACGAGCATGATGTTCATCACGCCGATGCCCCCGACGATGAGCGAAAACGCGCAGATGACGAAGCCCGCGGCGGTGATGGTGTTGGCGAGCTCGTTGAAGGTTGCGCGCGCCGAGTCGTTCGAGAACACGAAGAAGTCGTTCTCGGTGTTGGCGTCGAGGCCGCGGATCACGCGGAACGCGCCGATGGCCCGGTCTTGGAGGCGCTCCATCTCGTCATGGCTTTTGGCCATGATGGTGATGTTGACCGAGCGGTTGGTGCCATAGAGCTCCATGAAGAGCGCGATGGGGATGGCCGCGAGGTTATCGGGGTTGTTGCCAAAGGCGTCGCTGCCTTGGCGCTCCATGGTGCCGATCACCTCGAGCGTGAGCCGGCCGAGCCTCACCCGCTCTCCGACCGGGTTCTTCCCTTGAAAGAGCACGTCCACGACCGAGGCGCCGATCACGATGACGCGCGAAGCACCCATGGCCTCGGCCTCGCTGAAGCCGCGGCCCTCGCCGATAGGAAGGGTGTTGTTGGAGAAGAACTCGGGGGTTCCGCCCGCCACGATGACGCCCACGTCGATACGGCCGTTGGCCGCGATCTCTTTGGCGCCGTCGGACCACACCTCCCCGCCGACCTGGCGCGCCTCGGGGAGCATCTCGCGGAGCGCGAGCGTGTGGGCGAGCGTGAGGTTCTTGCGGCGCATGATCTCCGGCGACTGCGCGCCGAAATTGAAGTTGGGAAACTTCTGAATCTGGAACACGTCGGCGCCGAGACCGCCCATGTCCCTGTTGATGGACGCCTGAAGCCCGTTGAGGAGCGACATCATCGCGACCACGGTGAAGACGCCGATGACGATGCCGAGCAGCGTGAGCCCGGCGCGGAGCCTGTGCGCGCCGAGCGCCGCCACGGCCAAACGCATGTCGTCGGCGCGCGAGGCGATGGATGCTTTGAGCCGGGACAAGCGAGATCGAGCCACCTGCGGGCGCTCCGCCGCGACCCACGTCGGTTGGGGTAGCGACGCGTCACTCATGACGGAGCGCCTCAATCGGGTGCAGCGACGCCGCCGAGAACGCGGGCCAAAGCCCGAACACCGCGCCGAGCAGGCACGAGCCGGCGACGCCGCCCACGACCACGCGCGGATCGACGCTCGCGGGCATGGGGCTCACCATGTCGAGGAGCGCCGCCGCGCCCGCGCCCATCGCGACGCCGAGCGCGCCACCCGCGAGCGCCACCATCACGGCCTCGCACAAGAATTGGAGCAGGATGCTGCCGCGCCGCGCCCCGAGCGCGCGCCGCACGCCGATCTCGCGCGTCCGCTCCTTCACCGAGACGAGCAGGATGTTCATGATGCCGATGCCCGCCACGATCGCCGTGATGATGCCGACGATCACGCCGACCACGTTCGTCGCCATCATCATCTGGTTGAACCGTTGGAGGACCTTGTCCTGGCGGTTGACCGAGAAGTTGTCGTCCTTCCCGGGGCCGAGCCTGCGCACGGCGCGCATCACGCCGATGACCTCGTCCTCGGTGTCCCTCACCTTGCCGTCGGGCGCGACGATCGCGATCATGAGACCGCGCTTCTTGCCGAACGATCGCAGGAACGACGAGAGCGGCAGCACCAAGAGCTTGTCCTGCGACTGCCCGAACGCGTTGCCCTTGCGCGCGAGCGTGCCCACGATCGTGCAGCGCATCGAGGGCCCGACCTTGAGCCGCTGGCCGATGGGCTCGCGCCCCTTGAAGAGCGCGTCCTCGATGTCGGCGCCGATCACGCACGCGTCCGACGTCACGTCGTGATCGATCTCGGTCACGAACCTCCCGCGCTTGAGCTGCCACGCGCTCGCGATGAGGAAGCCCTCGGTGGTGCCGCGGACGTCGACGTTCTTCAGCTCTCTGTCGCCGTGGAGCACCACCGCCTGCGTGTTCGCGATGGGCGCGATGACGACCGGGAGCTTGGTGTTGCGGAGGAGCGCGGCGTAGTCGCCTTGGCCCACGGCCGGGCGGTTCCGCTGCTTCCACCAGTCGCTCCGGTCCGAGGTCCACGAGCGGCTGCTCACGTAGAGCGTGTTCGGTCCGAGCGTGTTGAGCTGCTTCGCGAAGCTCACCTGCATCCCGGCCTCGACCATGAAGATCACCATCACGGTCATGATGCCGACCGAGACGCCCGCGATGGTGAGCGCGGCGCGGAGCCTGTGCGCGATGATCGATCGCGCCGCCTGCGTGATCGCGTCGCGCACCTCGGAGATGAGGCGAACGACGCGGGAAAAGAAGCCGATCTTGCGCGTCTTCACGAGCCGTTCCACCGTGGGGGCTCGGGCGCCGCGCGCGGCCCCTCCGCCCCCACACCCCCGGCTCCCGCGGCCATCACCTCCGCCACGACCGACGCGCCCATCGCCTCGGCGTTCGCGAGCGCGACCTCGCGGCCGGGCCCGTCCGCGATGACGAGCCCGTCGACGATCCGCACCGCGCGCGGGCACCGCGCCGCGAGCTTGGGCTCGTGCGTGACGAGGACGATGGTGTTGCCCTTGCCGTGGAGCTCCAAGAAGAGCCGCTCGATCTCTTCGCCGGTGTGGCTGTCGAGGTTGCCGGTGGGCTCGTCGGCGA
>CAYTJL010000404.1:0-6115 GCA_964437785.1 uncultured Polyangiaceae bacterium
CGCCCAACTCAGGCTTGGTTCCGCCGAGGGGGCGCGCTGCGCGCACCCCCTCGCGGCACAAGCGTGCGTTTCAAGATGCTCTTGCCGACAGAAGCGCACTCTATGGTTGCCGACGGTGACGCCCCGCTGCAGGGCACCCGAAGAGGGAGATTCCGCCGTGAACCAGTGGATTCCCCACTCGCCTTGGAGATCTGATGCTTGAGATGTTCTTGCCCGCCCACATCACTCGGGTCGTGGTCTACCCGAGTCCCGTCAACATGACCCGCGGTCTGGATGCGCTGCGGAAGCTATGCGCGGACGAACTTGGCGTCGAGGCCACAAACGGAACCGTCGTACTCTTCTACAACCGAGCGAAGGATAAGCTGAAACTCTACTGGGAGGATTCGTCGGGCGATCAGACCCTCACCAAGAAGCTCGATCGCGGCGCGTTCCTTGTGCCAGTGGTCCCGCCTGACGAGAAGTATACGACAGTGCCGCCAACGGCCCTTCGACGGCTCTTCCGATGATATGCTCGTCGCCCTCGCGAAAACCCGAGGCTTGATCCCGGCCGCACGTCCGATCATTGCTCAGCTTCGGACGCGTGGTGGCTCGCAATCGCGGGGGCTTGTCGCGCTGTCGCGCAGGCGATAAGACGCGCCCGTGCTCGAAGGCTCCCGCATCGCCGTCGTCGTGCCCGCGTTCAACGAGGAGCGTTGGATCGCGGAGACCGTGCGCGGGGTGCCCGCGTTCGTCGACGACATCATCGTGGTGGACGACGCGAGCGGCGACGGCACGGCGCGCGCGGCGGAGGCCGCTTTCGACCCGCGCGTGCGGGTGATTCGCCATCCGCACAACCGCGGTGTGGGCGCGGCCATCGTGACGGGCTACAAGGCCGCTCGCGCGGACGGCGCCGAGGCGATCGCGGTGATGGCGGGAGATGGGCAGATGAGCCCAAACGATCTGCCACGTGTGGTGTCGCCGGTGGTGCGGGGAGATGCGGAGTACGTCAAAGGGGACAGGCTGCGCGCGGCGGGGGTCCTCCGCGTCATGCCCCTCCACCGGCTCGCGGGCACGGCGGCGCTCGCGTATTTGACGCGGATCGCCGCGGGCTTGCCGGCGCTCTCCGACAGCCAATGTGGGTACACCGCCATCGCAGGATGGGTGATTGACGCGCTCGGCGAGGACCTCGACGCGCTCTGGCCGAGGTATGGATATCCAAACGATCTGATTGGCCTCTTGGCGAGGCGGGGGTTGCGCATTCATGAGGTGATGGTGGAGCCCGTGTATCGCGGCGAGGCGAGCGGGCTCCGGCCGTGGCATCTCGTGACGATTGGCTACTTGATCGGCCGCGCGGCGTACCGGCGCGCGCGGGGTGGGTGATGGCCTTGCCATCCGGCCTGTTTCGGGCTAATCGGCCGCCCACCGTGGCCCTCATCCGACCTTTCTCCGCCTTTCGCCCTCCTCCCTCCCTGGCCGTCAACGTCGCGAGCCCGCCGTACGACGTCATCAACACGGCCGAGGCGCGCGCCCTCGCCGCCGGAAACCCGGTGAGCTTCCTCCACGTCTCGCGGCCCGAGATCGATCTCCCCGAAGGCACGGACGAGCACGCGGACGAGGTGTACCAACAAGGCGCCGAGAACCTCCGCAAGCTCATCGAGGACGGCGCGCTCGTGCAAGATCAAGAGCCGCACCTCTACGTGTATGCGCAGCGCATGGGCGATCACCGCCAGGCCGGCGTGGTGGCCTGCGCCTCGGTCGATGACTACGTGGCCGACCGCATCAAAAAGCACGAGAAGACGCGCGCCGACAAAGAGGACGATCGCACGCGCCACATCGAGGAGCTGCGCGCCCACGACGAGCCCGTGTTCCTCACGTATCCCGCGGTGCCCGCGATTGACGCCATCATCACCTCATCGATGTTGGCCGCGCCCATTTACGACTTCACCACCGCCGACGGCGTGGGCCACAAGCTCTGGGTGCTCGGCCGCGAGGCCACGCGCGAGCTTCAAAGCCTCTTCGCCGACGTGCCCGCGCTCTACGTGGCCGACGGCCACCACAGGAGCGCCGCGGCGGCGCGCTGCCACCAAAAGCTCAACGGCGACGGCGGCGACCACGACGCGTTCTTGGCCGTGGTCTTCCCACACGATCAGATGAAGATCATGCCGTACAACCGGGTCGTCAAAGACCTCCAAGGCAGGAGCGAAGAGGCGCTCCTCACCGCGCTCCGCGGCGCGCTCGACATGGAGCCCGCGCGCGACGCGGAGGACGCGACGCCGCGCGAGCCCAAGACGTTCGGCGTGCTCGTCGGCGAGCAGTGGTATCGCGCCAAGGTGCGGCCCGGGAGCTACGACGCCGCGGATCCGGTCAAATCGCTCGACTGCTCCATTTGCCAAGATCAGGTGCTCGGGCCCATCTTCGGCGTGAGCGACCCTCGCCGCGACGCGCACGTCGACTTCGTGGGCGGCATCCGCGGCACGGCCGAGCTGGAGCGGCGGGTCCGCAAAGGCGGCTTCACCGCGGCGATTCACCTCTACCCGACCCGCATCGAAGAGCTGTTTGCGGTGAGCGACGCGGGCGCGCTGATGCCGCCCAAGAGCACGTGGTTCGAGCCCAAGCTGCGGAGCGGGCTCTTCGTTCACACCTTTTGATCTCGAGGAGGTCCCGTGTCGAGCATCCAACGAGTCTCCCCCGCCGAGGCCAAGCAGCTCATGGACGAGGGGTACATTTACCTCGACGTCCGCACCGAGGCTGAATATGCGGCCGGCCACCCCAAGGGCGCGCACAACGTGCCTGTGATGATCGCGGCCGGGGGCGGCATGGCGCCGAACCCCGATTTTTTGGCCGTGGTCCAAAAGGCCTATGCCAAAGACCAAAAGCTCGTGCTGGGGTGTCGCTCGGGCGTGCGCTCGATGCGCGCGGCCGAGATGATGATCGCGGCGGGCTACACCAACGTGATCGATCAGCGCGCCGGCTTCGACGGCCCGCGTGATCCGTTTGGCCGGATGCTCGAAGCGGGGTGGGCGCCCGCGGGGCTGCCCGTCGAGACGGCGACGCCCGGCGGCTCCTACGCCGAGATGAAGAGCCGGGCCTGAGCGCACGTGAGCCCGGCCAAGCCCTCTCTTTCGGTCATCATCCCTACGTACAAGCGCGACACGAGCGTCGCGCGCATCGTCGCGGCGCTCGCCGCGCAGACGCTCCCTGACATCGAGATCGTCATCGTCGATCAAAACCCGCCGGGGTACCTCGATCCTCATCTGTCCTCAGCGCCGCCGGGGCTCGTCCATGTGCGGCTCGACGAGCCCAACGCGTGCACCGCGCGCAACGTCGGATACGTGAAGGCGCGGGCCGATCACCTGCTCTTCATCGACGATGACCTCGTCCCGGCGCCGCTCTTCTGCGAGCACGCGATGGATGTGTTCCGGCGCTTCCCGGAGATCGGGTGTTTGTGTCCGTTCGTGGAGACGCCGGCCAAAGGCGGTATGCTCCGCCTCTACGAGAAGGCGTTCATCGAGCGCCACCCGAAGCGCCGTAATTTGTGGCGGCTGCGCGAGGTCGCGTCGTATGCGCTCTTCTTCGAGCGCGGGACGTACCTCCGCACAGGCGGCTTCGATGAGGTGCTCTTCGCGTACGCGCGCGCGAGCGAGGATCAAGAGCTGTGTCTTCGGATGGCGGCGCGCGGGATCCCCCTTTGGCTCGACCGCGGGCTCGTCATCCTTCACGACGACACGGTGCCCGGCGGCGCCGAATTGCGCACCATCGACAGGTGGGCGTTCCGGGAGCGCTGCATGCGATCATGGGCGCTCCGCGCGCGCATTCACCACGATCCTCCGGGCGAACTGAGCGCCAACGACGAGGTGCGCCTCTATCGATCGGCGTTCCTCAACCGCGCGCTGCTCCAGCGTCCGCTCGCCGACACGATGCGCGCCGCGCGGATGATGCGCGACGCCATCGAGGGGAGCCGCGAGGCGTTGAGCCGTTATGAGGGTGGGTATCCGGGCGTGCTCACGGTCAATCACGTGGCGCGGCACATGGGGTGAGGGTCACTCCGTCAGCTCGATGACCCGCTGTTCGAGGCCCCTGCCCTTGTTGATGCCGCTGATCCGAGCGTTGTGCTGATAGAGCACGTAGGTGCCGCGCCGGATCATCTCTTCGGCGTCGAAGAGGTTCCGGTCGAAGCTCACGACCAGCTCGCGTGAGACCTTCTCCCAGCTCACGGTCTTGACGCCTTCGACGGCGCGCATTTGCTCCTCGGGCACGGGGCCGCGCGCGAGCAGGAAGCGCACCTCGTGCGAAGAGGCGGTGAGCTCGGCCATGCTGCCGCTCGCCACGACCACGCCGCGATCCAAGATGGCCGCGTGATCGCAGATGGCCTCCAGCTCTTGGAGGTTGTGGGACGAGATAATGAGCGTACAACGGCCTTTGCGCGATTTGACGATCTGCCGGACCTCCCACGCGACGCGCGGGTCGAGGCCCGCCGTGGGCTCGTCGAGCAAGACCACGCGAGGATCGCCGAGCAGCGCCTGCGCGAGCCCGACCCGCTTGGCCATGCCGTGCGAGAGCGTGCCGCAGCGCTTGCTCCACCAATCCGCGCCTTCGACCTCGGCCAAGACCTTCTTGGCCTCGACCTCGGCTTTGTCCTTCTGCATGCCTTGCAGGCGGCCCAGGTACACCAAGAAGGCGCCCACCGTCTCGGCCGCCGGCAACAAGGCATCTTGCGGGAGGACTCCCACCTTGCCTTTGAGCGACTCGACGGCATCGGGGGTGTGATCGAGGATGTAAATCTCGCCCGCGGTGGGCCTCAAGTACCCCGCGAGCATCGAGAAGGTGGTGGTCTTGCCGGCGCCGTTCGGGCCGATGAGGCCATACACCGAGCCGTCCGGCACCGAGAAGCTCACCTCGTTCACGGCGGTGACCTGGCCGAACTGCTTGGTCACGGCGCGCAGCTCGACGGCCGGGGGAAGGTCGGACTTGAGCTTGCCTTTGCCAAGGCCCTTGTTGCGATAAGGCCCCTTGTCAGGGTCCTCGGCGGGCTTCGGCGGAGCAGGCTTGTCCTCGGCGGCTTGGCTCGCTTCGGGCTTGGCCTTGGCGGCTTTGGCCTCCTTCGCTTTGCCCTCTTCGGGCTTCGCCTCTTTCGCTTTGGCCTCTTCGGGCTTCGCCTCTTCGGCTTTGCTCGCTTCGGGCTTCGCCTCTTCGGCGTTGGCCTCGGGGGCGGAGCTTTGGGGTTCTTCGTTGCTCATCAGATGTCCCTCCGCTGGACGACGGCCACCGCCGCGGCCGTGCACGCTGCGCCCCAAGCGAGGTACGCGCCCGCGCCCCCGACGATGGAGCCGATTTGAGGCGACACGATCAAGATGTCGTAATGGTTGGGGAAGGCCCACGCAACGGCCTTGGCGCTCTCGATGTTGTCCAAGATGAGGTGCATGAGGCCGAGCGCGAGGCCCGTGCCCGCGCCGATCATCAGGGCGACGATCGGCGTGCGGAAGAGCGCGCTCATGATCGCGGTGTATCCCACGTACGAGGCCGCCGCGAGCGACGAGAAGAGCCAGAAGCGGGCGCCCCACGAGAGCAGCATGCCCGCGTTTTGACCGCCTTGCACCAACATGAAGATCCACACCGTGAGGTGGAGCACGAGCACCATCACCGAGATGATCGCCCACACGCCGAGGGCCTTGCCGAGCACGATCGATCCGCGGCTCGCGCGCCCAGCGATGTAGCGGATGGTGCGGTGCTGCACCTCGCCGGCGACCTGATCGAAGCCCACGAGCAGCACCAAGAACGGCAGGAAGATGAGCGTGCCTTTGAACAGGAAGTAGAGCACCGCGGGCGCCTTCGCGAGGTGCTCGGCCACGCCCGCGTTGCCGTCGTACGCGAGGGATAAGTACTCGGCGAAGACCTTGGATCGCAGCTCCTCCGGGATCTCGGTCATGTTGGCCTTCTGCGCGGCGCGCTGAAGGTTGAGCCGGATCACCGTCGAGACGAGCACGCTGAACATCAGCCCGCCCAAAAAGAAGAGCACGAACATCGCGATGCCCTTCGCGCTCCGCAGGTTCCTGCGGATCTCGCGGCTCGCGGTGAGGCCTACCTCCTGGATGTTGAGCATGCCCTCGCCTCTATCGCTTCTTGTCGCGGATGACAA
>CAYTJL010000405.1:0-6104 GCA_964437785.1 uncultured Polyangiaceae bacterium
AGCGCCGACGCGAGCACCAACACAGCCACGACGACCGGAGGCACGACGTCGGCGAAGGGTGGATACGCCTTCTTCTTTCCGACCATCGGTGCGGCGAGCCCCACCGCGAGCGCCACGACCCCGAGCACCAAAGAGACCCTCGCGGAGAGCGAACGCGATTTGGCAATGGGCGGATCGTCCTTCAATAACGAGGCTCGGATCGCGAGACGAAGCGCCTCTCCGGGCTCATCATCGGAGCGCATCTTGGGAGGCTCCGGCGCGCTCATGACACCCCCCTCGACCGAGCCACCTCAGGATGACTCCCGAGCGCGTCGCGCAGCTCCTCGTACGCCCGATGCACACGGAGCTTGACCGCCGCCGTCGTGGTGCCGAGGACCAGCGCAGCCTCCTTTTGCGACAACCCACTTCGCTTGGTGAGGATGAGCGCCTCGCGGCTCCGCTCGGGCAACGCGTCCACCGCGCGCGCGAGCGCGGCCAAGAGCGATGGAGAAGGAGCGTCCGGCGGCGCCGTCAAGAGCGCCTCCAGATCGATCAACCCAACGACGTCCGGCACATCCCCCCCTTCGGTCACACGAGCGCGATCGCGCCGCCTCTGGAGCGCGTCGTCGTAAAAGGTGTTCCGCGCGATCGCCATGAACCACGCTACCACGTTGGAGCCGGGGATCCAGCCGGCCCTGCTGCGGTGAACCTTCAAGAAGACGGTCTGAAAGAGGTCCTCCGCGACGCCGCGGTCGCGGGTCATGGAGAAGAGATACCGAAAGACGCGCGGCGAGATCTGGGCGTAGAGCGCGTCAAAGGCCCCCATGTCGCCGCCGGCATAGCGGCTCATCAGGGCCTCCAAAGGTAGATCGTCGCTCATGAAGAGCGACAGAGATACACCGCCCAGCAGCACCGTTCAAGCGGCTCCTTACTTCAGATCCCTTTGAGGTGCGCGATGATGTCCTTCAGGTCCTGGGTGGAGAGATCCTTCTCCTCGAAGAACGGCATCGGACCCACGGTGGAGTCGCTCATGTCGGAGGAGCCCGACGGAGGAGGCCCCGACGTCCTCACCTGCTGCGCGATCCGACCCACGGTCCTCGACGCGATCGTCGCTTTGGAGAGCGAAGCCACCTGCCCGACCACGAGCCCGCCGTCATGACACTTGCCACACGATTTGGTGAATTTCGCCGCGCCCGCCGCGGCGTCCCCACCTTGATACGCTGCCTCGTACGCGGCCTCGTCGGCCAAGACCTCGGGCGCGATGGGGTTCGGCGTGGTCGCGTCGACAGACGAGATGGACTCCATATACTCTTTGAGCTTGAGGTACCCCTCATCGGTCGCCGTGAGCGCGGTCCCGCCCATCCACCCCGCTACACACGCGTTGATCCCACCGAGCAGATCCGCGGCGCCGCCCTTGAAGCTCGTGTGATACGCGATGTCTTTGAGGGTGTTGCCCGAAAATCCAGCCTGCGTGCCGTCATCGCTGTGGCACGTGGAGCACTTGGCTCCATTGCCGGAGGCGCCGAGCGCCGCCGACGCTTCACCAGAGTAATAGTCTTTCGCGGACGGCGCCCCGCCGCCACCGCCCGTCCCCTCGTCTCCCCCGTCGCAACCCGACAGCGCGAGCAGCAACCCTCCTACGGATACCCACATGATCGGTTTTACGCGCATGAGCCAAGACCTCCAGGCGGCGAGCCGCCGGGTGGGGTACGACGGTCGCGCGCGAGGTTTCGAAAAATCTTTTGTTCGCCCAAGGCGGACCGCTCCAGTGGTTTGGCGCACCTTCGGTGGCTCGATCCAATTCCTGCTTTCTTTCAAAAGACCTCTTGCAATGGGTTGTTACGAGGCGTAGCATCCCACCTTGTAGCGCTGGGGGAAGACACGATTGCCGGAGGGGAGCAGCGATGGCGTCCATAGCAGAAGCCGTAAGCAAGATTGGACATCTGTCAGTGAACGTGGCCTCGGGCGACGTGCTCGACGTCCGTCAATTCACGGTGCATGAGCGGCTATCGTCGCTCTTTCGCGTGACGCTCGTCGTGGTGTCCGATAACCCCAACGTCGATTTTGAAGCTGCGGTGGGCCGGCCGGCTCGCTTCTCGATAGCAGGCACCATGGCGACGCCGCGGTTCTGGTCCGGCATCTGCGCGGAGCTGCACCAAATCGCGGTCGAAGAGGGCGGGCTCTCCACGTATCATCTGGATATCGTGCCTTCGTTGTGGCTCGCCACCCAGCGCCGCAACTATCGTATGTTCCAACACATCTCAGAGCTCGACATCGGGCTCACCTTGCTCTCCGAGTGGGGCATCGAGCCGGTAAAGAGGATCTCGGGGACGCACAAGAAGCGCAAGTATCGCGTCCAATACGGGGAGAGCGACTTCGCCTTCTTGTGCCGCATGTTCGAGGACGCGGGCATCACCTTCTTCTTCGAACAGACCGACGGGGAGACCAAGCTCGTGCTCGCGGACGCGCCGCAGACCGCCGAGGCGCACCCGCCTATCCACTATCGCGACGACGTGACCACCGCGCATGGTGCGTACGTTACGCGGACACGCATCGGCCGCCGGGTGCGGCCCGGCAAATACACCATCCGCGACCACGATTATCGCAAGGACCCCAAATACAAGCTCGCGGCGAGCGCCTCGTCCGGCGGCAGCGTCGAAGACAAGCTCGAGCGCTATCACTACACGCCTGGTGCCTTCTTGTTTGGGGCTGACCGGGGCGACGCGACCCCGCACGCCGACGACCGCGGCAAAGCCCGCACCGACGAGGCCGAGGGGGCCGTCCTCGCCCAAAAGCGGCTCGACGCCAAACGTGGTAGCGCCTCCACATGCTCCTTCGAGACCAACGTCGCCGCGCTCGCCCCCGGCGTGGTCATGAGCCTCCTCGGCCACTCACGATCCGACCTTGGCGAAGGCAAAAAGTGGCTCATCGTCGAGTCGGTGATGAGCGGCGCGCGCGACGGCGACTGGACCCATCACTGCGAGGCTCAGAGCGCGACTATCCCGTATCGCCCTCCTCTCATCACGCCCAAGCCCAAGACCCAAGGCGTGGAGAGCGCCACCGTAGTCGGCCCCGCGGGCGAAGAGATCCATTGTGACGAGTTCGGGCGCGTGCGCGTCCACTTCCATTGGGATCGCGAGAGCCAAATGGACGACAAGAGCTCGTGTTGGATCCACGTCAACCAACCTTGGGGCGGCGCCGGCTATGGAGGCTCCGCGTTGCCCCGTATTGGCCAAGAGGTCTTGGTCGACTTCTTGGGAGGCGACCCGGACCGTCCCGTCATCATCGGTCGCGTCTATACGAACCTGCAAAAGACGCCGTACAAGCTGCCCGACAACAAGACGCAGACAGGCATCAAGAGCAACTCCACGGGCAACACCGGCGGCTACAACGAGATCATGTTCGAGGACTCCGCCGGCAAAGAGCTGCTCCGCGTGCAGGCCGAGCGCGACATGCAGTCGCTCATCAAGCACGACAAGCGCGAGACGGTGGGCAACGACAGGACGCGTCTCGTAGGCAGGAACGAGAACATCACCATCGGTCAAGACCTCACCAAGATGGTCAACCGCAACGAGCGCGAGGTCACCGGCGTCAACCGGAGCGTGACCGTGGGTGTCAATCGGTCTACCCAGATTGGCTCGATCGACTCCACCATCGTGGGCGACACGCATACGGTGATCGTGTCGCCGCCGGGGGAGGGCTGGGGTGGGGACACATCGATCACCATCACCCACAACAAGATTGTGCTCGACACCGGGGCGGGAGCCGAGATCTCCATGACCCCCGCGAGGATCGAGCTCAGCACCGGGGCGGGAGCCTCGATCACGTTGGAGGGGCCCATCATCAAGCTGGAAGCTGTAGAGATCGTGCTAGAATCGAGCGTGCTCCTCAAGGCCTCTTCGCACACCACGAGCTTGTCTAGCAAAGTTTGCACGGTGGACGGCGAGTCCAAGGTCGCCATCAGGAGCGGTGGAGAGATGACCATCGAGGCGAAGGACAATCTGGACATCAGCAGCAGCGGAGGGGACGTTAACATTAAAGGTGGGCCCAACGTCCATATCAATCCTTAGAGGTCGTTATGCCGGAAGTTGCGAGAATTGAAGACCACGCGCTTATCACCCATTCGTCGGCGACCTGCCCCGCGCGCCCAGCGAGCTGTGATGGCCCCGCGAACGTTGCATCACCCAATGCGACGATCAACGGTCAACCAATCTTGAGGCTTGGAGACACGGGTCATCACGCCGTATGCTGTGGACCTAATCTGTGGATCGCGTATCAAGGCAGCGCGAACTTTTTTGTAAATGGAAAGGCGGTCGTCCGAAAGGGTGACACGACCATGCACTGTGGTGGATTTGGTGAGATGCGAGACGGGTCGTCAAATGTATTTGATCACTCACCGGCGCTGCTCATTTCGACAGCGACCCCTCCAGAGCTCACGGCCAATCGGATCGTTCCCCTCGATCGGCTCAACGCAGTGATCGAAGCAAGGCGCGAGGCCCTTGCCAAACAAGGGATCAATCCTAGGAACACAGACACTTACGACGCTAACGTTGCGATGGGAACCGTGGCAGGAAACCAAACCAACAAGGCATTGATCGAGGAAATGGCCAAGAAGTACGGGGTCCCGCCTGCGCTTCTGGCCGGTGTGATCGCCTCAGAGATGGACTTTGATCACCATTGGCTCACGGGGGCGGTCGATGATGGGATCATGAGGAACCTCGGGGTAGGCGTCGGAGATGGCTATGGCGCAGCCTCTGTGCACTTTGACACCCTCGAAGCTGCAACTCGCTATCTCAACGAGCACCACCTTACGGGAGCCGGAGATGCAAGCCAATTTTGGGATAACTTTGACGATGTCTTTCTCGGGGTGCGCTTTATGGGGAAGAACCCTGCAGAATTTCCGACATCGGTGGAGTCCGCCGCGATCGTGACCGCCGCGTACATGCACCTCCACGGAAAGCCGCCCGATCAATTGACCCCAGAGGATATGGCTGTCATCTGGGCAGGATACCGGACCGGTGTCAAGGACTCCGGACTCCCTTATAAGGACGGTGGTTTTCTGTCTGCAGATGATTTCAAAGCACATAAGGCCAACGGCGCGAAGCCTCCGTTCGAGATGGGGGGCAACGCGTACCAGTCTCTCCCCGAATTTGAGCGGCTGGCAGCTCTCTTTGGGCACCCCGTGGGTTCCGACGATTGGCGGTGCTGCTCTTGTACAGCGATTGAGCACAAGGGTATTTGGGGAAGGTAGGTAGCCCTATGAAGCTTCCGAAATTTGAAGCCCTCGCCGCCGCGTTTCTTGGGCCTAAATACGACAGTCAAGCGGCCGCGAGGGTCATTGGCGGTGTGGTCTACAGCAACGTCATGGATCCAAACCAACCAGAATACAAGAACACTTGTGCTCTGCGGGTGAGCCGTTCCCTGAACTATGCCGGTGCCAAGATCCCGTTCACCGAGACAAATCCCCGGGTAAACTCTGGGGCCGACAGACTCTGGTACATCTACAGCGTCGATGATTTAGAGGGGTACCTCGCTCTCACCTACGGCGCACCCGACGTCCGTAAGAAGGGCAAGAGCAACGGCGACGTCACGGGCGCTGATTTTGTCGGGAAGAAAGGCATCATTCTGTTTAAGAGCTTCCACACCGATCTGTGGAATGGCGCCGGCTGCGAAGGATATTGTTACTTTAATGCGGTGAATGAGGTGATGCTCTGGGAGGCTCCATGACGCGCTCACCGCCGTCTCTCCCTCCCAGCCGCCCGGAGAGCGCGCGCTCCTCGCCGTAGCCCAAAACACACACGCGGAGCGGGCGCCATCGACGTAATGATTCATGACTGAGCTTCAACGGGCAGGCCGCCGATCTCACCGCGCGCGGCGGCGGGGCTTCTCGGCTGCCTTCCGCTGATCGAGCACGTCGTTCAACGTCTCGGCCGTGAGCACACGCGCGGCCCACAGCGTGAGTGTTTGCTCGTCGGCGGCCTTGATGCGAGCCCGCGCCTCGGCGGGCACCTTGCCGAATCGGATGACGAGCTGCTCCAAGAGCATCCTCGCTCGCCCTTCGGTGAGGCCCTCGGAGAGCCCTGCCTTGCGCCCTCGGTTCTCGATCTCGTCCAGCGTCGTCACGA
>CAYTJL010000406.1:0-6063 GCA_964437785.1 uncultured Polyangiaceae bacterium
GCGTCACACGAGCGCGCTTGGATTGTAGATCAGCTCAGCCACCTTGGAGGCGGCTTTGGCCATCAAGACACCATCGATGGCGCGGTGATCGACGACCATCATGAGGGGGAGCACCTTGCGCGCGACGACCGCGCCGTCCTCGACCACGGGCGCCTCTTCGATGGGGCCGACGCCGAAGATCGAGGCGACGTGGGTGGCCTTGGTGGGGAGCGTGCACGAGGCCGCGCGGAAGCGGGCGCCTTTGGGCAAACGCACCACCGATCCTACGTTGGTGACACCGCTGCTCACGGCCAAACGATCGTCGGCGAGCTTGTGGAGCAGGGGTGAGCGCGCGATCGAGGCGACGAGATCGAGCCCTTTGTGGAGGACCTTGTCGGGCAAGACGCGGGCGATGCGGCGGCTCACCGCGGACCCGGAGAGCGAGGTCTCGCCGCGGCGCTCGGCCGACGCGGAGCGCCGCGTGTCGCGCGCGACGTCGAGCAGCGATTTGTTGCCGGCGTCGAGCAGGATCATCATGCCTGTCTCGTCGCTGCCCTCACGCTCGGCCGAGAGATGGACCGGGACGGCCAAATCCACGCGGCTCAGGCGGTAAATCGTCGAGCCGATGATCTTGACGTTCATCGCGGGCAGCGAGCTCACCGCGAGCGCGACGGCCCTCGTCACGAGGTGTTGCACCGAGGCGCGCTCGCCGTGCTCGCGCGCGAAGGCGTCGAGGAAATCGAGCGCGGGCTCAATCACCACTTCGAACGTGATGGACACATAAGGGTCGTTCGACGGCTCGTCGAAGAACCAGAGGAGGAGCCTTCGCGTCTCGGAGAGATGAATGGGCTGCACGCGCGCGATGATACGCCCGCTTCGAGAGCGGTTGCCATGGCGCTCGTCAGCCGCGCGCGAGACGCGCTTCAATCGCGTCGAAGCTCTCCTTCGGCGCGTCGCCGATCTGCCGCGCGAGCGGCACCTGCACGCGCGACGCGGCCACGTAGAGCGGCACGAGATCGGGCGCCAGACGCGCGAGCGTCGCGAGGTGCTTGTCGACGCCCGCCGCGTCGCCGCGCCGAACAGGGCCGGTGAGCGCGTCGGGCAACCCGAGCTTTTCGACGTTCTCGGCCACGCTGCGGAGGAGCGGCCCGAGCATCGCCGCGCCCGTCTCGCGATCGATGCCCGCGCGCGCGAGCAGCGCGACGCCCGCCGCCGCGAGCGCCGCGGCGCCGTTCGCGACGAGCCCCGCCGCCGCGTGGTACGCGACGCGATCGAGATCAACGAACGTGCGCGGGCTCATCCCGAGCGCCTTCGCGATCGCGCGCGCGTCCTTCATCGCGGGCGCGTCGCCGTCGACGTGCGTTTGGCCGCGCGCGAGCGAGGGCGTGAACGCGAGCGACGCGAACGAGATCATCGGGTGCATCTGCGCGATCGACACGCGCGCGTTCACCTTGGCGGCGGCGAGCGCCTCGGGGCCCAGCGCGCCCGCGCAATGGACCACGGTGACGGGCGCGTGGCCGATGAGCTTCTTTTCGGCGAGCGCGCGCGCGACCTCGGGCACCTCGCGATCGCGCACCGCGACGATGACGAAGCGCGCGTCGATGCGCCGCGAGGGAAGGCCTTTGCGCGCGGGCCGGAGCGTGACGCGCGCTCCGGCGGCGGTGAGCGCGCGCGCGAGACCCTTGCCCACCTTGCCCGCGCCGAAGATGAAAACAGACTTATTTTTAAGCCTTTTGGTGGCCATAAAGCCCCTTGTCCTCGATGATGTCGAGCACCGTGCGGGGCAGGAGCCGCGCGAGGTCGTCGCGTTTGCCGAGGGCGATCGCCCTGCGGATCGCGCTCGACGACACCTCGGGGAGCACCGAGAGCGGCGCGCCCGGATCCGTCACGCCCGCGCGCCCGAGCACGATGGGCGGCGCGAGCGCGGCGATGCGATCCCATCGGTGCCACTTGTGCAAATCGCCGAGCACGTCCGCGCCGATGAGCAGGCGGAGCGACCACGAGGGGTGCGCGGTGACGAGGTGCTCGACGGTCCGGAGCGTCAGGCTCTCGCCGCCGAGCTCGCGCTCGACCGCGGAGACCTCGACGCCCGGGATCCAACCGAGCGCCGCGTGGCACATCGCGAGGCGGTCTTCGAAGGGCGCGAGCTCCTTCGAGAACGGGTGTTGGAACACGGGGACGACGAGCACGCGATCGATGGGCGCGGTCGAGAGCGCGTACACCGACGCGAGCACGTGCGCGACATGCGGTGGGTTGAAGCTGCCTCCGTAGAGCGCGACGCGCATGAGCGGCAGAAGAAGACACCCGCTCCGCGCCGCGATGCAACCCTAAAAAGCAACGTGAAAGGAGCGCCGCTCTTCGCTCGATTCACACGCTGCCCTGCACGCGGAGCTTGCCGGCGTGTTTGGGGTTGCCGATCTCTTCGCGCGATCGGACCTTGCCGTCGGGGCCGAAGACGTCGATGCGGATGCCGCCGCCGATGCCGTCGTCGAGCAGCGCGGCGCCGCCGTTGGCGGATCCGATGGAGCCCGGCGCGAAGAACGCGCGGACGCCGACCTTGCGCAGCATCGGCTCGGTGCTCTTGCCGAACACGATGAGGTGGGCCGCGGCGATGTCGTCCTCGTCGAGCATGGCTTTGTCGTAGACGAGCACGGCGACGCGCGCGTCGAGGATCTCGATGGTGCGCGCGGTCGATCCGGGGAGGCTCGCGAACACCTGCAAACGAAGCCTCGATCGCTCGTCCTCCACGAAGTCGTCGATCGCTGCGGGCAGCGCGCGCGCGCAGCGCACGGCGGCGCGTTCGAAGATCACGTCCTCGTTCGGGTTGGCGCCGACGATCTCGTGGGCCCAGCTCGCGACCACGCGATCGAGCGCGCCGTCCGAGCCGAGGTAGAGCACCTTCTCTGCGCCGGCCTCGTCCACGAGCCGTTGAGCTGCGCGCGCAAGGCCGACCATGTCGTTGTTCGCGGGGCCTAGCAAGCCTAAGCGCATCCTCAAAGGGTAGAACAACACGAGGCACGTTGAGAAGATTCTCGCGTTGTGATCGTGCTAGCTGGTGTAGGCTCCCCTTCACCCCCGCATGCTGAAGCGCGCGCGCGCCGCCCGTGATCCTGTGACCATTACGCTCGACGGCGATCCGGTGGAGGCCGAGCGGGGCGAGCCGCTCGCGGTGGCGCTGCTCGCGGCCGACAAAACCACGCTCGCGCGGAGCCCCAAGCTCCATCGCCCGCGCGGGCCTTCGTGCCTCCGGGGCGCGTGTGATGGTTGTCTCGCGCGGGTCGACGGCGAGCCCAACGTGCTCACGTGTCTTCGTCCGGCGCGCGGCGGTGAGCGGATCGAGACGCAAAACGTCATCGGATCGCGCAAGGCCGATTTGCTCCGTCTGACCGATTGGTTCTTCGCCGACGGCATTGACCATCATCACTTGATGGCCGGCGTGCCCGGGCTCGAAGACGTGATGATGACGTTCGCGCGCAAGGTCGCGGGGCTCGGCAAGCTCCCCACGGAGGTCGCTTCGCCCAAGGCTGCTCGTCGCGAGGCGTTCGACGTGCTCGTCGTCGGCGCGGGCGCTGCGGGCATCGCGGCGGCGTCCAGCGCGGCGGCGCACGATCGGTCGCTCCGCGTGCTCCTCGCGGACGACGGTGTTTCGCTCGGCGGATCGTGGGTCGCGGCGCCCGACGCGCGCGCGCGCATCGTGGAGCGGTATCCGCTCACGGGTGTGGAGGTCTCGCTTCAAAGCACGGTGATGGGGGTCTTCCCCGACAAGGGGCGAGATGTGTTGATCGCGACCCCGAGCGGGATTTTGCTGGCCACCGCGAAGGTGATCATCGTGGCTTCGGGCGCGCACGACGGCGTCCTCGCGCTGCCGGGCAACGACTTGCCGGGGGTGTTCTCGGTGCGTGCGTTGTGCCAGCTCCTCGCCCGCGGCGTCGAGCCCACGGGCCCCATCGCGCGCATCGGCGACGAAGGCGGGTTTTGGGCCAAGGAGCTGGAGAGGCGCGCTCCCAAGGTGCCTCTTCACACGCTCTCTCCTTCGGAGGTCAAGGCGATGAAGGGGTCTTCGTCGGTCCACGCGATCGAGCGACAAAAGGGCTCGAAGCTCGCGGTCTCCGTGGTCGCGATCGACGCGCCGCCCGCGCCTTCGTTCGAGCTCGGAGCGCAGGCGGGGGCGAAGACGCGATGGGATGGGAGGGGGGGATACGTGCTCGACGCGGATGAGCATGGGCGGGCGGGAGAGATGTTGTTCGTGACGGGCGAGTGCCGGGGCAGCGCGCCGGACCCCGACGCGCTCGCGGGCGAGGGGGCGAAGGTGGCCAAGGCGGCGATCGCGGCGATCCGGGCGCGGGCGTGATGTGCTAAGCGTGGAGGGATGTTGCTTCGAGGGTGCTCTCTTCTCGCGTTGAGCTTCGCGCTCATGGCCTGCACCACCGCATCTCCCACCGGCGCGGGGGGAGGTGGGCTCGGGGGTTATGGCGGTGCGTCCGTCACGTCGGGCGCCGGCGGGGGCGGCCATGGCGGCGCGCCGGTTACGTCGAGCGGCTCGAGCTCGGGGGACATCCTCGACGGCGGGGCGGAGGACGCGTCCGACGGTGCGATGTTCGATTGCGACGTGCTCGGCGTCCCGGGCAATTGTTTGGATGTGATGGAGTGTGAGGCCAAGCCCTCCTTCGCTCCGCAGGCCGGGTTTTGTCCGGGTCCCGCGTCGATTCAATGTTGCACGCTCTACGGCGATGCGCTCTGCGATCCGACCGTCGTCGTGAGCCCGAACGCCGGGCACACCACGGAGGCGGCGGGCGAAGGGGGTTGTCCGAAGGGGATGTTGCGCGTCACGGACGCGATGTTCGACTTTTGCGTCGATCGCTTCGAAGCGTCGCTCGTGCGCGTGAGCGACGGGAGCGCGTGGTCGCCGTACCTCAACCCGGGGATGACGGCGGTGCGCGCGGTGTCGGTCGAAGGGGTCGTGCCGCAGGGGTACATCAATGGGGTTCAAGCGGCGGCCGCGTGCGCCGCGGCGGGCAAACGGCTCTGCGACGACGACGAGTGGCTCCGCGCGTGCCAAGGCCCGACCGACACCACGTATCCTTATGGCAACATGCTCGTGGAGGGGGAGTGCAACGATCATCGCGCGCTGCACCCGGCCATTCAATATTTCGGGACCACCGATTCGTGGATTTTTTCGGAGATCGACAACGCCTGTTTGAACCAGCTCCCCCAGGGGCTCGACAAGACCGGGGCGCGGCAGGGGTGCGTCACGGCCGAGGGCGCGCTCGACATGATGGGGAATCTGCACGAGTGGACGAGCGATCCGGCGGGCACGTTCCGCGGGGGGTTTTACGTGGATACGGTGCAGAACGGGCCGGGGTGCCTCTACGCCACGACGGCGCACGACACCTCGCATTGGGATTATTCAACCGGGTTTCGCTGCTGCAAGACGCCGTAGCCCATGCCGCGCCGCCCGCCCCTCACCGCCGCGACCGTGGTCGACCTCATCGACGCAAAGGTCTCGCCCTCGTATCCTCCAAACCAGCTTGGCGCCGCGCCGCCTTGCTACTTTCATGGCTCCAAGCTTTGTCGGAACATCCCAGCACCCCTCATCCGCCGGAGCCTCGCGCTCATGCGTGAGCGTCGCGGAGCGACGGTGGAGGTGCGCGCTTTGGCGGGCGCCGTTCGTGAGGACGAAGGCGACGAGGTCGTCGTCGCAGACTGGCGCTCGGCCATCGACGGGCTGCGCGTCCTTTACCACGCCTCCCCCTCTGGGACGAAGCGCGAGCGCGAGCTGCTGCTCGAGGTCGCGCGGCGCCCCCGCTTGGTCGCGGCGATGGCCGCTGCGGTGAAGCGCAGCAAAGAGGTTTACCCGACCTGGGCCGCGGTCCTCATCGCCGAAGGCTCGGCCGCGTCGGTCGCCGCGCTCCAACCCCATCTCGCACGCCTGTTGAACAAGGTAGACAGGAACGATCCGAAGGGCCGCGCTCGTTTTCTGGCAGCCCTGCAAGGTTATGCGCAATCAGCTCCGATGCGCGCGCTCCTGGGAGCGCCGGCCGCCGCTTCGAGCGATTGAAGATAGGCGAGGAGAGAAGATGCTCG
>CAYTJL010000407.1:0-5986 GCA_964437785.1 uncultured Polyangiaceae bacterium
TTCTGGAGATCGAGCGGCTGCGGCAGGTTTCTTGGAGGATGACACAGTAGTGTTACAAGAGCTACGACTGGCGCGGTGAGTCTCCAGATGAATCGATCTGGCTCACCGGCGGGGGCAAGAGGCCGAAGCCCGTCGAACAGGACGAGGAGAGCAAGCTCATTCTTGGGCTAAAGGACACCAAGCACTTTCAACGACTCATGTTTCCATCGGAAGTTCGAGAGACGCTCCGGGCAGAGAGAGGAGAGAAGCGATGAGCATTCATCTGCTTCGTGGCGTAGTCGCGCTCGCGGGCGCCATGGACGGCACGATTGAAGGAAGGATTCGGCTGCAAAAGTCGGCGTATCTGCTCAAACGATTGGGGGTCCCCGATTTTCAGGACGCCCCCTTTCGATACCATCATTACGGCCCCTACAGTCGCCCCTTGTCGTACGTGCTTCATGATTCAGTCGTTTCAGGGCTCCTCCAGGAAGACGAGCAAGAGCACGGTGAAGAGCTGGTCCGCTACAGCTACGCGTTGACCGACGCTGGTCGAAAATGGCTCGAAAGCGCCCAAAGGGAGCTGGACCCCGTCGTGGCGAGGGCGGCCCCGCTCCTCCAAGCGGCGCACTATCGCACGCTCGAGCTTGCGGCCACGTTGCTGTTTATCGAGCACAACGAGCGCATTCCGAGTCGGGACGAGTCGATGCGCCGGGCGCTCGAGCTCAAGCCTGCCTGCGCCGATCATCGGAGCGACGCGCGCAATCTCCTCGAACAGCTCGGTCTTTGACAGAACCCTTGCCGCGCGCCTCCCCACCAGCTACGCCGACGTTTTATGACGTCGCGAGCCGAAATCGAGGCCCTCTCCCGCGGGTTCCGCGCGCGCTACCTCCCGTATGAGGAGCTCACCGCGCAAGTGCGCGCGTGGGCCTCGGCGTTCCCTTCGTTCGTTCGCCTCACGAGCCTCACCCAAACCCCCGAAGGCAGGGAGCTGTGGCTCCTCACCATCGGCCATGATCCCGACCGCGCCCGCCCGGCGCTCTGGGTCGATGGCAACATGCACGCCTCCGAGGTGACGGGATCGAGCGTGGCGCTCGCGTTCGCCGAGGACGTCATCGCCGCGCTCGCGACGGGCGAGCCGCCGCGCGACCTGCCCGCGCACGTGTGGGCGTGGATGCAGCGCGACGGCCTCTTTTACGTGCTGCCGCGCATGTGCCCGGACGGCGCCGAGCGCGTCCTCACGACCGGAGCGTGGGTGAGGTCCAACCCGCGTGACGGCCGATTGGGCCGCTCATTCCCCTATTGGAAGGCCCATGACGTCGACGGCGACGGCGCCGCGAGGCTCCTTCGGAGGCTCGATCCCGCGGGGGAATTCGTGGCGTCGAGCGAGATTCCCAACCTGCTCCTGCCCCGCCGCATCGAGGACGAAGGGCCGTTTTACGCCGTCTACTCCGAGGGCACCATCGAGGGGTGGGACGGCTTCACCATCCCTCCTCATCACTTCCTCTCGGACAACGAGACGGACATGAACCGCAATTTCCCCTACGGCTGGGCGCCCGAGCCCGCGCAGGTGGGCGCGGGGCCCTTCCCGGCGAGCGAGCCCGAGTCCCGCGCCGTCGTCGAATTCGCCTCCCGCACACCAACCCTCTTCGCCTGGCTCAACCTCCACACCTACGGCGGTTGTTACATCCGTCCTCCCGGCGACCACGTCGACAAGAAGATGCACCCGGACGAGCTCGCGCTCTACCGCCAAATCGGCGAGTGGACCCTCGCGATCACAGGATATCCGACGGTGAGCGGCTTCGAGGAGTTCACGTATGAGCCTGACAAACCCCTCCATGGAGACTTGGTCGCGTTCGCCCACGAGCAGCGCGGCACGGTCGCGATGGTGTGTGAGCTCTGGGACTTCTTCGCGCAGGTGGGCCTCACCGTCAAACGGCCCTTCGTCGACAACTACGCTCGTCGCACGCGCGAGGACATCCTCGCCATGGCCCGTTGGGATCGCGACGAGAACCAAGGCCGCGTGGTGGGCGCGTGGCGGCCGTTCGATCACCCGCAGATCGGCCCGGTCGAGGTCGGCGGCTACGACCCTCGCTTCGGGATCTGGAACCCCCCGCCCGAGCGCCTCCATGAGCTGTGCGAGGCCCAATCGAAGCTCCTCCTGCGGCTCGCCGCGCTCGCGCCGCGCCCCGAGGTCAAGGCAGCGGTAAAGCCCCTTGGAGAGGGCTTGTTCGAGGTGAGCGCGGTCGTCCAGAACCTCGGGTATCTGCCCACGTACGTCCTGGCCGGCGCAAAGGCCGCTCCGTGGAACGACCCGATCCACGCGGAGATCGCGCTCGGAGAGGGGCAGTCGCTCGTCTCGGGCGTCCAAAAACAGCGCATCGGCCACCTCGAAGGGTGGGGCGCGTTCGAGGGCTGGCACACACCCTCGTTCGCGCGCAGCGAGCGCGGCCTCACGCGGGGCCGCGCGTCATGGGTGGTCAAGGGTGCAGGCAAAGGGCGTGTCACCGTCACCGCCTCGGCCGCGCGGGTGGGCGCGGTCCGCGACAACGTCGAGATCGGATGATGCCATGAGGACGACTCCTTCGCTCCGTCACTGCTCCTCGCTCGCGATCGCCGCCTTGCTCCTCGCGGCGTGCGACGATCCCCCAAAGCCCGCTCCCGCCGCGAGCGCGAAGGTCGAGGCGGCCCCCAAAGCCTCCTCAACATCGCCCCTCGCCAACGCGATCGCGAGCGCGCTCATCGCGCCCGCCGCGAGCGACTCGGCCGCTCCGCCGCTCGCGAGCGCGTCTGCAGCGCCGAGCGCCTCCGCAGCGCCGAGCGCGTCGGCCGCGTCGTCCGCGTCGAGCCCGCCCAAGAAGGCCGAGGCGTCCCCTTCGGATGGATTGCCCAAGTCCAAGAATGGAGTCTTGCCGGCGGGCGCCGCGGACAAAATCGTCAAAAAAGGCGACCGCGCGCTCATCAAGCTGGTCGAGCCGGGCGACGAGCCGAGGAGCGATTTGTCGTACAAGCTCGCGAAGGGCGACAAGGCTCCCATCGATCTGCGGATGAACGTCAAGGCCAACATCACCATCAACGGGTCTTCGCTCCCCGAGTCCAAGACCCCCGAGATGAAGATGACGCTCGATCTCTTGATCGGCGACCTCAAAGACGGCGACGCCAAGGTCGACGCAAAGCTCACCTCGATCGGGGTGAACCCCAAGCCCGGTGACAACGAGGAGGTCGTCAAGATGCTGCGCGAGCAGCTCAGCTCGACCAAAGGCATCACCATCGGGTACTTCCTCGGGCCCAAAGGCCAAGTCCACGACGTCAAGATCGACATGCCCGGCGGCGTCCCGGCCGAGGCGCAACAGGTGATGAGCGGGATGAACCAATCGTTCGAGGCCTTCTCGGCGCCATTGCCCAAGGAGCCTGTCGGCGTGGGCGGCAAATGGCAGGTGATCCACAGGCTCACGAGCGCGGGCGTCGACATCCTCCAATCGTCGCTCTACACGCTCAGGAAGCGCACCGGGAACGAGATCACCGTCGATGTCTCGCTGGTGCAGCTCGCGGCCGAAGACGCGGTGAAGGCGCCCGGCATCCCGGAGGGCGGCGTCGCGCGCATCCAGGCGTTCCGCACGGGCGGGAGCGGGTCGAGCCGATTCGACCTCACGAGCGCGGCGCCCAAGTCGGGCAACATGACCATCAGCACCGGGCTCGCGATCAAGATCGAAGGAGGGGCGAGCGACGGTGACAGCACCAAGGTGGACAGCGTGGTGAGCGTCAAGGTGGCGAGGCCATGATCGCAGACACGGCACCTGACCTGGCGGCGCTCCGCGCGGCGTATGCGAGCTTCCTCAACGCGAGCGAGGGGCGAATCCTCCTCACCGGCCACTCTCATCAAGCGTGGCCCGACGTCGCCAAAGACGCGCTCGCGCGGTCGTTCGACGACGCCGCGCGCTTCGCCGACGACAAATGGTCCGAGGCCGTCTTCCCCACGATCGAGCGGGTCGGCCAAAAGATCCTCACGCGCATGGGCTTCGCCCCGACCGACGCCATCACCTTCGGCAAGAGCACGCACGAGCTCGGCTTTCGTCTCATCACGTGTTTGCCCACGCGGGATCGACCGCGCATCGTCACGACGCAGAGCGAGTTTCACTCGCTCCGCCGGCAGCTCCAACGGCTCGAAGAGGAGGGGTTCGAGATCGTTTGGGTCGAATCCAGACCTCGTGAGGGGCTCACCGAGCGGCTGATTCAGGCCATCACGCCCGGCACCGCGCTCGTCGCGTTCTCCACCGTGCTCTTCGAAGATGCGTATGTGGTGGAGGATCTCGGGGCCATCTTCGCGCGCGCGGCCGAGGTGGGCGCCATCGCGCTCGCGGACGCGTACCACGCCTTCAACGTGGTCCCGCTCGTGTGGGGGGCGGCCGGAGAGGGCGCGTTCGTGACCGCGGGCGGCTACAAATATGCATCGTTTGGAGAGGGCATGTGTTGGCTGCGCGTCCCGCCCGGCTGCTCGCTCCGGCCGGTTTATACGGGCTGGTTCGCGGAGTTCGGCGACCTGACCAAAGCCCCTTCGGGGCGCGTCGCGTACGCCGATGGCAATGCGCGCTTCGCGGGGGCCACGTTCGATCCCTCGTCCGTGTACCGCGCTGAGGCGGTGCTCGATCATTGGGATCGATTCGGCCTCTCGCCCGCGCATCTCCGCGCCATCTCGACGCGACAGACCACACGAATCCTCGCGGCGCTCGACGCGGCGGGGCTCGGTGAACAGGTGATGTCGGCGCGGGATCCGGCGCGGCGCGGCGGGTTCGTCGCGGTGCGCGTGAGCGATGGCGACACGACCACGGCGGCGCTCCGGCAAAAGAACGTCTTCGTCGACGCGCGCCGCAACGTGGTCCGGCTCGGGCCCGCGCCCTACCTCGAAGACGCCGAGATCGACCGCGGCGTCGAAGCCTTCATCGATGTCGTCCGAGGGCAGGTGTGATGCGTTATCGGCCCTCCCTCCCGCCCGAGCGCGTCGCCGAGGTGGCGGCGCAGCACCATTCGCTCTGGGGCACGGGCCGGACCGTGGACGAGCACGCCGCGCACAACCTCGCGCAGCTCGACCGCGCCGGGCCGATGATCCTGCGGTACGTGGGGCTCGAAGACGATCACGGCACCATCGTCGCTTCGCTCAAGCGGTATGGCCTGCTCATGAAGGGGCCTTTTGGAGAGACGCGGGCGCTCGGCCTCGGCGCGGTGTTCACGCACCCGTCCCACCGCGGCAAGGGGGTTATCGCGGAGCTGCTCCAACGGGTGATGGACGAGGCGCGCGATCACGGCGACGGCGCGGCGCTCCTCTACTCCGACATCGAGCCTGGGATCTACGCGCGGCGCGGCTTCGTGGCGCTCCCGTCGTATGATTATGTGGCGCAAACGGCCGATTTGCCGGCCCAAGGCGCGCTCTCGTTCCGGCCGATCGAGTGGGACCAAGACCTCGATCGGCTGCTCGGCTGGTACGAAGAAGCGTGGCAAGAGGAGCGGCCCGGCTTCGTGCGGCCCGGGCGCAGCCGGGCGATCCTGCGGTATTTCAAGTGGCGTAACGGGATCGGCGGATACGTCCTCTCGGACGGCGGGAGGGACGTTGGGTATGTGTTCGCGACGCTCGACGATCCTCTCCGTGACTTGCCCGAAGATCGCGAGCCTGGGCTCTTGTGGGTCGATGAGCAGGCCGCGCCCGGCGTCGCGCACGAGCGGTTGTGGGCCACGATTCGCGCCATCGCAGAGGCGCGGAGAGCGCCGCTCGTCCGGGGTTGGGTGGTGCCGGGCGTAAAGGCTCCACCTCATCGGTTGATCACGCGGACCGCGTCCATCGCGATGATCGCGCCGCTCGCGCCGCACGTCACCGTCGATCCCGTGCGCGCCTTCCTCGACTCGTTTCAACACTTTTGAGCGCGCGCTCAAAGGACCTTCGGGGGCGGGCCGGCGTCTCGCGGGGGCGCGCCGGCGTCTTTGGGGGCCCCGGCGTCGTGAGGCGCTCCGGCGTCTT
>CAYTJL010000408.1:0-1212 GCA_964437785.1 uncultured Polyangiaceae bacterium
ACCCCCCAGCCACTTCACCGCCCCGGGCACGTCGAGCAGGTACCCCTCGATCACTTCGAGCGCGAACCGCTCCGGCAGGCAGTCCTGAAACTTGCTGAGCCGATACCCCGGCAGCCGGCCCAAGAGCGCGCGGCGCATGGCGGGCTCCGCCCACACCTCGGCCGAGGCCATCGCGCCGATCGCAGCCCTCACCGACTCATGGCCGACGCCATCCCCCTCGATACGAAGGTGGATGTTGTCGGCGACCACCTTGAACCCCGCGATCACCTCGAAGCCATATTTGAGCGTGTGGTTGATCTTGCCCCCCGCGAACGTCCACCATCGGGCGACGCCGCCATCCATCTGGATCGCGAAGCCGCGCTGCCGGAGGAGCGCGCCGAGCTCCTCACGCTTCGCTTCGAGGTGCGCCGCCCCGCGCGCATCGACGTAGGGATACGCTGCGGTGTCCATCAGCACGCGCTTCATTTGCTGGCACACCTCGAAGCCGAGGAGCTGCGGGATGAAGCCGCCCCAGCTCGGTTTGACCCCGCCCGGCGCGTCGCGCACGATCACCACACGATCGCTGTGCCTCACCTGCTCCACGGTCCATGCGCGGCCCCCGAGGAGGAACGAGCTCATCTGCTCGACGAGCCGGTCGACGAAGTCTTGTTCGAGCGAGCCGATCTCGCGCCCTTTCGCGGTCATCACGTGATACAAAACGGGGCTCGAAAAGACGGCGTAAAGCTCGGAGAAGTTCCTCCTGCCATACACGCGCTCCGCCCGCGCCCCCATCGAGAGGAGCCCCCCCGCCTCGACCAAGAAGTCCTCACGCTTCATGTGCTCGATGACCTCATCGAGCTCGGCGCGCGTGATCCCGCGAAAATCCGGGACGCGACAGAGCTGCTCCCAACACCGCTCCACGCTCACGGCGCCGTATTGGAGCGAGATCGCGAGGAGCTGATGCACGAGCACAGGCCAACACCGCGACGGCTCCGCGACCGGCTCGACCCACCCCTCGCGCGCGAGCTCGATCAACGCGACGGCTTGCAACACCGCCTCTGAATCCTCACACAAGAACGTGGTGTTCGCCGTGGCCCCCTCGCGCCGCCCCGTGCGCCCCATCCGCTGCATGAACGACGAGACGGTGCTCGGCGCGTTCGCTTGAAACACGAGATCCAAATCGCCGACGTCGATGCCCAGCTCCAACGTGGAGGTGCAAACGATACACGCGTT
>CAYTJL010000408.1:1312-3542 GCA_964437785.1 uncultured Polyangiaceae bacterium
TTGGCCTTGGCCTTGGGCGGCGCCACGACGACCGCCGCGCGCGCCGAGGTGCCTTTGAGCCATTGAGCGATCTGCTCTGGGTTACCCACCGTCGCCGAGAGCCCCACGCGCTGGAGATCATGACGGCTCGTAGGCGCGAGCCGCTCGATGAGCGACATGAGATGAGCCCCCCGGTCCGTGCCCGCGACCGCGTGGACCTCATCCACGATGATCATACGAAGATCGCGAAAGAGCCTCTCGACCGGGGAGCGGGGCGAGACGAGCATCACCTCCAAGGACTCGGGCGTCGTCATCAAGAGCGCCGCCGGCTCGCGGACGAACCTGCGTTTGTCGTGGTCCGTGACGTCACCGTGCCAAACGAACCGCCGGAGCCCAACCATCTCGGCGTAGGTGCCGAGCCGCTCCTCTTGGTTGTTGAGGAGCGCTTTGAGCGGCGCGATGTACAAGACCCCAACCCCCTCGGGCTCACGATCCATCAGACTCGCGAGCGCGGGGAAGATGGCCGCTTCGGTCTTGCCGCCCGCGGTCGGGGCCAAGATCACCGCGTTGTTGCCGTCTAAAAGCGCGGCGCCGCCAAGCTCCTGCACGGGGCGGAGCGACGTCCACCCGAGGCGCGCGACGATGGCCTCTTGGAGCTTGGGCGGGAATCGGGCGAACGTGCTCACGCGCGCTCACAGCTCCAACAAGGTCGTGGGGTATCCTTGGTCGTCGCTCGGCTCGGGCTCGAATTCGTAGGGTTTGAGCCCGCTCTTGGCCCGCTCCTCGACGATGGTCGATTGGAGCGGCGCGGAGTCCACGCCGGGGAGCGGAGCGTCCGGGTTGTCGGCGACCACGTCAAAGAGGTTGACGAGCGTGCGAAGGAATTGGCGCGGGACAACGCCCACGTCCCCCCCAAACCCTTGGGTCACCTCATCCACCTTCCGCATGATCACCTCGGGCGTCACCCGCTGTGCGACGATGTTCGGGTCGCCCATGGGGTACAGCTCCCGCAGCCGAAGGCCCACGTCTTTGAGGCGATCGCGATCAAACGGTTTGAGGAGGAGCTGGGGTTGGCGCATCGAGACGAGCCCGCCCTCCTCCTGAAAGCGGATGCGATCGTGGAGCGGCTGAAGGCCGGCGACACCACGCTTCATGTCGAACAGCTCGGGCGTCCCCGTGAAGATCCACAAGAGCCCTTTGTAGCGATCGGCAGCGTCGATGATTTGGCGAATGCCGTTGAGCGATTTCCCGCGCACGTCTTGCCGCGCGCGGAGGATGGTCTCGGCCTCGTCGATGACGATGACGAGGCCCTCGTAACCGGCAGCTTTGACGAGCCCGAGCACGCCTTGCAGGTACGCCATCGCGTCGGCGCTCGTGATGTCGCCTTTGATCCCAGCGGCCTTCTTCTCGCTGGCGCTGACGTTTTCGCTCCCCGAGAGCCACGACAAGAGCGCCCCCGCCTCCCGCAGTTTGCCCGCTTGCTTGAGCGCGAACATCGCGCGCAGGACCCGGCCCATGTCCTCGGGCGCTTTGCCGCCCGTGAGCGATACGATGTCTTCTTCGATGCGCTTCTCGACGCGTTGATCGAAATCGGGCGCGTTCTCATCTGCTCCTGCTGCGATGAGCGCCTTTTCAACCTTGGCGATCCAACGATCGAAGATGTCGCCCAAGGCGCCCCTCGGGCACGAGGGCGTGCTGAGCTCTTGAACCACCTTCCGATACACGGCGTCGAACTTGTAGAGCGGAAGATCGTTGTCCGAGACGACGACGAAGCTCGTTGCAAAGCCCCTTTGCTGCGCGTCGGCGACGGCGACGCGGGCCATGAACGTCTTGCCGCACCCGTAGCCGCCGCGGAGGAACTTGAAGACCCCTTCGCCCGCGGTAGCCAAATCGAGCAGCCGTTGGAGCTCGGCCCGCTGTCGCTCGATGCCCACGGCAAACGCTTCGAGCCCCCGCTCGGGCACCACGCCGGAGCGGAGCCGTTCAAAGATGTGCTCGCGATCACGTTGGCTTGTCATCGGTCACCCTCACGGACATATCGTTTGCCCCCTTCACCCGCCTCGATCCTCACGCGGAAGGGGAGCTTCCTCTCATGTTCCTCGAAATCCAGCGAGAACCGCCGGAAAGCCCGCGCTGAGCCGAGGATACCCACCATCTCTTCCTCGGTCATCGCGCCATGTCGACCGATGTGCAAAAACACCTTGCGAACGGCCTCGTCTGCAAACGCGTCCTCCCAGCTCGGCGGTTCTTG
>CAYTJL010000408.1:3642-5978 GCA_964437785.1 uncultured Polyangiaceae bacterium
GCGTCGTCGATCTCCCGCGAATGTACGATGATGAGCTTGTGGCCGCGGATCTTTCGTTCGAGGTCGCTCGTGCTCGCGTCGCACACGTCGGTGAGCTTGAGCAGGAGAGCAGGTTTTCCGGCGCTCCTCATGCCCATGGCGCGCGCCCGATCGTCGGGCTTTTTGACCGTGAGCTCCCCTGTCTTGAAGCCCTCGAACGAGCCGGCTACGTGGAGGCGCCCGCCGTTCGCGACCGGCGCGAGCGCGTTCATGCCCACCGCCGTGATGGTGGGCAATTCAGCGAAGCGTGGTTTGAGCGTGACCACGGCGCCGCCGCCCCCGAGGTCGTCCACGAGGTCCAGGGCCATCTCGAACCGGAACGCGTCGATGACGAAGAGCGCTACCTTGTCGTCGTCGCTCTGTGTGAGCGGGTGGACCACCTCGTCAAAGAGGGTCCGTTGTTGGAGCGACGCCGGGGGCAAAAACCCATGCTCTTTGCAGAGGGCCGAAAAATCCCGGGTGAGCTGGTCACACCAGCGCCGGTGCGTGGATCTCAAGAGGGTCGCCACCTCGCGCAAGGCGCCATAATGGGGGAGGCGCGACTCCAAGAGCGCGTACCTCCGCTCTTCGAACCTCCGATGGGCCCTATCGACGTGCGCGGCGGTGGAGGCATAGCGCTCGGCGGCGTCTTCCAGGCTCCGCGCGCCCTCCAAAGGTCGCGCCGCGCGCGTGAGCGTCTCTCCGAACGAGGCGGCGACCTCGACGAGGTTCCAGGCCCAACGGCGCTGTTGATCGCGCGCGAGCCAAAACGACCTCTCCCCGTGGCGCGCGTCGCACCACGCCTTGGCTACTGCCCAATTCTCTTTGCGGAGGGCCTCGACCGCGCCTTCGAGCACGCGCGCCTCCTCCTCACGGAAGGTGTCAATCTGGCCGAGGTCCTCGGGAGACATCGCCGCGAGCTCCTGCTCCAACATGCCTCCGACCTCATCGGCGATCCGCACGTATGCGTCGCCGCGCTCGCGCCGCAACTGGGTCGTGAGATCGCAACACGCTTTGACGAGGGGCGGGGACAAATCGCGGAGCCGCTTGAGCGGCGTGAGGTGCGGCGGGCGCCGGAGGTCGTGAACGTATTCGACGCACAAGATCCACGCCCCGAAGGCGCTGAGCACGCGATCGATGGCCTTTGCGCGCGCGCCGCTGTCATAAAACGAGATCCATGCCTCGTCCATCCCGGTGAGCTTGTGGAGATACGCCTCGACCGCGCTCACCTCTTCGGGGCCTTTGGCGCGCAGGGCGAGCGCGCTGTCGGGCTCGGCCAGCGCCTCGGCCAACATGCTCGCTCCGACCTCGGCGAGCGCGGCGGCGAGGCCGAACGTTTGGCCCGCGACGGCGTTCGAGAGCCACTGGTCCGCCTGTTCGAGCGTTGGTTTTCCCGCGAGGAACGATTCAACCTCATCCGGCGTCACGCGGCCGGTGGCGGCCTCACGAATCAAGGTGTCGAGCGCCTTGCGGAAGCGCACGCCCATCTCGTAGAGCTCCAGGGCGGGCGTGGCGCGGATGGTCTCTTCGTTGAACGAGGGCATGTGGACCAACACCAGCGACTTTTCGAGGTTCGATCCAAACGGTTCGAGCTGAAAGAGCAGCTCCAAAAAGCTGCCGCGGAACCCCACCACCGGATAGGGAAACTCCCCCCGCGCGTGCCGGGCCGCGAGATCATCGGTGAAGCTCGTGTACGATTGGTCGCGGTCGAGCCACACCACGATGCCTTGGCGGCGCACCTCGTTCGCGATCTCGTGTTCGAGCGCTTTGCTCACCGGCCCGCGCTCAGCCATCGTCCTGCTCCTCGGGTTGGTCCTCGTCGTCCGGCGCTTGGTCCTCGTCTTCGCGATCGTCTTCGTCGTCGAGCTCGTCGTCCTCGTCAAGCTCGTCGAGGTCGTCTTGGCTCGTGCCCTCCGCGGCTTTGGGCGCGAAGAGGGAGAGCATGTTGGGCCCGCGCTTCTTTTTTCGGCGTTTGCGCTCTTTGGCGCGGATCTTTTTGGCCTCCTCTTTGTGCTCGCGGAGGAAGCGCTCGCGGGAAGCGTCGGACAAGGGCTCATCAATCGCAAAATCGGGCCGGATCTCGTCTTGGAGGCGAAGCTCCCACGCATACGCCTTTGCGGGGTGGAGCTCCCAAAAGCACTGGTGGGCGACGGCGAGCGACGGATCTTCGTGGCACTTTTGGCGCACGCGGGTGGGGAAGTAACGGGCGCTCACGTGGGACCAATCGTAGTCCTTGTCGCTTTGCGCGGACGCGAGCTCTCTCCACCACTTGGCCGGGTCTTTCCAGCACGGCGCGAGCAGGGGCCACAGCGCGGCGC
>CAYTJL010000409.1:0-5950 GCA_964437785.1 uncultured Polyangiaceae bacterium
CGCTCACGGTGCTCCAAGGTCACGTCGCGAGGCTCCGCGAGCGCGCGGCGCGTGACGTCGCGGTGGAGCCCTCGATCGTCCGCGCCATGGTGGAGGAGCTGAGCTACCTCACCTCGCTCGTTCACAACCTGGGCGCGGCGGCCAAGCTCGACGCGGGGGAGCCCTCGATCGTGCGCGCGCCCATCGATCTGACGGCGCTCGTGTCGAGGGCGATCTCGCGGCAAGCGGCGCTCGCCCGCGAGCTCGAGGTGTCCCTCGATTTTGCGACACCCGCCTCCGCGCTCGTGGTCGTCGGCGACGTCACGTTGATCGAGCAGGCGTTCGGCAACCTGATCCAAAACGCGCTCCGTTACAACCGCGCGGGCGGCCACGTCGCGGTGGTGCTCGAGCCACATGAGGAGGGGCGCTTTCGATTGGCCGTCATGGATGACGGGCCTGGTATCCCCGAGGACGAGGTCCACGCGCTCCTCGAAAGAGGGGCGCGCGGAGACGCGGCGAGGACGCGGCACCCTCACGGACAAGGGCTCGGGCTCTCCATCGTCAAGCGGGTCGTCGACGCTCACGGCTTCATCCTCTCCTTCGCGCCGGGCGAGGGCGGCGGGCTCACCGTCGCCATGACCGGCCCTGTCGCCCAAGCGTGATGTGCGTCGAGGACGGATAGGCTATCTCCTCCCTTGGCTCATCATGTGTGACCAAACATGATATCTGCGCACGGCGCCCCCGACACAGCCCGGATCCATCGAGCGTGATCCACTGGATCAAGCCCCCTCCACTGACCTCGCCTCTCCACGCACATGAACACGTCCGCCGAAACAGGATTCTTGAAGGCTGAGTGCTTGTGGAGACTTCGATTGTGCGCCGCGTCGAGTTAGGCACGCTCACTGCATAGTGGCACTCTACAGAGAGGTGACACTCACGCGGACGTGAGGTGACACTCTCTAAAGAGAGGTGACCGATGAGCGCTTCCACGACGCGATGGATGATGTGCGCGACCACCCTCGCAGCCCTGTGTGTGCTGCCCGGATGCGCGGTGAGCGGGCCCGAGTCTCTGCCCGATGAAGAGGCGATGTCCCAAGACGACGCCATCAGCGGGGATTACACGAAGACCAAGTATCCCATCGTGCTCTGTCATGGAATGGCGGGGTTCGACTCTCTCTTCGGCGTCGTGGACTACTTTTATGGCATCGAGTCCGGGCTCACCTCGGGCGGCGCCAAGGTCTACGTGACGCACGTGCCCTCGTTCAACGACACCGAGGTTCGGGGCGAGGCGCTGCTCCAGCAGATCGAGGACCTCGCGGCGCAGACGGGCGCGGCCAAGTTCAACCTCATCGGCCACAGCCACGGTGGGCTCGACGTGCGGTACGTCGCGGCGATGAGGCCCGATCTCGTGGCCTCCATCACCACCGTCGGCTCGCCCCACAAGGGAGCTGACTTGGCCGATTGGCTCCGCGCGCGGGTCAAGAACGGCAGCTTCACCGAGGGTGTGGCGGGGTTCTTCGCCAACAGCCTGGGTGTGGTGCTCGGGCTCTTGAGCGGGCACACGGCGCCTCAAGACGCGATCGCCGGGCTCGACGCGCTCACCTCGCAAGGCATGGCCGCCTACAACACCAAGTTCCCCGCGGGGCTCCCGGCCGACGCGTGCGGCAACGGCGCCGCGACCGTCAATGGGATCAAGTTCTATTCGTGGTCCGGCAAATCGCCTGTCACCAACGTCCTCGACGTGTCCGACGCCGCGATGGGGCTCACCTCGCTCGTCTACAGCGGGAAGAACGACGGCCTCGTGGGCACGTGCAGCTCGCACCTCGGCACGGTGGTCCGCGACGATTACACGATGAACCACCTCGATGAGGTGAATCAGCTCCTCGGCATCGTCTCGATCTTCGCGACGAACCCGGTCTCGGTGTGGAGGACCCATGCGAACCGCCTCAAGACCGCGGGGCTCTGATTCCAGCCGAGCGACCCGCGGACGCGGTGTCGCGACCCATGATGATTGGCTGGGGCGCGCGGCGATCGCGCTCGGCCTGGCGCTCTGCGTTGGCCTCGCGGGAGGGGCTCATCACCTCTCCCAGCGCCCTTCGGCGCCCGCTCGGCCCAAGGCGGCTGTCGCGCAGGTGAGCCGAGAAAAGAAGGTCGAGGTGAAGGTCATGGCATCTCCCCAAGCGGCCTTGCCGGCCGCGGGGGAGGGCGCCGCGGACGTGCCTTTGCCTCGATCTCTCGGGGGCACGGACGCAGACGGCGCGCTCCGCGAGGACGATCGAGGGGCCTTGGTGCTCGACCCCGAGGTGATTCGGCTCTTCGATTATTACCTGAGCGCGTTGGGTGAAGAGAGCGAAGAGGTCATTCGCGGTCGGGTCATCGCGGCGGCCAATCGACTCCAAAGCCCGAGCGCACGCGCGGAGGCGATCGCGCTCTTCGACACGTACACCGCGTATCGCGCCGCGGGCCGGAAGCTCACGTCGTCGTCGGACGACCTCGGCGATCGACTCTCCGCGATCCGCGCGCTCCGGCGCGAGCACTTCGGCGACAAAGCCGATCGGCTGTTCGGAGCAGACGAGCGCGCGCAGGCCGTGGCCGTCGAGCAGCGAAAGGTCGCCCTCGACGCGTCGCTCTCGCCGGAGGAGCGCGAGCGTCGTTTGGCCGCGCTGGAGGATGGGCTGCCCGAGGCCGCCCGAAAGGCGCGCGCGGAGGCGATCGCGCCGCTTCGTCACAGCGAAGAAGAGGCGCGTCGCCGCGACGAGGGCGCGAGCGACGAGGAGATCCGCAGCTTTCGCGAGGCGACGTTGGGAGCCGATGCCGCCCAGCGCATGGAGGAGCTCGATCACCAGCGCGCGGCGTGGTCGGCTCGCGTCGACTCGTTCCGTGCGGCGCGTGATGCGATCCGCGCGAGCGACCCGGATCACGCGGAGGCTCGGATCCAAGCGCTCCTCGAAGCATCGTTCTCGCCGCTCGAACGGATCCGCGTGGGCGCGATCGATCGGATGAGCTCGCTCTGAGCTAAGCTCCGCGCGATGCGCGGCTCAGCTCCTCTCTTGGCGATCGCCGTCGCCGCGATCGGCTGTGCTCCCCCCGCGTCGCCGCCTCGCTGCGCGTACGAGGCGGCGCCGCCGATCAAAGCCGAAGCGCACGCCTCGACCTATCGCTACCACGCGGTGCTCGCGCCGGACGCGGAGCAGATCTGCGTGAGCGTCGACGTCCCTTCTTCAGCTCCGGTCACGCCTGTCTGGTCCGCGCGCGCGGACGTCGCCAAGTTCTTTCGCGATGTCGCGTTCGCTCGGGGAAACGAGCCTTTTTCGAACGCGGACGAGGCCCCCGGCGGATACCGTTCGCCGTGCAGACAAGGGGAGGCGTGCCGCGCGCGGTACCGCGTGCTCCTCCGCGAGATGGCGCGCGCGTTCGACGACAGCGACGCCGCGCGCTTCACCGGCGGCACCACCATCGCGCCGCCGTCGGTGTGGATGATCCGTCCGCAGGGGCTCTCGCCTGCGTATGGCCTCGCGCCGAAGCCTCCGGTCGCGCCGTTTCGGTTGAGCGTCGCGGTGCCTTCGGGGCTCGAAGCGCTCGGCGGGCTCTTCGTCGCGCCCGACGACAAAGCGATCGCGGTCGGCGATCTCGCGAGCTTGGTGACGGCGCCGTATTGGGCGGTGGGCCCGCTCGATCGATCGCACATCGACGTGCCGGGGGCCGCGATCGAGGTCGCGTTGACGCGCGGCCGCGCAGAGCCCGCGGCGCGCATGCTCGCGTGGATCGATCGATCGACGCGCGCGATCGCGTCGTACTTTGGGGCCTTCCCGATCAAGCGCGCGGCGATCGTGGTGCTTCGGACGCGCGGCTCCGGCATCGGCGGCGGGCGCACCATGGGCAACGGCGGCGCGAGCATCGTGCTCAACGTGGGCGACGACACGTCCGAGCGCGATCTCTCGGACGATTGGATCTTGGTGCACGAGCTCGTTCACGTGTCGTTCCCCAACGTGCTCGTGGCGTGGGCCGAGGAGGGGCTCGCCACGTACGTGGAGCCGATCGTGCGCGTGCGCGCGGGGCTCGTGACGGCCGATGAGCTCTGGCGATCGATGGTCGAAGGCTTGCCGCAGGGCTTGCCCGAGCCGGGCGACGCGGGGCTCGACAACACCGACACGTGGGGCCGCACGTATTGGGGAGGCGCGCTCTTTTGGTTCCTCGCGGACATCCGCATCCGCGAGAAGACCAACAACCAAAAGTCGCTCGACGACGCGCTGCGCGCCATTGTCCACGAGGGCGGCAACGTGGCCGTGACGTGGTCGCTCGATGAAGCGCTCGGCGTGGGCGATCGCGCGACGGGCACCAACGTGCTCGTCGCGCTGCGCCGCGAGATGGGCCAGAAGCCTGTGAGCGTGGACCTCCCTGTGCTGTGGGAGAGGCTCGGCGTCAGCGTGCGCGGCACCGCCGTGAGCTACGACGACACGGCGCCGCTCGCGGCGGTGCGGCGCGGCATCATCACGGGCAAGGTGAGCGCGCTTAAATGAGCGATGAGACAAAAACAAAAACCGCGCTCTTTCGGGGGAAAGAGCGCGGTTTTGCGTGCCTAGCCATAACCCCTTGTCCCGCAGAGAATTTCTCTCAACGCGACCGGAGGGGTTTGGGGAACCCTTTGAGGGGTCCCCATCGCAAGACGAATGACGCGTCTACCACTAGACCTGGGACATGGAAGGCTCACGGAGCTCGCCGGTAGAGGTACCATCGCCGCGCGCACGGAACCACGATCGGCGGGGTTGCTCCAGACCGTCGCGCGGCGATGGTACCTCTACCGATAAGCGAAGCTCTGGAACAGCCTTCCTTGTGGCGGATGCGGTGCGAGGTGCTCGGGCGGCGCAACGCCGCCCTGCTGCAGAGCAGCAAGCTAGACCTCGAAGATGACCATCACCTTTGGTGATGAAGCCACCCTCTCTACGTCACCCGTCTTTTGAAAGACCGAGAGGCGATCGCCTCGGCACGGCATGGAGGCGTATCACGCTCGTTCGGGCTTTGATAGGGGGTTCTCATGACCCGACGCGAGCTCATCCAAAAAGTAAACGAAGGGCTCCGCGAGCCGCTCCCCGCGGGCCGCGTGAACGAGGTGATCGAGCGCGCGTTCGAGGTGATCGCAGCGTCGATCGCGAGCGAAGGACGCTACGTTCACCCGGGCTTCGGCTCCTTCACCGTGCGCGTGACCGACGCGCGGCCGGGGCGCAGCCCGCGCACCGGCGAGCCCATCCTGATCCCAGGCAGCGTGACCGTCGCGTTCAAGCCCGCGGCGGAGCTCCGCGCGCGCGTCGCGCCCAGCCCGCGGCCGGAGAGCGAGGGCGAAGGCGCGTGATCAGTCGACCGCGAACAGCTCCTCGATGTCGGCCTTGGTGAGCTTCTTGGCGCCGCCCGCGTCCTCGCTGAGCACCGAGGCGACGAGCTCGCGCTTCTTAGCCTTGAGCTGGAGGATCTTCTCCTCGATGGTGCCGGCCGCGACGAGCCTGTACGCCGTCACCACCCTGGTCTGACCGATGCGGTGCGCGCGATCGGTGGCCTGCTGCTCGACCGCCGGGTTCCACCACGGATCGAAGTGGATGACCGTGTCGGCCGCGGTGAGGTTCAAGCCCGTGCCGCCCGCCTTGAGGCTGATCAAGAAGACCGGCACCGAAGGATCGCCTTGGAAGCGATCGACGCGCTCGGCGCGATCCTTCGTGGATCCGTCGAGGTATTCGTAGGCTACGCCGTCCTCCTGCATCGCCTTCTCGATGACCTTCAACATCATCACGAACTGGCTGAAGACGAGCACTTTGTGGCCGCCCTCGACCGCCTCGGAGATGAGCTCGCGGAGGGCTACGAGCTTGCCCGAGTCCTCGTCGGTGAAGTCGCGCGGCAGGCCCAAGAGGCGCGGATCGCACGCGGCCTGGCGCAGCCTCGTGAGCCCCGCCAAGATGTGGATGTGGCTCTTCGCGAGCCC
>CAYTJL010000410.1:0-5924 GCA_964437785.1 uncultured Polyangiaceae bacterium
GGCGGATGAAGCCGCTCGCCGTGACCGCGATGGGGATGGTGACGAGCGTCGGGCGCTCGTACGTGTCCTCGTGCGCGTCGTTGCGCGCGGGGCTCACCGCGCCTCGGCCGATCACGTACTTTTCGTTGCTCGACGACGAGGAGCAGGAGCCTATCGCGCTCACCGGCTATCCCGTTCATGCCTTCACCGAGGGCTTCACCGGGCTCGGACGGTGGGTGAGGCTCGCGCTCGGCGCCCTCGACGACATGCTCTCTTCGGGCGCGCTGCCCGATCGAACGGACGATCGGTTTTGGTCGCGCACAGGGCTCATTTGCCTGATCCCGCCGCAGGATCCCGATCGCTTCTTGGACGCGGACGCGCTCGGACAAGAGACGATGAGGCAAGGGCACCGCGACGTCCTGCTCGAAGAGGCGAAGTTGCCTTTGCACCTCGACGAGCTCTACGTGATCGACAAAGGGCACGCGGGCGCGGCCATGGCCCTCGCGCTCGCGGAGGCGAAGATCTCGGCGCGCGCGGTGGATCGTATGGTGATCGTCGCCGCGGACTCGTACCTCGATGAGCTGTCGCTCGAAGGGCTGGCCGAGGCGGACAGGCTCAAGACCGATCTCCGGCCGGACGGGCTGATGCCCGGTGAGGCCGGAGCGTGCGTGATCGTCGAGTCGTTAGGGAGCGCGGAGCGCCGGCGGATCAAGCCTTTGGCGCAGGTGGTCGCGGCGGCGACCGACGCCGAGGCGAGCCCCGTCGGCGGCGACAAGCCTCGATCGGGCGCCGCGCTCTCACGCGTGCTCCGTGCGGTGATCACGGCCGCCGGGCCTGTCTTTACGGGTGATTTGGTGATTGACCTCAACGGCGAGCCGTGGCGAGCGAGCGAGTGGGCGATCGCGCGGGTGAGGCTCTCACACCTCCTCGACGACGATATCCGGCTCGTGATGCCGTGCAGCTCGCTCGGGGACACGGGCGCGGCGAGCGGGATCATCGGGCTCGCCGTCGCGGCGCGATCGTTCGAGAGGGGGTATGCGACGGGGGTTTATACGCTCGTCGTGTCGAGCTCGGAGGGAGGGGACGCAGGTGCATTTCTCGTGCGGCACGACGTGGGCACCACCAAGGTGTCGCGCGACGTGCTCGCCGGCATCTCCCCCAAGCGAGGAGGTTGATTCGTGGCCTCGAAGTTCCTACGCGTGTACATGCAGAACGCTCGCTCGACGCTCCGCGCGCTCCTCGGGCGGCTCGTGGCGCGCCGCGTGACCCAGCGCCAAGCGCTCACGTTTTGCCAAGCGTATCGGCAGCTCGCGATCGGCTCGCTCCTCATGGATATGGATACCAAAGCGTTCTCGCGTCACCTCGCGAGGAGCGGCCGGGCGTACCTGCACTTCGCCCGCGGCGCCGCCGACAAAGACAAGGTGACGAGCCGCGCCGAGCCCTTCTTCGACGCTGTGGCGTCGGGCGACGCCGACGGCGCGCTCGCGATCGCGGAGAGCGCGAGCCACGCGCACAAGCGTGGTGTCGAATACGAAGAGGACTTTTTGTACATGCGCTTTCTGATGCGGAGGCTCGAAGGGGAGAGTCCGCTCCGAGCGACGCCGGAAGAAGAGACAGCCTCGCTCGAACGATGGCACCATGTCCTCGAAGGGTCGCGCGACGAGCGCATCGACGTTTGCCGCGCGCTCTCCGCGAAGGACGAGCGGGCTTTTGCCGAGTCGCTCGATCAGTGGATGACGGCGAAGGCGCAGCGCACCGAGCGCCTCGCGGCGGGCGAGCGGCTCTTGCCCGAGGAGGTGGCGACGGAGGGGCGTGTCTCGATCGAGGGCGTCGCGCTCATTGTCTTGGCGAACCGCGCCGGGCTCGCGACCAAGCGTGATGTCTTGCTCGTGCCCTCGCCCGCGCTCCCCAAGGCGCCGCCCGCCATGGCGCCGGATGCGTGGATGGATGTGGACGCGTGAGCCCTCACCCCCCAACCCCCTCTCCCCTTCGGGGCGAGGGGGAGAGAGAGAGATGATCAGTCGAATTCGTGATCGCAGATGACGCAGATTTTACGGCCTTTTTCGGCCGGCTCGACGACCACCACCGGACCTTGGACGAGCGGGGCAGGGGGCGTGTTCTTGTCGTTGTGGAGCACGGGATCCATCGCGCGCGCGGTGCCTTTGCCCTCGATCTTGACGTCGAACGACGTGTTGGTGAACTCGGCCTTGCCCTTGATCTTGCCCGACGCGACGCCGCCTTGGGGGCCGGCCTCGTCGCCGTCGCTCGCCGCGATGACGGAGTCGGCGATGGCGACGGGGTTTTGATCACACGAGACCTTCTTGCTGCCTTTGGAGAGCTTTTGGGACGCCGCCATGTTGGGCAAAGGCAGGACGACGGGGCCCACCGGGGTTTGGAGCTTGCAGCAGTCGGGGCACGCGACGCTCATCCCGCCGCTGTCTTTGTGCACCACCGACATTCCATTGACGCCGACCGTAACAGGCATGGTCTTCTCCCTCTCTCCTCGTCAGGCCGCGCGGCGCCTGCTCGATGTTGGGGTCGTGATCGCGATGGCGGTGACGTCGTGCGGGCCGCCGAGGAGCCGCGCATACCCCCGATAGAGCATCAGGACACGATGAACGTCGGTGTCGACGATGATGGTGTCGAGGACGAGCTCGATCGTCGCGTCGCCCCCGCGCGAGCGGGCGATACGGCACGTGATGGCGCGCGCGCCCGGCAGATCGAGCGCGATCGTCCCCCGGCGCGAGGCGCCCTCGACCACGACGGGCTCGTCTCCGCGCAAGAACCCCGGCGCCACGAGGCCCGGAGGAGAGGCGTTGAAGAAGCGGCGGTCGAAGTCGCGCGGCAGGAGCGGCATGCGATCGCGCTGCCAAGCCTCGTCGAAGGTGCCCGCGAGCGCCAAACGGGGTTGGAAGTGGCTCGACAAAAAGCCCACGCCCGCGACCGTCACCGGCTCTCCGTAGCGCGTCACCGGGTCGCCCGGATCTTCGATGTTGGGGACGGCGAGCCCCTCTTGGAACGCGGCGCCCGGCGCGCGAAAGCCTACGCCGACCGGGTTCTTGGGCTCGAAGCCGTGGCTCCTCGGGTCGCTCGCGCTCTTGTCCCAACCGCCGAACGCGCGCTCGTACGAGAGGGGGATTCGGTCGAAGGGCAAGGGGCTCGTCATGTGGATGGCGCCCATCGATCGCACCCACACCCGATCTCCCGTGACACGGAGCCTCTTTTGGACCGGGCCCACGCGGAAGGTGACGTCCGCGGATTCGCCCCCTCTGCCGCGCGGCGAATACGCGTGCCCGACGAGCGCCACGTCGGTCGCACATTTGATGAAGGCGAACGCGGGCTCGACGCGATAACACGACGTCGACGGGTCGCCGTTCCAGAGCTCGCCGGAGACGTTGGGTTTGGGCTGATCGACGGCGAGGGTGAGGCGGTTCGTGTCGAGGATCTCGTACGTGGCTTGGACGAGCGGCGTGACCACGGGGCAGCCCTCTTCGTCGACGAGGAAGAGGGGCTCCACCGCAAACGGGGTTCGGTTGTCGATCAGCGCATGGGCCATGGAGGCTCACCCGGTGGGCAAGAGGGGAACGCCGTACAAATCGAGGTCGTCTGCGCGCGGGAGGCGCGCGGGCACGGGCACAGGCGCGGGCACAGCGCGACCAACGTCGGCGCGGGGAGGCCGTGACGAGCGGGGCATCTCGACGGCGGCGGTGATGCTGAGCGGGCCGTCCAGATCGTTGGGATCGATGGGGGCGAATCCACGCCACGTAATATCACAGGTGCTCTCGTCGACATCGATGGAAATGGAGTCGATGCGCGGGGGCTCCACCCAACCGCTCGTGCGTGTGGCGCCGTGGAGGCTCGCCGCCCCGCGCGCGCCGGGGAGCCGAAAGGCGATGCGCTCGCTGCCCTGCGAGACGCCGTCGAGGGTCACCCACTCATCGCCGCGCACCGCGGGGATGCGTTGATCTGCGGGCGCGGCTTGAAAATAGCTCTCATCGAACGACGCGGGCAGGTCGAGGAACGTGCCTTCGAAGCGGCGTGGGTCGTGCCCTTGGAGGAGGCGGCTCCGAACTGGCCATTTGCTGGAGAGCGGCCCGAGGCCGAACAAGCGGGCTCGTCCGGGGGTGTGGCCTTTGTTGATCACGTGGAGATCGAGTGTTTTGTCGAGCAGCGGGGCGCCGTCTCCCTCGACCCGGAGGCGTGTGCGGAGGCCCATCGTGGATGTTTGGGGGAAGCGCGCCGGGACGAAGGCGTGGCCCGTGACCGTGACATCGACCTTCCACCGAAAGGGCACGAGATCGCTCGGCATCACGAGGCCGCCCAGCCCCTCGCGCTCTTCCGTGAGGATGGGTGAGGGGGCGAGCGGGGTCATGATGGCGCCGTCGCTGAGCGCGTACGTGGCCTTGAGCACGGCGGTCACATAGAGCTTGTCGCGCTTCCTGAAGAGGAGCGTCGCGCCCGAGGCGCCGCTTACGGCGATGGGCACGGGCCGGGGGAGTTGCGGAGAGGTTGATGGCACGAGGGAGCGCTCAAGCAGGAACCGGGCCGAGGCGTTGCGGGCACGCGCAAAGGCACGTGTGCCGCGTGCGGCGGCCGGCCCAAAGATCCGCGGGGCCTCTCGTGTAGAAGACACCATGCTTTCACGCGCTTGCTCGTCGTGGGCGGTGGGTGTCGCCGCGTTTGCGGGGCTCGGCTGCGTCGCCCCCGCCTTGCCTGCCAAGCTGCCGGAGCCTCCTTATGTGGCGGTCTTGAGCGGGCAGATGCCGAGGCCGCTCGATCGGGTGGCGCGCCATGCGTGGATCGTCGTGGCGCCCAAAGAGGGCGGGCTCAAGCGCTATGAATACGGTGGGAGCGGCGACAGGGACGATCCTTTTGACGACTTCGCGGCGGGGGATGTGATGCTGCACGGGGTCGTACGCGGGACGGCCGCCGAGATCGCGCAAAAGGACCTTTGTTTGGCCGAGGCGCAGCGCGCCTATTACAAGACGTATCCGACGTACATCCCCATCCCCGGCCCCAACAGCAACACGTTCGTCGCGTTCTTGGGCAGGCGGTGTGCGCTCGGCGTCGAGCTGCCCGCGACGGCGATCGGCCGAGATTACGTGGGGATCGCGGGCGCGGACGTGACCGAGGGGCAGACGGGGATCCTGATGGGCACGTTCCCTCTGGGCGTGCGGGTTGGTCTTCGAGAGGGCTTGTCCGTGAGCTTCTTTGGGTTGCCGCTGGGGGTCCATCTCTTCCCGCCGGGGATCGATCTGCCCGTCAATCCCGGGCGCCTCGGGTTCGCGACGGACACGCACGCTGAGCGGCCTTTTCGTAAGGACTATGAGGTCTTCCCGAGCGGGCCGGCGAAGAGCGGGGCGGCGTCCGCCAAGATGTACGTGGCCGGCTTCATGACGGCGCATCGCGAGCGGGCGCGCGGCCTCGAAGGGCAGGGGATTGTAGGGCTCTCGATTCGGGCGCTCTATGGCAAGTGGGTGGGTTATGCGGCCGGCTTCGATCTCGAGATGGGTTTTGCGGTGCCGTCCGGGCTCGCGTACGCGGCGAGGATCTTCCCGGTGGGCTTCGGCGTCTTGGTGTCGCAGACAGGCTATCTCGCCTTCCTCTCCGGCGTCGGCGCGTCGGGCGTGACCGACCTCGCGCCGAGCGGCGTCGAGCTCCCGCAGGAGCTTCGTTTGGAGCTCGACATGGGGCAGCTGGCGCGCCTCTATGTGTTTGGGCGAGGTGTCATGTCGTTCAACGAGCCGCTCCGGCGCCAAGGCCACATGGGGTTTCACGAGACCACGTTGGGGATCGGCGTGCGCCTCGGCCTCACGACGGGCGGCCCCCTCGGCGCCGTGGGGTCGGGCACCTTTCTCGGCGTCGAGCGCCGGGAGATCATGGGCACCTCGCTCGTGGGCCTCGTGCTCGGCACCGAGCTCGACGCGGGGCTCACCAAGCGGTGA
>CAYTJL010000411.1:0-5888 GCA_964437785.1 uncultured Polyangiaceae bacterium
GACGAGGTCGACCGCGTTGGAGCGCACGAGCATGTCCGCGATCTCGAGCGCCTGCTCGCCGTAGTCGGGCTGGGAGATGAGCATCTCGTCGGCCTTGACGCCGAGCTTCTTGGCGTAGTTGACGTCGAGCGCGTGCTCGGCGTCGATGAACGCGGCCGTGCCGCCTTGACGCTGCACGTTGGCGATGGCGTGGAGCGCGAGCGTGGTCTTGCCGCTCGACTCCGGGCCGTAGATCTCGATGATGCGGCCGCGCGGGTAGCCGCCGATGCCGAGCGCGATGTCGAGGCTGAGCGATCCCGACGGCACGACCGCGATGTCCTCGTGGAGGCTCTCGCCGTCTTTGAGGCGCATGATGGCGCCCTTGCCAAACTCTTTTTCGACGCCCGCGAGCACCAGCTCGAGCGCGGCGGCGTTCTTCTGCTTGTTGTTCCTGTCGTCGGTCATGGCGGGTTCCTCTCGTCTCCTCGTCGTCGAGAAAGAGACGTTACTGGCCGGCCGTTCAGGAATCAAGTCGAGATTCGGGGATGGGGCCCCCCGGAGATTTTCCCCTCAACCTTCTCCCGGACGCGCCGATAACGGAAGGAAAGGCTTTCGTGTCGGCATCGATGAACCTCCAGGTCAATCAAGTCATCAACCGGAAGTACCGGATCCTGGGCGCGCTCGGCCAAGGGGGGATGGGCAAGGTCTATCGCGCCGAGCAGATGCCGCTCGGGCGCATCGTGGCCCTCAAGGTGATGGAGCCGAGCGTGGAGGCGCTCTCGCCGAGCGTCCATGATCCGTCGGCGGCCAAAGAGGACTTCCGAAAGCGCTTCTTCATCGAGGCGAGCTCGTGCGCGAAGCTGTCACACCCCAACATCATCACCATCTATGACTATGGTGTCATCGAAGGGGATCTCGAGGGTGATTGCTTCATCGCCATGGAGCACCTCTCCGGGCAAACGCTGGAGCAACACATCGACGCTCACCCGAACGGCCTTCCCCCGGCGCGCGCCCTCGCCATCGCGGTGGAGATCGCGCGCGGGCTCCGCGAGGCGCACGACAAAGGCGTGCTGCACCGGGATTTGAAGCCCGCCAACGTGATGCTCGTCCCGGGCGACGAGGCGCACGAGCGCGTGAAAATCCTTGATTTTGGCCTCGCCAAAGAGGTCGGCCACACGGGCGGAGACGTGACGTTGTCGGGGTCGCTCGTCGGGACCCCGCTCTACATGGCGCCTGAGCAATACGTGGGGCAAAAGCCCGACGCGCGGGCGGATCTCTACTCGCTCGGCGTCATCTTGTTCGAGTGTTTGACCGGCAAGACCCCGTTCGATTGGCGCGGGATCATGCAGCTCATGGCCGATCAGCTCAAGAAGCGGCCGCCCTCGTTGAAGGAGCGAAACCCCACCTGCAAAGCGTCCCCCGCGCTCGATCTGCTCGTCCAAAGGCTCTTGGACCGGAGGCCCGAGGCGAGGTTTCAAACCGCGGACGCCCTCCTCGCGGCGGCGCGCCCGCTGCCCGAGTCGTCCCCCGCGACCGAGCGAGCGTATGAGCCCGAGCAGGTGGAGACCAAGAGGAGATATCAAACGGGCCGGGCGCTCTCCGAGGTCTCCGGCTCATCGGTGGTCGAGGCGACCGACGTCGAGCTCGGCCGCGCGGTCATCATCAAGCGCTTCTCGTGCAAGACCCCTCATGAGGCGTCGTGCGTGTCGCGCGATTTGGCGGCGCTCGCGCTGCTGCGTCACCCGGTCCACGCGAGGCTCCTCGACGTCGGCTCCACCAAACGCGGGATGCGCGAGCATCCTTTTGGCGTGTTCGAGCACATCAAAGGCGCTTCGCTCTGCGACGTGCTCGCCGCCGAGGGAAGGCTCGATCCGGCGCGGGTGCTCCAGATTGGGATTCAGCTCCTCCAGGCCCTCCGCGAGGCCCACGCGCTCGCGATCGTGCACCGGCGGCTCATCCCCGAGCACGTCCTCGTGCTCTCGCCCGGGACGCGCGACGAGCACATCAAGCTCATTGGCCACAGCGTCTCGCACCGCGTCGCCGAGGAGGGGACCGAGCCCGGGATGCACGCGCTCACCTCGGCCATGGGCACCTCGGCCCCCGAGCTGTTCGAGGGCAAACGGCACACGGAGCGCACCGACCTCTACGCCGCGGCCGCGATCCTTTATCGGTGCTTGGCCGGCGAGCTCCGCCCGCGGATCGGCCCTCAAGGGGGGCTCATGCCGCCTGTGCCCATCCATGAGACGCACCAGGACCTCTCGCCGCTCGGCGTCGAGCTGTCCATCGCGCTCTCCCGCGCGATGGAGGCGAGCCCGCAGGATCGCTTCGACTCGGCGACGAGCTTTTTGACCGCGCTCCACGACCTTCAACGGCGCTCGCGCGGCCGGACCGAGCCGCCGGCGAGCAGCCGCCCGAGCGGCTCGTACACGAGGCTTTGGGCCCAACAGCGCGTGAGCGTATGGGTCTTCGAGGAGGACCCGGCGTTCAACCGCCCCGCGGTGCGACGCGCGCTGGAGCAGCTCAAAAGAGACATCGAGATCGTCACCATCAACCCTCATCAACGCGAGGAGATCGCGGAGATGTTGAGAGAGGACAAGATCTCGTCTCCTTGGGTGGTGGTCTTCGGCGACCTCCCCGTGCTCCTCGAGGACCCGCTGCTCAAGCACTTCAAGTGGTCCGGCGAGGTGTCGCGCCTGCTCGTCTCGACGCACGCCAACGCCGAGCTGCTCCAAAAGAGCATCAACTTCGCGGGGCTCGATCATCAGTTTTGCCTGCCCGGGTCCCAAGACGAGCTCGTCGCCGCCATCACCGCGATGGTGGAGCGGTCCCGCGCGATCCGCGCGCACTACGACGGCATGCGCGAGCTGCTCCGAAGCTCCCTGCCCGATTTCACCGTGGTCTCGAACGTCACCTCCCGAGCCTAGGAGCCCACCGCGATGACGACCGTTGAGCCCATCACCATCGATTGCCGTGGGCTCCAGTGCCCGGCGCCAATCTTGCGCGTGGCCGAGGCCGCCCGAAGATACAAGGGCTCCGCGCGCACCATCACCGTGCTCGCGACGGATCAAGACTTCCCCGCGGATCTCGAGGCGTGGTGTCGGACCACCCAATCGTCCCTCGACGCGCTCGACGTCGCGATGGAACAAGGCGGCTTCTTCCGCGCGCGCATCACGCTCCCGCGCGGGGAGGCGCCCGCCACCGCGCGGGGCGGCGCGGCGACACGGGCGGCTCCGGCGGCGCCGAGCCTGCTCTCGTACGAGGCGCCTTTGGCCCAAACCGCCATGGCCCCGAGCGGCGCGCCCTCCGACGTGGCGGCGCGCGAGAATCGATGTTCCCTGCTCGTGCTCCACAACGATCTGGAGGGCCTGCTCGCCGCCATGATGGTCGCCAACGCCTCGGCGGCGCAGGGGATGAAGGTCGAGGTCTTCTTCTCGTTTTGGGGGGTCAACCTGCTGCGCGGCGAGGAGCCGCGCGCCGGGGAGATGGGCAAACGCCCCTCGCTCCTCCAACGCATCTTGCGATGGCTCATGCCCAAGGGTCCTCGCCGCCAGCGGCTCGGCAAGATGCACATGGCCGGGGTGGGCACCCGCGCGATGGGGCTCATGATGAAGCGGAGCAACGCGCTCTCGCTCGATGAGCTGTTGAAGGCGGCGGTCAGCCTCGACGTGCGGTTCGTGGTCTGTTCCATGAGCATGGGGCTCATGGGGATCGAGCGGCGCGACATCATGGATCTGCCCAACGTGGAGTTCGGCGGCGTCACGAGCTTCGCCGAGGCGGCGCGCCGGTCGAGCTTCTCGCTCGTGTTTTGAAGGGGGTTCACGATGGGCTTTCTCTCTGCCGGCGACCTCGCGCGCCGCCGTGATCACCGGATCATCGACGTTCGGCCGGCGCCTGAGCGGTTTGGCCCGCTCGGGTACCTGCCCGGGTCGCGCAGCGTGCCGCTCGAGGACATCGTCCGTGAGCCCGCGTCGCTGACCCGCCTTTACCCCATCGAGACCCCGCTCGCGCTCGTGTGTTTGAGCGGGCGCAGGAGCGCGAGGCTCATCCCCACGGTTCGTCAGTTGGGGTATCGATCGGCGCTCAGCCTCACGGGCGGTGTGCTCGCTTGGCGCGCGTCGGGGCTCCCCATTTGCGGGGTGAGCCCCCCCGACCCGTCCTCGCTGCCGAGGTTATCGTCGAAGGCCTCGTTTTACCGCACGCTCCTCGCGTGCTTCATGGCCGAGAGCGCCGAGCACCACCTCGACCGGGGCGACCTCGATTTGAGCCTCGCGGCGCAGGCCGTGGAGCGCGTTTGGCGCGAGGAGATCGTCATGACGTCCATGTCGCCTTCGTTCGAGGCCGTGAACAACGTCCTCGATCGCGTCGCCGAGATCGCGTGGGTCCATGGCTTCCCCGCCGATAAAATGGCCGAGAACATCGATCGCATGCGCGAGGCGTGGGCGCGCGCGCCGGGGTAGTCCCGAGGGGTCAACGCGTCTCGCTTGCTCGCGCGCACCATGCGTGAGAACGTGTCCCGCGTTCGTGCGAGCCCCCTCAGCCCTCCTTCTTTGCGCTGCGCTCCTCTGCGCCTCTCCGGCGCGCGCCGGAGAGCCGCCCGAGGACCGGGCCGACGTGATGCACATCCTCGCGGCGCGGGGCCTGCACGACCTCACGGACGAGCGCTTCAACGTGTATGGCCAAGTCTCGCTCATCGGCCATTACAAGGCTCCGTTCTCCGCTTCCTATACCAACCTCGGGGGCAGCACCAAATCGCTCCTCCCCACCGCTGAAGGTAGCTGGACAGCCACCTTGACCCTCTTCGCCGGTGTGCGTTTGTGGCGTGGGGCCGAGCTCTATTTCGTGCCGGAGCTGCTCTCTTCGCGGGCGCTCTCCGGGCTCGCGGGCCTCGGCTCCACCATTCACAACGCCGAGCTCCAAAAGACCGGAGGCGCCGCCCCGACACCGTACGTGGCCCGCGCGTACCTGCGGCAGACCATCCGCTTGTGCGGCGGTGAGCCTGTCGAGAGGGGCTCCGACGCCATGCAGCTCGGCGCGACCACGACCACACACCGCCTCGTGCTCATCGCAGGTCGCTTTAGCATCATCGACTTTTTCGACAAAAACAGCTTCGCCGGCGATCTTCGCAAGCAGTTCATCAACATGGCCTTCATGACCCACGCGGCGTGGGACTTCGCCGCGGACGCGCGCGGCTACACGTGGGGCGCCGCCGCGGAGCTCTATTGGGACGACTGGGCCTTTCGCGTCGCCCACACCGTCGTTCCGCTGAACCCCAACGACCTCGCCGTCGATCCTCGGTTTTGGAGGTACTTCAGCGACCAGCTCGAGATCGAGCACAATCACACGCTCTTTGGCCGGAGGGGCGCGACGCGCATCGTGGGCTACGTCAACCGCGCCAACATGGCGCGCTTCGAGGACGCGATGGCGGCTTACGCGGGGGACCCTCAAAAGAACGCCGCGGCGTGCGTGAGGTACAACTACGGATCACAAAACCGCGCTGCGCCCGACCTCTGTTGGGCGCGGCGGCCCAACCTCAAGGCGGGTATCGGGGTCAACGTGGAGCAGGACGTCGGCAATGGCATCGGCTTGTTTTTACGGGCCATGTTCTCCGACGGGCAGACCGAGGTCTATGCCTTCACCTCCACCGATCGGTCCATCTCGTTCGGGGCCTTGGCCAAAGGGGCCTTGTGGCGGCGGCCGACGGACGCGCTCGGGGTCGGCGTCGGCGCCGGGTGGATTTCGAGCGCTCACGCCGAATACCTCCGGCGCGGGGGGATCGACGGGTTCATCGGCGACGGCACGATCAAACCCGCGGTGGAGTCGGTGGTGGAGGTGTTTTACAGCGTCAACCCGTTTCCGTCGCTGTGGATCACCGCGGATTACCAGCACGTGACCCACCCCGCGTACAACGC
>CAYTJL010000412.1:0-2235 GCA_964437785.1 uncultured Polyangiaceae bacterium
GACCCCGCTCCGGCGGAGATGCCTGCCGGCAGCCCTTCGCACAGACCCCGCTCCGGCGGAGATGCCTGCCGGCAGCCCGCCCGTGGTCATTCTTGCGAGGGTGAAATCGCAGGGTTGAAGTCCTCTTCCTCCGAAGCAGTGTAACTGCGTGAAATAGCGGCGCATGAGCCTTGGCCCGCCGCGTGCTGAGACAAACCAACAGAAGCGCCTGCGATGGTGTCCCCCCCCCGCCATCGACGAGGCGCTTTTTTTATTCCATGCGTCTGGGGCCGGGCAACCCGCTGCGGGCTCCGCAGATGCCGGGCGATGCGAGCATCCACCGCGGCTTCGAGCTTGGTGAGCGCGTCCTCGCGATCGCAGAACCGATAGGCGCCCCAAAAACCGTCGAGCAGCGCCGAGAGCTGCGCAAGCCAAGCGCCGTGAGGGGCCGCGCTCCGAACGCTCTCAGCCAGGATACGGTCGACCCGCCGGAGCAATGCGGCGCACACCCGAGGGCTCGGCGCGACTTTGCCACCTTCTACGCGGCATCCGAGGAGCTCGAAGCCGTCGGCGACGCGACCAAGACGCGCTTTCCCCGAGCCATCTGCAGGATCGTACGCGTGGAGGCCGAGCGCGCCGAGCTCGCTTTGCGCGCTCTGAAAGGCCTTTTGTACGTGCGCGCGACGCTCGCCGAGCAGGAGGAAGTCGTCGACGTAACGCACGCACGTGATCCCGCGGCCGTTCATGCGCTCGTCGAAGCCGCGCAAGATCACGTTGGCGATGAGCGTGGAGAGGCTCGACCCCTGCGCGATGCCGGTCTCGCCGTCGGGGAAAAGGCGCGCGTCCTCGCCGAGCGCCGCCCTGTTCTCGAGGTCCACGACGAGCGCGCGATCGAGCACGTCCATCAATCGCTCGTCGCCGACGTGCTCGCCGAGGGAACACAGCGCGGCGTCGCGGGGGATCGAGCGATAAAAGTCGGCGATGTCCGACCGCAGGAAGAAGCCGCCCGCGGGCGCCGCGCGCACGGCGAGCGCGATCGCGTCGGGGACGCCGCGACCGAGCAGGCCGCCGAAGCTCGTCGGGCTCGACGCGAGCGCGCGCACGGCCTCGACGGCGTAGAGCACGTCGAGCAACGCCCGCTCGACGATGCGGTTCTCGATGGGCGACACGACGATGGGCCGAGCCTCTTTTCCCGGTCTCGGGACCGCGACGCCGCGCGCTCGCTCGAACCGGAAATCCCCGCTCGAAAGCTCCGACGCGAGGCGGCCGATCGCACGATCGGCAGACGCTTCGAAGCGCGCGACGCCGGCCCGCGTGGTCGCCGAGCACGACGCGAGCGCATTGGCGCGCACCTTCTTCCAAGCGGCGTGCAAGGTCTCGGGCGCGCAGAGGTGCGCGAAGGGCGAACGAGGTGTATCTCGTACTGCTGAGGCCATCGGTAAGGTCCGCTCAGCTCGGGAAATGGCGTCTCCGCGAGGGTGTGCCCTCCCGCTGATGTGCGGTCCGCTCTGGGATGAGCGGCCAGAACATGGAGCGGCGCTCCGGCTTTGCGTGCGACGCCCGAGCAGGCCCGCCGAAAACCGGCGCGGAAGAGAGAGAGAAACGGTCGAGGCTCGCTCGACCGCGCTTTTGGATGGAGCTCTGCTCCCCGGGCTTCTGGCCGTCCGATGGCGCCCGCGACGAGCGGACGCCGGCCATGGTGAACGAAGCAAACGAGAGCAGAGACAGCTTCGCGTCCGAAAACAAGCGCGCGGCGAGACCGCGAGCCGTGCCCCTTTGCCTACGACGCCAACCTTGCGGTCAGCCCGCGGTGAAGCAGCACCAAAGCTGAAACGACGATAGCCAAGGAGAAGTACCCGGTCAAGTGTTCAGTGGTTAGATGCCGGAATTGCTCCATTTTTTGAAGGGCCACGCTTTTGTCTTGACTGGGATCGGGGGTGGCGGCCCTTGCCCGCAGCGGCGGCGGCGTGAAATGGTCTCTCGGCGATGTGGAAGGCCATCTACGAGAGCCCGATCCATCACCCGATCTTCGCGTGGCTCGCGGGCGCTTGTTTCCTCGCGTACTTCATGCGGCGGCGGCCGTTCTTGACGGCGTACGTCGCGCTCTTCACCCTCGAAATCCTGGCCGACGCGCTCCTCACCGGCGCCTATTCGCCTGCCGCCAAGACGCGCTGGGAGACGCCGTTTGGGATCGCCTTCGTGATCCTCGGGGATTTTCGCTATTTTTTGCTCGTCGAGCGCTTCGCTAAGGCCCCT
>CAYTJL010000412.1:2335-3694 GCA_964437785.1 uncultured Polyangiaceae bacterium
ACGGATCCGGCGGTGGCTCCTCTTCGTAACGAGCTTCGAGGTGGCGCAATATGCGCTCTGGGCCTCCGCAGACGTGGTGATCCTGTCGGGCAACGAGGTTGGTTATTTGATTCGGCTCCTCCCCAACATCCTTTATTACGTCGCGTTCGTGCCCATGGTCGCGCTCTCGGCGCCCGCCGAGGAGGACGTATGAGGGCTATCTTAGCGCTCCTCGCGTTCTCCCCGTTCGCGATCATGGGGTGTGACACGGCTCCTCCACCTCCCGGGCCAAAGGCATCTTCGTCGCCCCCCGCGCTCTCGGCGACGGCGCCTCCGCCCAAACCGGCGGACGACGGCGCGCGCGCGGAGCTCTCGTTCGCGCGTGAGGGCAAGCCGCTCCGCTCCCTCCAACGCGCGGATCTCGAGGCCGCCGTGGGCGTCGAGACGCTCACCGCGCTCGACCCGTATTACAACCGCAAGAAGACCTATCGCGCGCTCCCGCTCGTCAAGGTGCTCGAAAAAGGGTTTGCGCTGCCCGCCGCCGAGCTCGCCCGCCTCGATTTCGTGCTCCGCGCGCGCGACGGGTACACCGTGCCTCTGCCCGGCACGAAGCTCGTCGAGAAGGGTGGTTATCTGGCCATCGCCGACGTCGACGTCCCCGGGTGGGAGCCCATCGGCCCGCAACGCGCGAACCCCGGGCCGTATTACGTGGTGTGGAGCGAAGCAGGGCAACAGAGCCTCGATACGTATCCTCGGCCATGGCAGCTCGCCACCATCGAGATCGCGTCGTTCGAGGCGACGTTCCCGCACACCGTGCCTCCGGCGGAGCGCGAGGGCAGCCCGGCGATGACGGGGTTTCGCATCTTCCGGTCGCAGTGCGTCCTCTGCCACGCCATCAATCGTGAAGGGGGCAGGGTGGGGCCGGATCTCAACGTGCCCAAGAGCATCGTTGAATACCGGCCCGAGGCGCAAATCAAGGCGTACATCAAGAACCCGCTCGACTTTCGCTATGGCACCATGCCCGCGCACCCGGGCCTCTCGAACCAAGACCTCGACGGGCTCATCGCGTATTTCAAGGTCATGAAGGACAACAAACACGACCCCTCGGCCAAAGCGGCCTCGGGGCATTGAGCGATCGATGCCCTCTTCCCCTCTCCCCGCCGAGGTCCACGCGCTCTTTCGGGCGCGCGTGGCGAGCATCCCGGAGGCGTTGTCCCTGCTCCTTTCGTCACACGTCGAGTGGCCCTCCATCGATAAGAGCCTCGATGTCTGGGTGACCGGCGTCGGCGCGTCCGAGGGGCCCTCGCGCATGCTCGCGATGCTCCTCCTCTGCGCCGGGTATCGCGCGCGCTTCGTGCCGCTCTCGACGTTCGCGATCGG
>CAYTJL010000412.1:3794-5826 GCA_964437785.1 uncultured Polyangiaceae bacterium
CAAGGGCTCTCGCCCAACGCGCGGCTCGCGCTCACCCACGCTGCCAAGGCCCGTGTCGCGCTGCTCGTGACGTCGGTCTCGGAGCAAACCGAGGACGAAGACGCGCGCGCCGCGCTCCAAGCGTTTGGGCGGGCAGGCGGGCGCGTGGCCCGGATACCGCCCGAGCGCGAGTCCGGCACGCTGGCGAGGCTCGTCGGGCCGACCGTCGCGCTGCTCGCGGTGTCCCTCTTTGCAGCGTCGTTGGGCGCGCCATTGGAGCAAACGGAGTGGGCGCGTATCCCCGATCTGGCAAAGGCCTCCGCCGCGCGCGTAGAAGAGGTCTTGAAGGGCGTGCCCCAAGGGGCGTTGCACGCGCGCGTCGCCTTCGTGGTGGCGGGGCCGTGGATGGAGGCCTATCGCGGCCTCTCGTGTCTGTGGATTGAGGGGCTCGGCGCGCCCGAGCCCGCGCTCTGGGACGTGCTCGGCGTGGCGCACGGGCCGTTTCACCAGTTTTATGGAGATGCGATGACGCTCGTGTCGCTGGAGCACCAGGGGATCGCGGGCGAGCGAGACCTCTTTGACAGGCTCCAAACGATGCTCGCGCCGGAGCGGCACACGCTCGTCCGGCTCGTCACCGAGCTCCCGCCGCCGCTCGGCGCGATCGATCACCAGCTCTTGGTGATCGCCCTCTTGATGCGGGCGATCGACGAGCGTTCGTGGGACATCGGGGGCGCGATGGGCAAAGACGCGCCCCTGTATGGGATTGGGGAAGATCGGTGAACCGTGCGTGATGGCGCACCGCGATTTTGTGTTTACGTGCGCGCATAGGTGCGTAGGAGCGCGCTTGATTTTGCCCTTGCATTATCCGTTGTGATGGGGTGATGGTTCGGCGGTGCCCAAGCCCGCTCACCCCGATGCGCTGTCCCAGCCGCACGATCGGCTCTTCAAGTGGACCTTCTCGCAGCGCAAGCACGCCGCCGGTTTGCTCCGGGCTATCTTGCCCAAAGATGTTGTCGCTGCTGTCAACTGGTCTTCGTTGAAGCTGGAGAGCGGCACGTACGTGAGCAAGGCGCTGCGGCAGCGCCACAGCGATTTGGTGTTCTCCGTCAAGGTGCGCGATAAGACCGTATATGTATACGTGCTCGTCGAGCAGCAGCGCGCCCTCGACAAGCTCATGGTCGCTCGGATGGGGGTTTACTTGATGCGCTTTTGGGAGCGCTTCATGGCCGATAACCCCCTCGCCGAGGAGCTTCCCCCGCTCTATCCGGTGCTGATTTATCATGGGCCTTCGGGGTGGACGGCAGCGACGTCGTTTCACGACGTGATCGCGCTCGATGAGGTGCTTCGTCCGGCGCTCGGCCCGCACCTGCCAAGCTTCGCCATGCCTGTCTTGGCCTTGAACGACCATGACGCGGAGGCGCTCCACCATGGAACCAAGGCGGCGCTCACCTCGCTCGGGCTCGTAGTGCTCTGGTGCCTCTCCGTGGCGGGCGATGGCCAGCGCTTCCTCCGCGAGATGGCGCGGTATGGCGCGGCGTTTCGCGAGGTCTTGCGCGCTCCGAACGGAGTGGCTGCGCTGGAGGTGCTTTTGCGGTATCTTGCCAACACCCAGGCAGGCCTCGGCCTGAAGACGATCACCAAGACGCTGGAACTTACGGCGGGCCCCGAGGCCCGGGAGGTCATCGTGACGACGCTGGACGAGATCGAGAACCGAGGGCGCAAGGCAGGGCTCTCCGAAGGGCGCAAGGCAGGGCTCTCCGAAGGGCGCAAGGCAGGGCTCTCCGAAGGGTTTGCTCAAGGGCGCGCGCAGATGCTGCTCGAGTTGCTCGCCATCCGGTTCGGCAAGGTGCCCGCTGAGGCACGCACCCGCATCAAGGCCGCCGACGAGCAGACGCTTACGCTGTGGGCAGCGCGCGTGCTCACGGCCGAGACGCTGGAAGGCGTGCTCGATGCGCGCAAGGCAGCCGAAAAACCCCGCCGTCGCGCGCGGTGAGCTGCATCAAAACGCGTTGTGGCCGGTGAGCGCGTTGCCCAAGATGAGCGTGTGCACCTC
>CAYTJL010000413.1:0-5794 GCA_964437785.1 uncultured Polyangiaceae bacterium
GAGCTCTTGACGCTCGCCGACGCCGCCGAGCTCTACGCCACCATCCCCGGCAATCCCGAGCTCGCGTATCGCTATCAGTCCCACGCGGGCGCGGGCCTCACGCTCGAAGAGCGGCACGTCACGTACTTTTCGACCAAAAGCTCCATCGAGCCGACCAGCGTGCTCCTCCGCGACTTCGACTTTACCCGGCCCACGCTCGATCTCCGCAGCACCTCCTCGGGGGCGCCTCCCCAAAACGGGGTGGACCTCCGCTATTACGATCACCACGGCGAATACGAAGAGCCGAGCGTGGCCCAACAAAACGCGGTCGTCTGCTTGGAGCAGCTCCGCCGCGGCGCCGAAGAGCAAGACGGCGCGAGCGTGTGCAGGAGGCTTTTGCCCGGCCATCGGTTCTCGCTCATCGATCACAGCCTCGACACGCTCAACCGCGGATACGTGGTGACCCGGGTCGAGCACCGCGGCGTCGCGCCGGGCATCCAAGGCGGCGATCGGCCCGCGTACGAGTGCCGCTTCAGCGCCGTTCCCGAAGAGGTGCCGTATCGGCCCGAACGCCCGGTTCGCGTCGCGCGCCAAGTGGTCGAGACGGCCTTTGTCGTCGGCCCCCAAGGCGAAGAGATTTACACCGACGGGTATGGGCGGGTGAAGGTGCAGTTCCACTGGGATTTGGAGGGCGAGCGCAACGAGCATAGCTCCTGTTGGCTGCGCGTGCTCATGCCCTGGGCCGGCGCGGGCTTTGGCTTCCAATTCATCCCTCGGATTGGCATGGAGGTCGTGGTCACGTTCTTGGGCGGCGACCTCGACCGGCCCGTGGTCTCGGGGTGCGTGTATGATGCGGTGAACCCGGTGCCGCACATCTTGCCGGGCAACACGCCGAGGAGCGGCATCCGCACGCGCTCGACGCCGGGCGGCGATGGGTTCAACGAGATCGCGTTCGACGATCGCGCGGGCGCCGAACAAGTGTATCTCCGCGCCCAACGCAACCTGGACGAGCTCGTGATCGCCGACCACGCAACCGAGGTGGGCGGCAGCCAGCAAACCAAGGTCCGCTTCGATCAAACCACGCTCGTGCAAGGGGGCCGCGCCGTCACCGTAGAGGGCGGGCAGACGGTCAACGTCCAAGGCCCTTCGATGTTCAACGCCGCTTCGATCCATGCGGTGAACGTGGGCGAGGACATGACCATCGCCGTGGGCCGAAACCGCGTCGAGAGCGTGACCGGCATCGCCACGTGTGAGGTCAAAGGCCAACACATCACCCGCGTGAGCGACGATCATGCCCTCCACGTCCAAGGCACGTCGAGCATCCACATCGGCGACGAGAACAAGCGCACCGGCGGCGAGATTTACGCCTTTGGCAGCTACACCATCGGCGCGGGCGAGACCGTGCGGATCCGCGCCGAGCAAACCATCATCCTGGAGTGCGGCACGAGCACCGTCATCATCGGCCCGGACGAGGTGAAGATCGACGCCAAGACCATCTCCCTCTCGGCCGCGTCCCAAGCCACGATGCGCAGCAACGGGCCCGCGCTCAACCTCGGCGACCAGGCCGAGATCGTGGCCAAGAGCGTATCCATCTATTCGTCCGGCGCCTCCCTCGCGCTCGACGACGAGGCCGCGCTGCGCGGCAAAAAAGCCACCGTCGCCTCGGGCGATGCGTCGGTCGTCCTCGACAAGAACGCGACCACGACCGCGACCGAGGTCAAGCTCTATTCGGCCGACAAAGCCTCGGTGGAGCTCGACAAGAACGCGAGCATGAAGGGCGCGCTCGTGATGCTCAACTGCAAGGGCAACGGCGGCCAAGGCCCCGAAGGCAAAGACGCGCCCGAACAAGAGGGCGAAGAGCTGTCCAAAGAGACCAAGCCGTTGGAGCTCCGCCTCACCGACCCGCTCATCCAACCCTACAAAGACAAGAAGTATGTGCTCGTCGTGGGCGGCAAACGCTTCGAGGGCACGACCGACAGCGACGGCAAGCTCAAGCACGATGTGCCCAAAGACGCCGAAGCCGGCAGCGTCACGGTGTGGCTCGGCGACTACCCCGAAGGCGAGCGCGCCTCGTGGAAGCTGCGCATCGAGGACCTGCCCGAAGCCTCGACCATCCCCGGCGCGCTCAACCGCTTGATGAACCTCGGGTATTACCTCGGCCCGCAGCTCGGCGCCATGGATGATGCGCTGCGCGCCGCTCTTCTTGAGTTTCAAACCGATCACAAGCTTGCGCTGACCGGCGAGCTCGACGGCCCCACCGTCGCCAAGCTCACCGAGACCCATGGGCATTGAGTATGTGCATTAAGACACAGGCCGCTCCCCAACCTCCCAACCCCGCACAAGCTACGCCTGGGCAGGCCAATACGGTCTCTCCGCCGTATGCTCCGAACGCTCCGCAGCTCTCGGTCGCGGTGAACACGTCGAAGCCGCCGGAGCCGCCGCAAACGGGGCTCAAAACCGACGAGGCTGCCACCATCACCGCGATCCTCAAACAGATTTACGGCCGGCTCAAAGGCGGGCTCGATCCTGTGTGGCAGGGCCCAGACGGTCACGACCCCGAATGGGAGCCTCAGCCCGACATGCCCGACGACATCAAGAAGCTCGTCGCGGCCGAGGAGAAGTGGGCGCGGCTCTGCTCGGAGCTCTTGGTCGGCGCATCGTACGGCTCAACCACGATGTACGGCGCGTGGAAGGAGAAGGCCAAAGGCAGGAAGGACGAAGAAATCCCTCGGTACAGGGACTCCGACTACTACCGCCAGTTTTGGACCAGCGATCCCGTGCTGCCCATTTACATGGCCTGCCAGCAGCTCTGCACGTTCGCGCTCTTGACGCGCGGGCTCTCCACCTACGACGTCTCGGGGCCGCACAAGAAGAACGATGACGCAGGAGACAAAGAGCCCAAAGGCTCGATCGGTGTGTCGGCCGGGCACAACTCCTACCTGAGCCATTTGTTCCAAGGTGGTTGGGACACCAAGAAAAAGCATCAAGACATCGGAGAAGCGATCACCAGGAAAGAAGGCCCCCTCACGCCCGGGAGCCTGTTCGGGTTCTTGCCCCCGGGCGAGGGACAACCCCAAGGGTCTCATGTCGTCTTTGTGCTGCGAGCGTCGTACGGCAAAAAGACGGTTCAGTTCCTCGATACCGGCGCCGCCCGAGCAAAGGGCCCCGGCCCCGGACGCGCGCGGGACGCGGTGGCGCCGAGATCGATGCAGAGCCTTGGGGACGCGGGCAATTACGACAATTGTCTCGCCGGCGGCAACGTCGATGTCTACGCCAGTCAAAGGCCCATTCCCTTCGTCGGCTTTGGGGCTCTCAAGCCGCGCACCCCCGATGACCTCGAACGAGGGACGGCGCAGGGGAAGCTCGCGAGGCCGCTCGGCTTCGCGCGCCTGGCGATCTTCAAGAGGACGGATAGGCCAACCGAACAAGACATCCTCTATGTGAGCCCCCTCGTGCTCATGTACGAGCAGGCCCCCGACGCCAACTACCCCCCTTCTCGATACCTCTGGTCGCTCCGCGCGATGCCCGCGTGCGATGTCCTCCAAGCGCTCTGGATCTTGCGCATTCCGCAGGGCGAATTCGCCGGGGATCTGATCCAAGCGGGTCGCTCTCGCAAGCTCGCGGACCTCATGCAAGCGCCGGGCTCCAAGGCGATTACGACCGCCCTCTGGTGGTCTGTGCACACGGATGGCTGCGCGTATCTCCATCTTCGCTACAAGATCCTTTCGACGACGCTCGCCAACGGCAAGACAGGCAACGAGAACCGATTTGAAGGTGTCGGAACGCCGGTGAACGGCATCAAGGAGAGAGGCAACGACGTCTTCGCCGCCGTCACGGCCAAGCTCGAATCGCTCGAACCGGGCAAGGACTACATCTCTCCCTCTCTTCAGGGGAAAGTGGAGCCCCCTGACTACTTTAAGCCATGGTGATGGCCATGCCGCGTCCGCGCATGATCTCCGCGCTCCTCATCGCAAGCCTGAGCTTGCTTGGATGCGGAGCTCCGGCCCCCACGCCGCCTGCCCCCATTGCCACGGTGCAACCTGCGCCGGATCCTTGCCGGATCGCTGGTGACCAACGCGAAAAAGCAGCGACCCAAGCGCACGCAGGGCGGGTGTGGAGCGCCGCTGCGCTCTACCGTGACGCCGACAAGGCGTGTCCGGCAAAGACCGTCGAGGAGCTTCGCGCGCGCGTCGACGTGTTGGCTGACGTCGGAGCGTTCGCGGAGGCCCGAGGCGCGCTGGCGCTCGCGGGAGCGGCGCTTGGGCCCGAGGAGCGCGCGAGCATCCAAACGCGCCTCGACGATGCGGAGAAGGCGTTTCGTGCGCTCGACCCGCATGCGACAGCGAATCAAGGTATCGACGCGCAACGCAAGGGGAACGACGCGGAGGGACGGAGGCTCCTCAGCCGAGCGCTCGCGAGGGCGGAGCTCGACGCCAAAGCCAAGCTTGAGCTCACGCTCTTCACCACGCTCATGGCGAGCCGTTCAGCCTCGGATCAAGTCGATGTGACGTGGACGCAGGACGATCGGATTATCGTCGCCCACCACGACAAGATCACCGTATTCGACGCAGAGCGCGCGCGCGTCATGGAGGAATTCGAGGTCGCGGAGGCGCTCGCGATTTCCCCCGATGGGCGCTGGCTCGCTCATCGGGCCCCCCAAGACTTCGCGCTCTTCGACGTCCATAAGCGCGCTCCGGGCCCCGCCCTTCAAAAAGGCAAGCTCAAAGACTGTTGGCCTTCTTGTTTGTCTTTTTCGCCCGATAGCAGCTTGATCGCGGGGACGTGCACCGAGCCTTCGGGGATCTTTCACGTGGTCGTGTGGCGCGCAGCGACAGGTGAAATTACCGCGCATCTCCCCAAAGTCGCGGGCCAGAACGCGATCGTGTTCTCGCCGAGCGGCGCTTTGCTCGCTGGAGCAGACAACTCTGGGGGGTTTGCAGTATGGGACTTTGCAGCAAAAAAGCGCATCCTTTCGAGGGAGGGGTTGACGGCGGAGGAGCGCCGCACCCTCAAGCTCGATGCGACGGACTTGATGGGCCGCGGCCTCGGGGGCATGGCGTTCTCCCACGACGAGACCGAAGTTCTTTGGACCTCTGGGGGCACCGTCCTCAAGCAAACCATCCCTCGCCGGAAGCCCTCCGAACGGCGCCCGTCCCCGGACGGTGTCGTCGTCATGAAGGGATGTTTCGGCGACTTCTTCCACGACAAGAAGACCGGCGAAATCATCACGGAGATGCAGCCACCGCAGCGTCCTCGTATCGCGACGGATCCCAAAGGCGAGCGATACGCGGTCGCGTGGGGTGGCACGTTGGACATCGTATCGCGCAACAAGCCATCGGTTCACCTCACCAAAGACCTTCGATCGAGGGAGGTGCCGTACATCGAGCGTTCAACGGACGCGTCCGAGATCATCGTCGGCAATGGGTCGGGGCATGGCATCGCGTGGCCGACGGGGAGGAAGGTGCCTCCGCCACCCGGGTGGGGGCCAACCTATCAACGACAGGCGAGCGACGAAGAGAAGGCGGAGCTCACACGCGCCGGGGTGGTTATCGAGCCCCAGAAGGTGCGCGTCGGCAATGATGTCATCGCGTGCGAGAGCCTGACGCAAGCGTTTATGTTACCGGAGCGCAACTTGCTCGCGCTCAACTGCTATCATTGGGTTGGGTTTTATGACGTGCGGCCGGGGATCGCCGCTCAAGATAGGCTGCGCGGCTGGATGAAACAATATTGGGACGGCGCGCTCGTCACTGGGTTTGTCCCCGACGTGTACCTTCATGTCCAAAGCTCTGACGGGCGGATCGAGCTCTTCGGCCCT
>CAYTJL010000414.1:0-5728 GCA_964437785.1 uncultured Polyangiaceae bacterium
GCTGTCGCTGTCGCTGTCGCTGTCGCTGTCGCTGTCGCTGTCGCTGTCGCTGTCGCTGTCGCTGTCGCTGTCGCTGTCGCTGTCGCTGTCGCTGTCGCTGTCGCTGTCGCTGTCGTCTCCCTTCTCCCCACACGCACACAGAGAACAACAAAAGATGAGGTGGGTGGTTTGAAGATCCACCCCTCCTTTCACCCTCGCCTCCCGCCCCAAACGCCCCTCACGCAGCAACACCATAATCTGCGAGCGCCGCTGTCCAAAGGGCCAATAGTACCCTCATCCCCTCACCGCATCATCATAAATTAGCGCCCTCATTCACTCTCCGCCCTACGGCCCGAGGCTTGCCATGGGCCGCCGCAAACCTATGAGAGCTCCTCGAACAACACTCCTCGTCTGTGCTGCGACTGCCATCTTCCTCTCCGGTTGTATGCCCGCCTCCGGCGATCCGCAAAACAACGAGACCCCCAACTCCTACCCTCCTGTCGATCCCTCGCAAAAATACTACGAAGCCGGCCCCGTGCTGGCGACCACCGACGCCATGGAGCGTGGCAATCGCTTCCTCTATCACGAGCAGGTGATCGACGCTTACGGCTACAGCTACGTCATCAAGGACAACCCCGCTATCTACCAAGACCTCCCGCAAATCACCGGCTTTGTGCGCCCGGACGACGTCGGCAAGGTCAAGGCCAAGAGCCAACCTCTCCTCATGGACGGCGCGCTCCCCGAGCGCTGGGACTCCCGTCAAGTGGGCGTGGGCCTGCCGCCCATCCGCAACCAAGGGAGCTGCGGGAGCTGTTGGGCCTTTGGCACCGCCGCGGCGGTCGAGGCGTCCATCGCCTTCTTCGACAACAAGATCGTGGACCTCAGCGAGCAGTTTTTGCTGAGCTGCAACCAACAAGGGTATAGCTGCGGCGGGGGATATTGGATCTACGATCTCTACAAAAAGCCCGGCGCCCCGATGGAAGCAGACTTCCCCTACAAAGCGTATGACGCCTCGTGCAAGGGCGGCCTGAGCTACCCGTACAAGATCGAGTCGTATCACAGCATCCAACAGGGCGATCGCCAGAGCATGAAGGCGGCGATCAAGCAATATGGCGCCGTCGGCGTGACCATGGCCGTCTGCGGATCCATCCCCGGCTACGGCGGCGGCATCTACGACTCCACCGAGTGCAACTTCGCGCAGACGAACCACATCGTCGCGCTGGTGGGTTGGGACGACACGGTCCAGCACCACGCGGGCAAAGGCATCTGGATCATGCGCAACTCGTGGGGCACGAGCTGGGGCGAGCAAGGCTACATGCGCATGGCCTACGGCGCCGCCAACATCGAAGAGGACCCGACCTACGTCATTTACAAGCCCGAGGACCCGACCGACACCGACGGCGACGGCCTCACCGATCTGCACGACAACTGCAAGACCGTTCAAAACCTCGATCAACGCGACAGCGACAACGACGGCAAAGGCGACGCCTGCGACGATCACTTCGATCCGTTCGAGAGCGCGCTCCCGCTCGCCGACGACGACAGCCGCAAGGTGAGCCTCGGCTTCTCGTTCCCGTATTACGGGACCTCGTACACCGACGTGTACGTCAACTCCGACGGTAACCTCACCTTCGGCGTCGCCGACGACAAGAGCGTGGCGCGCGACAAGGCGCGCTTCCTCACCGGCGCTCCGCGCATCGCCGCGGCCTACGCCGATCTCAACCCCTCCGCCGGAGGCAAGGTGTCGTACGGAAAGGCCGACCCGAACAGCCTCTTCGTCAAGTACGACAACGTCCCTCGGTACGACGGAGGCGGCAAGACCACCGTCACCATCACCCTCGATGCCTCGGGCGCCATCGCGATCGCGGTCGGGTCCGCGGGCGGCGCCAACGTGATCGGCGTCTCCAAAGGCGGCTCCGGCAACAACGCCGCGGAGTCCGATCTCTCGGCTTCTTCGGGCCCGATCGGGTACAACGGCAAAGGCGCCGTGTATGAGGTCTTTGGCACAGGCAAGCCCGCGGACCTCGGCGGAAAGACGGTGACGTTCTCGCCGGACGGCAGCAACGCCCCCGACCCCGGCCCCGCGCCTCCGCAGCAAACCACGATCCCGCTCGGCGACGACGACGCCAAGGCGGTTCCGCTCGGCTTCTCGTTCCCGTTCTTCGGCAAGACGTACGCCGACGTGTACGTCAACGCGGATGGCAACCTGACCTTCGGCGGCGGGGACTCCGCCTCTGCGAACCGCGACGTCGCGCGCTTCCTCACGGGGCTGCCGCGCATCGCGTTCCTCTATCGTGATCTCGACCCCTCGGGCGGAGGCACGGTGAGCTATCGGCACGACGACCCCCAGAGCATCACGATCGTGGTCGACGGCGTGAAGCTCTATGGCATGAGCGCCGTGAGCAGCGCGACGGTGACGCTCCGGGACACGGGCTCCGTCACCATCACGTATGGCGCTGTCGGCGGGATGACGTACGTGGTCGGCGTCTCGAAGGGCGGCGTCGGCAACAGCGGGAGCGCGCTGGATCTCTCGGCGCAGGGCGCCCAGATTACGATGGACGGCAAAGGCGCTGTCTATCAATCGTTCACCCAGCAAACGCCCATCGACCTCGGCGGCAAGACCATCACCTTTACGACCGGCGGCGGCGCCCCCGACCCCGCGCCGGCGCCGTCCGAGACAGGCATCCCGCTCGGCGACGACGACACGGCTCAAATCCCGCTCGGCTTCTCGTTCCCTCTCTATGGCAAGAGCTACACCTCGGTGTTCGTCAACGCGGATGGCAACCTCACCTTCGGCGCGGGCGACGGCGTCACGGCCGATCGCGACGTGAACCGGCTCCTCACCGGCGCGCCGCGGGTCGCGGTGCTCTACGGCGATCTCGACCCGTCCGCGGGCGGGCTCGTGAGCTACGTGCAAGAGAGCGCGACGAGCATGACGATCCATTGGTCCAACGTCCCCTTGTGGGGCCAGAGCAGCGGTAACTCCGCGTCGGCGACGCTCAACGCCGATGGCACCATCACGGTCGTCGTCGACGGCGTGAGCGACAGCGCGTTCATCGTGGGGCTCTCCAAGGGCGGCGCGGGCAACTGGGCCTCTCCCTCGAACCTCGCCTCGCTCGCCGGGCAAACCATCCATTATGCCGGCAAGGGCGGAGTCTATCAAGACTTCAATGGACAGACCTTCACGCTCGGCGGCAAGGCGCTCACCTTCGCTCCGTAACGAGCGCCCATCGCAGGATCAGGGCTCGTGATCGCCGGGATCGAGCCCTGAGACCTCGCGGGCGAGCGCGACCGGCAGCTCCCCATACAGGTGCGGGAACAAGTCCCCTCCGCGGGACGGCTCGTAACGAAGGGCGTCGCCGAGGTCGCTGGGGTCGACGGCGATGAGCACCAGATCGCGCTGCCCCGCGAAGTGACGCCGCACCGTCTCGGCGAGCTGCGCGGCGGTGGAGAAGTGGATGAAGCCGTCGCGCAGATCCACCGCCGAGCCTCGATAAGCGCCCGCGGCGACGGCGGCGCTCCACGCAGATTGTTCGCAAACCTTGTAAATAAAGCGGTCGTTGGTCTTCACGGCGCGATCCTCGGGGGCGAGGTATACGCAAATCCGTCGTGAAGACAATCAAGATCGAATCCCCCCAACACCACACTATCGTCATGCGAGCTCGCATCGGGCCTTGTTAAAGGGGCTTCGTTGTGACATGATCCACGGATCGTTCCGGCACGAACCGCGCTCACCCCCTGTGCTCGAGGATCCGGGACCAAACGGTAGTCGGCGCGCCTGCGTCTCCACATCGCCTCACATCAGGAGAACCTCCCTATGACGCTACGTATCTCGATTGCCCTCATGGCAGCTTCCGTCCTCACGCTCTCGAGCTGTATGTCTCCCCCGACGCCCGGCGACGACGCGCGCCCCAACATCACGTCTCGAACCGCAGCGGAACCTCTCGTTTGGGGGGACCTCCCCCCAAACCCCCCAGGCGAGCCTCCCTCTCCCGTGCAACAGACCATCTCGTTTACCCGCGTCGTGGACCTGAGCCACGTCATCGACACCAACATCCCGCTCTGGCCGGGCGATCCTCCCGTGGAGATCACCCCGGTCGCCACCTTCGAGAACGAAGGCTATTTCCTCCGCAAGTTCTCGATCGGCGAGCACAGCGGCACCCACATGAACGCGCCCAACAGCTTCTGGCCCAACGGCGTCGGGATCGACGCGTATGCCCCGAGCTCGCTCGTCGTGCCCGCCGTCGTCATCGACGTCCGCGCGAAGACAGCGAATGACCCCGACTACGCCTTCAGCAAGAAAGACCTCTTCGCGTGGGAGTCCGTCCACGGCCAAGTCCCCGCGGGGAGCCTGGTCCTCCTCTACACAGGATGGCAAGAGAAGTGGACGAGCCCTGTCGCGTTCTTCAATCAGGACGCCGGCGGCGGGCTGCACTTCCCGGGCTTCGCCGGCCCCACGACGCGTTTCCTCCTCGATCACCGCGGCATCGCGGGCGCTGGTATCGACACCCACGGCGTCGACCCCGGACAGGACGAGAGCTACGCGACCAACACGCAGGTCCTCGAGAACAACGGGATCGTCCTCGAGTGTCTCACGAACCTCGATCAGCTCCCTCCGACCGGCGCGACCCTGGTGCTCGGCGTGCTGCGCTTAAAAGACGGCTCTGGATCCCCTCTGTCTGTCATGGCCTTCGTGCCTTGAAGATGATGCGTTCGCCGAACACCTCTTTCCCCCGGGAGACATGATGAAGATCAAGACCCTGCTCAAAGCCCTTCCCATCGCCCTCGCCGCGCTCTCCACCCATCTCCCCGCCGCCACGGCGGAGGCGTCGGGCCCCGGCGCCGCGTCCCTCGACGTCTGCGGCGCCCCGCCCGGCAAGGCCGCCGCCCGCGCCAAAGCACGTAAGCTGGTCCAGCAGATCCGCCTGGATCTCGCCGAGGTGGAGGACCAGATCCGCGCGGTCCCCTTCGTCTCCGGCGTCGAGGCAGGCACGATGAGCCTCGCTACGATCGCCGCGGTCGTCACCGAGGAATACAGCATCATCGCGAGCGACTACGTCGCGTTCACCCGGATGTCGGAGCGCTTCGACGGCGCGCAGAGCTCCTTCTTCGGTGACCTCGCCTTCGGCGAAGCCCTCGCCGTGCCCCTCGTCACCGACTTTGCCGCGACCGTCGGCCTCTCGCAAACCGATCTCGTCAACTACGAGCCTCGGCCCCGCAGCCAGACCTACCCCTCCCGCGTGACGTGGATCGCCCAAAACGCCGACCGCGCCTCCGCCGCCGCGTCGTTCCTCGTCAACTTCGGTGTCTTCGGCGAGAACATGGCCCGTATCCGGGACGCCCTCATGAGCGTTTATGGATTCTCGGCCGCTCAAGTGGGCTTCTTCGCGTTCTTCGCCGAGGACATCCCCGGCTTCGAGGACGACGCCATCGAGGTCATCGCCGCCGGTCTCACGGAGGGTGCCTGTCCGCGGGACGTCCGCCGGTCGGCGCGCCTGCTCCAAGCGTACGAGCTCGACTTCTGGCTCGCCGCGTCCGACCCGCCGGGCTCGCCCCTCACCGTCAGCTTCACGCCCAACTGACGTCCCCGCCGCGTAAATAACACTACTGTGTCACCTCCCAGGAACGAGCCGTAACCTCAAGCGATCCGGAATTTTTAACGCAAAGGCGCAAAGGCGCTAAGAGAAGGAGAGCGGGGGCGCGGGCGAGCCGCTCACGCCCTCTTTCGTATCCTTCCCCCTCTCTTTGC
>CAYTJL010000415.1:0-5723 GCA_964437785.1 uncultured Polyangiaceae bacterium
CACGACCCAGCAGGGCTCCCTGCCAACTTGCGCCCTCAATCGCAGTTCTGATCGTTCGTGTTCGCGCAGTGCTCCGCGATGCAGAACGAATACGCCGCGGCCTCGCTCGCGCACGCCTCGGGGTCGCAAAGATCGGCGCTCGTCGCGCACTCCAAGAAGAGATCGTATTCGTCGTCGCAGGCCGACGTGCTGTTGATCGCCTCGACCTTCGCGCACGCGACCGCGCAGTCCGCCTTGGCGTTGTCCTCGCAGGCGTTGGACGCGGCGCAGACGGCCCCGCAGCTCGCGTCGATCTTGGCGCTCGTACACGCGGCGAACGCGAGGGAGATCGCGAGCCCCACGCACGCCACGATCGTTCGAATGGTCCTCATGCGTCCGACCATAATGGAGGCGCCCCGCGGACGGCGAGAAAATGCGGCGGGCAAAGGCCCACGCACGATCGGGCTTGACCCGCCGCGCGCACGCGGCGAACAACGGGCCCGACCATGGGCGATGATCTCCGGGACATGTTCATGTCCGCCGCAAAGGCGGCGACCCAGCCCCTCCTCATCGACGACGGCGATCGCGCAGGCGAGCTCATCGCATCGGCCGTGGCCGAGGCGAGGCAAGGCCGGCACGCCGCGGTGCTCCTCGACGAAGAGAACCTGACCGCGGCGCTGCCCGCGCTCCGCGAAGCGTCGCTCGCGCGCGCGCCCATCACCGTGCTCGTGTGGGCCGGGGGCGACACGCGCGCGCTCGGGCACGAGGCCATCGTCCCGCTGCTCGCGTCGGGCGCGGGCGTGCTCGTCGCGTGGAGCCTCGACGAGGTTACAGAGCTCACCGCAGCGGCCACGCGCGCGGCCTTCGACAGCGAGACCCCGTTCGCGATCGTCGCGGACATCGCTCATCGCGATCGTCACGATGGGGGGACCTCAAACGTCCCCGCAACCCCCCCCGGGCTGCTGAGCGGGATTTCTCAGCCCCCCGCGCGCGATCCCCTCCCCGAGCTGAAGGCGCGACGCACCGAGCGCGCGTACACCTCGCGCGTTCCGTTCGCGCTCGGCAGCGCGCTGCGCGCGGTCGGCGAGCACGCGGGGCGCGCGCTCGGCGCGATGGAGCGGTTCCAAACCGCGGACGCGGACGAGATCGTCGTGGCCATCGGCGCCGCGTTCCCCGCGGCGCGAACGGTCGCCGAAGAGCGCCGGCGCGCGGGCTTTCGAACCGGCGTCTTGGGCCTGCGGGCCCTCCGGCCGTTCCACGCGACCGACGTCGTAAAGGCCCTCTCCCGCGCGCGCGGTGTCGTTGTCATCGAGCCTTGGGATCTGCCGCTCTGCCCTTCGGGCGCGATCACCGCAGAGATCAAGGCTGCCTTCGCCGACGCGATCACGTGGGCGCCCGGCTTCCCCGGCGTGGGGCGGGTCCCGCCGATCGTCACCGTCTCGCTCGCGACCCTCGCCGAAGGCGCAGAAGAGCGCGCGGTTCGCGCCGGTCTCGACGAGCTCGGGACGGGCGAGCGCGCGCGCCGATCGCTCGTCATGGGCAGCGACGTCGAGGGCTAGTCGCGCTCCACAAAATCCCCGCGAGCTTGCGCGGGGCTTCGATCCTGACTATGGGAGGTCGGCTCGAAAGAAGGGGACGCCGCGTCCCGCACCCCGAGAGGCCCTGATGTACACCTCGTTCGCTCAGCCTTCCAACGCAGCCCCCGCAGGGGACAAGCCGGCCGCACAGACCGGCGCACCCGCAACGAACGACGCGCCTCAGCAGGGCGCAGGGAGCTCGCCGGGCGGCAGCGGGTTCATGCTCCTCGCGATGATGCTGCCGATCCTGCTCTTGTTCTTGACGATGCGGAATCAGAACAAGAAGCAAAAGCAGATCGAGTCGAGCCTCAAGGTGGGCGATCAAGTGGTCACCCAGTCCGGCGTCATCGGCAAGATCGTCGAGATGGGCGAGACGCGAGCCAAGATCGAGATCGCGCCCGGCGTCAGCGTGAAGATGCTGAAGAGCGCGATCAGCGGGCTCGACGGCGGCGAGGCGAAGCCCGCCGAGGGCAAAGATTCGAAGGGCGAGAAGGACAAGCAGGAGAAGGCCAAAGCCTGATCCGTAAGCCGATCGAGAGCCCACGAGTAACGACGTGATCCACAACATCCTCCAATACGGCTTCCTCGGCCTCACCGTGCTGCTCACGCTCGGCGCGTTCGCGCGCGGCGAGCACAAACAGCGCTTCGGCATCCCGGCTCTGCTCGCCGCGGCGGGCCTCGGCGTGATGCGCTATTCGGTCGGGTTCGGCGGCTTCCTGCTCGTGCTCGCGGCGCTCTCCCTGATGGTCGCGAACCCGGGCACGCTGATGGCGACCGCTGCGTGCACGGCCCTCGCCGCGATTTCGGCGCACTTCGACGTGTTTTGGCTGACGGCGCTCTTCGCGCTCACGTCGGTGTGGCTCGGGTTCACGAACTTCAAGTACATCGACCTCGCGTGGCGCTCGAAGACGGGCTTCGTCATCTTCCTGACGCTCGGCTCCGCGCTCATCCTCTACCCGACGTATCACGATGAGCGGTGGGGCCGGCCCGACGAGTCGCGCATGACGCCGGAGGAGCGCGTCGAGGTCGACGCCAAAGCGCGCCGCGGCGATCTCGGCTGGCCGCGCTACTTCACGTCCAACATCCCGTTCCGCCTCGTGCGCGGCCTCGACCTCAAAGGCGGCCTCCGCCTCGTGTATTCGGTCGACGTCGACGAGGCCATCAAAGACAAACGCGATCGCTACTACGACGAGCTGCGCGCCGCGCTCACCACGACGATGGGCCTCCACACCGGCGACAAGCCGCCCACGCTCGAAGAGCTCGCCAAGCTCCCGACCAAGGCCCGCGTCGAGAAATCGCGCGAGAACGTCGGTGTGATCACCGTCAAGTTCGTGGACCCCGCGGACTCCAAGAAGGTCGACGACGCATTCTTGAAGCGCTTCTTGGGCGAGCTCCAGATCCAGCGCGCCGCCGACGGCTCGCAGATCATCTTCCGCATGAAGGGCGACGTCGAGAGCGAGATCCGCAGCAAGGCCGTCACGCAGGCCAAAGACACGGTCCAGCGCCGCGTCGACGGCCTCGGCCTCAAAGAGGTTCATCCGGTCGTCCGCGGCGAGGACATCATCATCGAGATCCCCGGCGACGACGACAAACAGTTCGCCGAGATCCGCGACATCATCAGCCAGACCGCGCGCCTCGAATTCAAGATGGTCGACGACGACACCGACTTCTTCGCGCAGATCGCGCGGTCGTCGAAGCCCGAGGACCTCCCGCGCGGGCTCGAATTCCAGGTCGAGAACGCGCCGCTCGGCGTCGGCAAGACGGCGGCGCGCTACTTCGCGTACCTCAAGAAGAGCGAGCGCGAGGACATGCGCGAGGCGCAGCGGCGGCTCAAGGAGTGGATCACGACGCTCCAGGTCGACCCCGATCACGAGATCGGCCTTCACAAAGTCGAGGGCTACAACGAGGAGAAGGACACGGTCGAAGAGATCGGCTGGCGCACCTATTACCTCTTCAGCAAGGCCGAGATCACGGGCGACATGGTCCGCGAGGCGCACGCCCGTCACGACGCGTCCGATCGCGGCGTGGGCGGCTGGCTCGTGCAGATGGAGCTCAACACCGTCGGCGCCGATCGCTTCGAGGACATCACCGGCAGGAACGTCAAGAAGCGCTTCGCGATCGTCCTCGACGGGCGCGTCGAGAGCGCGCCGGTCATCAACAGCAAGATCCCCGGCGGGCACGCGGTCATCACGATGGGCAGCGGCAACCAGGATCAACAGCTCGCCGACTCGAAGAAGCTCGAGCTGGTGCTGCGCTCGGGCGCGCTGCCCGCGCCCATCTCGCCGTCGAACGAGCAGCGCATCGGCCCGTCGCTCGGCAAGGACGCGATCGGCCAGGGCATGAAGGGCGCCATCGCGGGCGCGCTGCTCGTGTTCGTGTTCATGATCGTCTACTACAGCCGCGCGGGGATGATCGCGATCATCGCGGTCGTGTTCAACCTGGTGCTCCAGGTGGCCATCCTCGCGATGTTCGGCGCGGCCATGTCGCTGCCCGGCATCGCGGGGCTCACGCTCACCATCGGCATCGCGGTCGACGCGAACGTCCTCATCAACGAGCGCATCCGCGAGGAGCTGCACAACGGCAAGAGCGCGCGCGCCGCGGTCGACGTCGGCTACGACAAGGCCTTCAGCGCGATCCTCGACGGTCACGTCACCACGCTGATCTCCGGCTTGATCCTCGCTCAGTTCGGCACCGGCCCCATCAAGGGCTTCGCGTGGGCGCTGATCGTCGGCATCGCGGTCAGCCTCTTCACCGGCGTCGTCTGCACGCGCCTCATGTTCGATTGGGCCGTCCGCGGCCGTAGCGTCAAGAAGCTCTACCTGGGCCAAGTGGCTCCGGCGAACAAGAGCGCCTAAGGGCATCAAGGCACCATGGAGTTCATCAAGCCTGGCCGTCAGTTCGATTTCATGGGGAAGCGCTGGTACTTCATCGGCCTCAGCGTGGCCCTGCTCGTCCTGTCGCTCTTCTCGTTCATCACCCCGGGCCCCAAGCTCGGGACGGACTTCAAAGGCGGCACCGAGGTCGAGATCGCCTTCAAAGCCGCGGTGAGCGCGGGCGACGTCCGCGCCGCCGTCGAGAAGGTCGGCTTCACCTCGCCTGAGGTCGTGCAGGTCGCGGACACGTCGAACGCGTTCCACTTCCTCATCCGCGTGCAAGAGATCACCGTCCTCACCGACAAGCAAAAGGACGAGATCCGCAGCAAGATGTGCCACGTCGACGACGAGGGCAAGCCGCGCCAAGGCTGCGACGCGAAGAGCTCGGCCACCGAGATCAAGTTCAGCCCAGGCGGCGACAAGATCACCTCGCGCTACGACGTGAAGCCCGACATCGAGGCCATCCGCGCGCAGCTCGCCGGCATCGAAGGCGTGCACGTCCGCGCGGGCAAGAGCAGCATCCTCGTGGTGAACGAGCGCGAGCACAAGGTCGACATCGAGCTCAAATCCAAGGGCGATCAGCTCCTCGACAGCCTCCGCACGCAGATCGGCGAGGACAAGGTCCCGGAGCGCGCGCTCCGCGTCGAGTGGGTCGGCCCCAAGGCCGGCGCGCAGCTCCGCAACGACGCGCTCTGGAGCGTGGGCGTCGCGAGCTTCTTCATCATGCTCTACATCGCGTTCCGCTTCGATCTGCGCTTCGCGCCGGGCGGCATCCTCGCGCTCATCCACGACGTGGGCATCGCGATGGGCGCGATGATCATGTTCAAGAAAGAGATCACCATCTCGACCGTCGCGGCCATGCTCACCATCGTGGGCTACTCGATCACGGACACCGTCGTCGTCTACGACCGCGTGCGCGAGAACCTCACCAAGCACAGGACCATGAGCTTCTCGCAGGTCATCAACCTGTCGGTCTCCGAGATGCTCGGCCGCACCATCATCACGTCGGGCGTGACCGGCCTCTCGATGGTGTGCTTCCTCGTGTGGGGCACCGGCGTCATCAAGGACTTCGCCTTCGCGCTCTTGATCGGCATCCTCGTCGGCACGTACTCGTCGATCTACGTGGCCGCGCCCTTCACCGAGTGGATCGACCGCCGCTTCTTCGGCGGCAGCACGCAGAGCCGCAAGGTCGCGCGCACCAAGGCTCAGAAGCGCGCCGACGCGGTTGTCTGAGATGGGGGGACCCGAAGGGTCCCCCCAAACCCCGCGGTCTACGATGGGGGGACCCGAAGGG
>CAYTJL010000416.1:0-5671 GCA_964437785.1 uncultured Polyangiaceae bacterium
TTGAGCTTGAGCACCGCCATGTGCTCGACGATGCGCTTCTTCACGTCGGCGAGGCCGTGGTGATCCGCGTCGAGCTTCTGCGCGACCGCGTCGATGTCGTCTTTGGCGTCCGCCCGCGCGCTCCACGGCAGATCCGCGATCACCTCCAGATAGGTGCGGATCACGTTGTATTCGGCCTGCTGCGGCGAGAGCGACGAGAGGCGATTGAGCTCGCGATCGGCCACGCTCCGCGCCTCGGGCGGGAGCCCCGCCTGGTCGAGCCGCTCGCGCAGCGACGCGAGCTCGTCCTCTTTGTCCTCGCCCAGCTCCTTTTTGATGGCGCGGAGCTGCTCGCGCAAAATCGCTTCGCGCTGATCTTTATTGAGCTCGCGCCGCACGTCCGCATCAATCTTCTTTTTGACGTCGGAGCGCGCTTTGGTGTCGGTGAAGAGCTTGGTCACAAGGACGAGGCGCTCTTCGACGTCCGTCGTCGTCAGGATGTCGAGCTCGATCTCGGTCGCGAGCCCCAACGTGGCCGCGACGCGATCGGCGAAGAGCCCGGGGTCGTCCTCGACGTCGTCCGCCTCGAACGCGGGTTTGCCGAGCTCCTTGAGCTTTTCGAGCAGCGCGACCGCGAGCCTCTTGGACTCCGCAGAGGAGGCTTTGGTCTCGATGGTGACCTCGCCCTCCGCCGTCCAAAACGGCTCCTTGGTCACGAGGGCGCCGAGCTCCAGGCGGCCCACGCCTTCGAGCACGACGCGATAATCACCGTTCTGCAAACGAATGATCTCGGCGACGCGCGCGAACGTGCCGCGGGCGTGGAGATCCTCGCGATTGGGATCGCCCACCGCAGGATCCTTTTGCGTCGCGACGCCGATCACATCCCCTTTGCGGAGCGACCGCACGAGCGCGACCGAGCGCTCACGGCCAATCGGCAACGTCATCACCGTACCGGGGAACAACACACCATTGCGCAGCGGGAGCAGCGCAAAAGGAGACGAAGGGACGGGCACACCGGATCGGAGCACAGGCATGGAGAGACTCCTTGCCGATCGAAGGCTCGCCCTCTCGCACGTCCGTTGAACCAAAGACGCAGGAAAAAACGGCCTAGAATCTGATCGGTGAACGCAAACTAATTTCGTTCACGGTTCCGTCAAGGGCCGGGGGTGTTGGGGAGGGGGGATCCGATCACATCTTCACAGAGCGGGTCGCGAAGAAGCACGGGATGATCTCGTTGAGCGCCCAGCCCGAATCTTCGCGATCTTCGTAGAAGCCGGTGATCACGAATCCGGCGTCGATTTGGCCGCCGATCTGATCGCCGAGCGTGTGGCCGAACGCGAGCGGCTCGCCCGCGTCGGTGTAGCGGCGCCGCTCCTCGTCGGTGAGGCTCGTGAGATCCGAATAAGGCACTTTGTATTTTAATGTAAAGATGCCTTTTCGTTCGAGGTCGGGGTCGGTGGTGAACATCACCGGGTTGCACATGCCCGCGAGCAGCGCGCCGCCTTTGCGGAGCACGCGATACGCCTCGCGCCACACGGGCCGCACGTCGGGCACGAAGGAGTTGGAGCACGGATGAACGATCAGATCGAAGCGCTCGGACCACGCGGAGGGGAGCCGCTGCATGTCGCCCTCGACGGCTTCGAGCGTGAGCCCGTCGCGCGCGGCGACCTCGCGATCGCGATCGAGCTGGCGCGGGGAGGCGTCGAGCACGGTGACCTCGGCGCCCGCCGCGGCCAAGATGGGGCCTTGTTGGCCGCCGCCCGACGCCAGGCAAAGGACCTCGACGCCGCGCAGATCGTCGGGGAACCAGCGCCGCGGCACCGGGACCTTGGGGGTGAGGACGAGTGAAAAGGTGCCCTCGCGCGCCGCGGCGATCTCGCCCGGCGTCACCGGCAACGTCCACCGATTGCCCTTCTCGACCTCGCGATCCCACGCGCGCTTGTTGTATTCGAACGTGCTCATGCTCGGGCTCATACTCCGAGACGCTTGACACGAAAAGCCATAAGATATGTTCTTCCGGCCATCATGCGACTTCGCTCGGTAATGATGGTGATCGCGGCCTTTTTAGGCGGCGCTGTGGCGTCGGAGCTGGCGCGGGCGGACAGCGCGCCGGGGAGCCCCTATCGGCCGCTCGACCAGCTCGCGCGGGCGCTCGTGCTCGTCGAGAACGAATATGTGGATCCCGTGGAGCGGGGCCGCATCGCGGACGGGGCGATCAAAGGGCTCGTGGGCGAGCTCGACCCTCACTCCGCCTATATGGGCCCCGAGGAGTACGCGCGCTTCCGATCGGACACGGAGGGGAAGTTCGCGGGGATCGGCGTCGAGGTCGAGCTGCGCGGCGACGTCATCACGGTGCTCGCGCCCATGGATGGATCGCCCGCCGCCGCGGCGGGCATCCGGCCGGGCGATCAGATCGTGGCCGTCGACAACAAGCCTGTTCGGGGCGAGCGGCTCGACAAGCTGGTGAGCCTGATCCGAGGGCCGGTGGGCACCAAGGTGACCGTCACGGTGGCTCGCCCGGGCGTGAACGATCCGCTCTCGTTCCCGCTCACGCGCGCGCACGTCCACGTGAAGAGCGTCATCTCCAAGCTGCTCGACAAGGGTGTTGCGTACGTGCGCATCAAGCAGTTTCAAGAGGGGACCCACGAGGAGCTGCTCCGCGCGGCGGCGGCGCTCCGCGCCGAGGCCAAGGCCACCCCCAAGAAGCTCGTCCTCGATCTGCGCAACAACGCGGGCGGGCTCGTGAACGAGGCCGAGGACGTGGCCGACGAGCTGCTCGCGTCGGGGGTCATCTACACGACGCGCCACCGCGGCAAAGTGCTCGAAAAGGTGGACGCGAGCGCCGGAGGTGCCTTTGCGAGCTGCGAGGTGGTGGTGCTCGTCAACGAATATTCGGCGAGCTCGTCGGAGCTCGTGGCCGGCGCGCTCCAAGACAACGGGCGCGCCAAGCTCGTCGGCACACCCACGTTCGGCAAAGGGTCGGTGCAAACCATCTTCAACCTGCCGGGCGGCGCGGGGATGCGCCTCACCACCGCGCGTTATTACACGCCGAGCGGGAGGTCGATTCAAGCGCAGGGCATCGTGCCGGACGTGTGGCTCAAGCCTGTTCGCGACAAAGGCCCCGGCGAGGTGGTGCGCGAGCGCGACCTCGAAGGGCATTTGCAAGCGGAGGGCGGCGGCCCGCCCCGCACGCCCCTCATCATCGAGGACAAGCGCCAAAAGAAGGAGCCCGATCTGGTCGCGTCCAAAGAGATCCCCCAAAACCCCCTCGACGGCGACGACCTCGCGCTCGCGGTGGGGTATCGGCTCGTCCTGACGGGTAAACCCCAGTGAGCGATCAAGAGCAACCCACCGCGCCCAGCGCAGACAACCGCGCTGGGCTGATGCGCGCGAACGTCGATACGATCCTCATCGCCGCGGTGATCCTGGGCGTCACGTTCCTTTGCCTCCAGCTCATGACGTTCGGTTATGGCCGCGATCAAGGCATCTATGCGATGGTGGGCAAGGCCATCGTCCAAGGCAAGATGCCTTATCGCGACGCGTGGGACTTCAAGCCCCCTTTTATCTTCGTGATCTACGCGGCGTCGCGGGCCCTCTTCGGCGCGGGGCAGGTGGGGATTCGCATCGTCGAGGCGGCGGGGATCGCCTTGATGATCGCGGCCATGGTGCGCCTCGCGGACGTGTGGTGGGGGGACAAGCGCATCGGCTGGGTCGCGGGCGCCGTCGCCGCGCTGGTCCACGCGCAGCTCGATTTTTGGCACACCGCACAACCCGAGTCGTTCGGCGGGATGATCACGATCGCGGCGCTGCTGGCGCTCGGCCCTCATCTCTCGCCCAACGAGGGCGCGGAGGGCGCGGCGGCCTCGACGATGGATAAAGCGCGTCATCGTGCCTTGTTTTTGTGCGGAGCGCTCTTTGGCGTGACAGCGCTCCTCAAACCGCCGCTCGCCGGCGGAGGCGCGGTGGTGGCCGCGGCGCTCGGGATCGCGGCGCTCCGGCGCGGGGAGGGCCTCAAAGCGGCGCTCCGGCCCGCGCTCTTCATCGTGCTCGGCGGGGCGACGCCCCTCTTGCTTTGCTCTCTGTGGTTTTGGGCCAAAGGGGCGCTCAGCGACCTCTCTTACGTGCTCTTCGTGTTCACGCCGCACTACACCAAGCTCTCGTGGGAGGGCGAGACGCTCGGCGGCATGGCCTATTGGGGCTTCACCGAGTGGCTCACCACGTATTCGAGCGTGCCCACGGTGGGTCTCCTCTTGTGTTTGGGCTTTCGCCCGCGGGCGCGCGAGCTGCCGGGAGCGCTCTTGATCCTCGCGATCATCTTCGTGCATTTGGCCGGCGTGGTGATGCAAGGCAAGTTCTTTCCGTATCACTACGGCGCGACGTGGCCCCTCACCGCGCTCCTCGCGGCGATGGGCTACGTGCGGCTCTGGGACGCGCTCACGCGGAGTAAGAGCCCTCTTTTGCCTGCGCCCGCGGGAGCGGTGTTGTTCTTTGCGTGCTTTACCGCCGTCGCGTTCTTTCGGACAGCGACCAAAGACGTGCCCAAATCCTTCCTTTATCGCTGCGAGATGCGAGCCAAGGTATTTACGTCGAGGCCCTTCGATCAAAGGACGGCGGACTGGCTCGCGAGCGTGGCGGACGTCAACGCGGGCGCGAACCGCGAGGTCGCCGAGCTGCTCCGCGCGCGTGTGCCGCCCGATAGGACCGTGCTGGTGTGGGGCTTCGAGCCGGTGATTTACGACCTCGCGGACAGGGCCCCTGCGACACGTTATCTCTACAACGTGCCTCAGCGGGTCGCTTGGGCCAAGGCCCGTGAGCGCGCCGTGCTGATGCGCGATCTCGCGGCGAACAAGCCCAAGGCCATCGTGGTCGAGCGGCGCGACGTGTTCCCGATGGTGACGGGCGACGCCATCGACTCGGCGGACACGCTCAGGGGCTTCCCGGAGCTGCGCGACCTCATCGCCGATCACTACGAGCACGCGGCGACGATCGAAGATTTCGAGATCTACATCGGGGAGTGAGGCGCGAGCCGCATCACCTCGGGCGATACATCGACCGTAACTTAAGGAATGCCGTTGTCATTAGCTCATTTTCTAAATAGACACTCACGTCGAGGGCCACGGTTCTTTGAGCATCGCGGTATCCGTACAAATGCTCTTGATGATAATGTCCTTTTTTTGGTCGAAATCTTGTGTGTCGATACGAAGCTGTTGCAGGATAGAGCGAATTCCTGACAGCAGAAAGACCATCGCCTCGCGGCATCCATCCCGCGATTGCAAGATCATGTCGTACGGAAGAAACACCGTGTATTCAACGCTCCTCGATCGCTTGAAAACAGTGGGCCCCCTTACAACGTTGTCCACAATGTCCGTATCCGCGCTCATGTTCACGACGAGATGATAGCCCGTGCCATATTGAGTTTTGAACTCTGCCGACGCTTCTACGCAGTTCGAAAGCTCGCTGCTGAGCAATCGTTGCATCACATGTGAGAACGGAAAGCTGACGCCCGGTTTGATGTAAATTTGGCTGACGGATACCTTCATGGTTTGAAGCTCTTTTGGTTACCAGGTGGCACGTTGCCCGTGACCTCATAGAACGAGCGCAGCCGCGTGAGCTCCGCTGCTCTTGCCTGTGCAGTAGTAATTTCGCCTAGATCTGCGACGACTCGACCCGTAACGTCTTCCCTCCCATAAAT
>CAYTJL010000417.1:0-5663 GCA_964437785.1 uncultured Polyangiaceae bacterium
GCTCGACGACACGCCCGCTCCGGTGCCACCGCTGCTCGACGACACGCCCGCTCCGCCTGCGCCGCCGTTCGCGCCGCCGCTCGACGACACGCCTGCTCCGCCTGCGCCGCCGTTCGCGCCGCCGCTCGACGATACCCCTGCTCCGCCTGCGCCGCCTGCTCCGCCCGCGCCTCCCGCTCCGCACCCGTTGCCTGCATGGGAGCAGAACCCCGCGGTGCAAAGGTCCGTGGTGCACGGATCGGCGTCGTCGCAGTCGGCGTCGCTCAGGCAGCCGGCGACTTGGCAGCTCGGATCGGCCGCGTCGATGAGGCCGTCGCAGTCTTCGTCGATCGCGTTCGAGCACGTCGGATCGCCGGCCGGACCTTCGATGGAAGGGGAGCCGGGCGAGCAGCTCTCCGCGCCGTTGACGCAGGTCGCCGCGGCTTTGCAGGCGCCTTGTCCGCACGTCGAAGGCACGTAGTCCTCGTCGATGAGACCATCGCAGTCGTCGTCGACGCCATCACACGTCGCGTCCGCGCCGCCCACGACGACGCACGCATATTCGCAGCCGTCCCCGGGTTGCAGGTTCAAATCGACGAACCCGGGTTGGCACATCGCGATACCGCAGGTGCCATTGACGCACGCGCCCACCGCGTTCGCCGGGCTGCAGACAACTCCGCATCCACCGCAGTTGAGCGGATCCGTCGCGAGCCCCGCGTCCGCATATTCACAGCCGTTGGCCGCGACTCCATCGCAGTTCTCGAACCCAGGATCGCAGCTCGCGACGTTGCACGTGCCGCCGACGCACGCGCCCGCGGCGTTCGCCGGCGCGCAGGCGAGCCCGCATCCACCGCAGTTGGAGGTGTCGGTCGAGAACCCGCTGTTCGCATATTCGCAGCCGTCGGCGGCGAGGCCGTTGCAATCGCTGAAGCCGGGGTTGCACGCGCCGATCGCGCACGCGCCCCCCGCGCAAACGCCGGTCGCGTTCGCGGGCGTGCAGGCGAGCCCGCACCCGCCGCAATTGAGCGGATCGGTCGCGAATCCGGCGTTCGCATATTCGCAGCCGTCGGCCGCGAGCCCGTTGCAGTTGCTGGTCCCCGGCGGGCACGCGTTGGCGACGCACGACGCGCCGACGCACACGAGCCCAGGCGCGCAAACGACGTTGCACCCGCCGCAGTTGAGCGGATCGGTGGCGAACCCAGAATTGGCATATTCGCAGCCGTCGGCGGCGAGCCCATCACAATTGCTGAAGCCTTGGTTGCACGCGCCGATTGCGCACGTCCCCGCTTGGCAAACCCCCGTCGCGTGGGCCGGCGCGCACACGACGCCGCAGCCGCCGCAGTTCAAAGGATCGCCCGCGAACCCGGAGTCCATGTATTCACAGCCGGTCCCATATGCGCCGTCGCAATCGCTGAAGCCGGGCGCGCAGCCCGCGATCGCGCACACCCCAGAGACGCACGCGGGCGAGCCGTTCTGCGCCGCGCAGACGATACCGCACATGCCGCACGAGCTCACGTCGGACGAGAGGTCTTGTGCAGGGTTCCAGTCGTTCGGACAGATGTCGACGGAGTCGAGGACTCCATCTCCATCCGTGTCTTGGTCGTAGAGCGTCGTCGTGGTGTTCGAGGGCTTGTTGAACGCGTTGAGGCCTACTTTGTACGCGACGTTCGCGCTGTTCTGATAGACGCCGATCGCGCCGAAGGTCACCGTGACGCTCACCGCGCCGAACTCGTTGTGACCGAGGTTGCCGAGGTTCCAGGTGACCTTCCCGCTCGCAAACACCCCTCCGTTCGTGGCGCTCACGAACGTGGAGCCTTGGGGCAGAGGGTCGGTGAGGACCGCGTTGAGAGCGACGGTGGGCCCTGTGTTGATGTAGTTGATCGTGAACGTCACCGTGGGGGAGATGGTCTGTGCCGGCGCCGCCTTGGTGACGGTGATGACGGGTTGTCCGCCTACGCTCGCGCAGGTCGAGTCGAAGAGGGAGTTGAGGAAGAGCCGTGTGCCCTGTGTCTTGGGGTTATTCGAAATAGGGACGTTCGTGGAGTATTGATGTCCGCCGAGGTAGCTCACCTTGCCGAGCGAGCCGCACTGCTCGACGATCGGCGGGCACGCGCCGTCGATGTAGCCTGTCATCCACACATCGTAGGCGCCGGGGGGCGAGCCTTGGGCCGTGATCATGGTGACGCCGCCGGCCTTGTACGCGTCGCCGGGCGGCAGCGCGTACGCGGGCTCGCTGCCGCCGACCGTGGCGAACGCGCCGTCGTATTGGGCGAAGGGAGAGTCGAAGTTGTAGTTGTCGACCGCGTTCGGCTGACCCTTGATGACATAGCCGTTCGGCGTGAGGAAGAAGCCGTGTGGCACGAGGTTCTCGAACGCGTTGACCGCTTGGCACTCGGCGAAGAAATGCACTGGATTGTAGAGGAACTGCCGCACCTCGGCGACGACCTCGGGGGTCGCGACCGCGCTCGAGACGTTCCAGTGCATCGACATGAACTGGCAATAAACGGGGTCTCCATCGGCGTCGAAGAGCGCGCCGTCGCTGTGGTTCGCGGTGGTCGGGCCCGCGACCTCAGCAGGGGTGAGCATATCAGGGCTCGTGTTGGGCCACGTGGGATCGAGCGTCGAGTCGGGGATGCCCGCGGCCATCAAGTATCCACGGGCGATACCTTGGTTGCCGTCGGCGTGCATGGCCACGCGGGGCGCGACGACGAGGTGCCGCGCCACGAAGCCGGTGAAGGCGGTCGTCGCGTGATGGACCTTGGTGGCGGGGTATTTGACCTGCCAAGCGTTGATGATCGGGATGGCGGCTTGGGCGTCGGCGGCGTCAATCACCCAGGGGCCGCCGCGATATCCGTGCGCGACGATGGCCGCGTTGGTCTGGTGATCCGTCGCCGACGCGGTGAAGTCGACCCCTTGGAACGCCTTGCCCGGCTGGATCACCCATCGAACGGGGACGCCGTTGCGGAGCAGATCGTAGATCAGGCCGTACGCGCGGAGCATGCCGCTGTCCTGATACGTGATGTCCATGGGGACGATGAGCGACCCGGCGGCGAAGTCGTCCGCGGCGGCGGTGCGGGCGGAGAGCAGCAGCGTCACCGAGCAAGCGATCGACGCGAACCTCTTCATAAAAACCTCCGCCCTTTGAGCCGCGCTCTTTGGCCGTGTGATGGGAGGGCGAACGACGCCCAACATCCAAGGCTAACAGAGCGGGCTTCTCGCCCACAATTCACCAAGTTTGCCCCGGCCTGCGGTCCGTACGGGAGAGGGAGGTCGTCACCCTATCAACGCGCAAACGCGTCATCCTTCGGGCAGAGCGCCGCCGGGATGGGGATCCCGGAGATGATGCAGTAAGAGCGCTCGGTGAACGGTGGGGTATCCAGCGCTGTCGTCCAGCGCTTGAAGAAGGCATCGTCGATCGGCGTCTCGGTGCGGGCGAGCCGTCCATCCACGTTGCGCAGCGTGACGAAGAGCTTGGCCAGAGGCGCGATCCCCTCGATACGATCGGAGCGTGCTTTGACGAACCCCAGCGGGATGTGCCGCCCTGTGCGCGCGTCGAAGAGCTCGCTCGGAAAGGGGCCCATCCCCGTGTCCTCGTGTGTAGAGAGCACGAGGCCGCCGAGCCAGACCTGGTCGAGGGCGACCGAGCACTGGTGGTGACGGTGGTTGATGCACCCCGAATCCGGCAGCGGTCGTAAAGGACGCATGGAGATGAGGCGGCCGGCGCGATCGATTTGGCAATGGCGGACCACTCCCATCACAGGGTGGATATCGTTCGACACGGCCAGATGGAAGCGGCCGGTGCCCGGCGCGAAATCGAAGAAGCGGAGCCACCCGGCGCAGGCGGCCGGCACGACGATGTGCTTCGTGGTGCGCATCCCGCGGATGGTGCGTTGGCGCGCGCGCAGATCGAGCAACCATTCACCGTCGCTGGAGAGGGCGAGAGGCGCGTTGTAGACCAGCCGATCTTCGGAGTTGTTGGTGTTGCCGTACATGATAAGGGCGTCCTCCCAATCATCGACCTGCGTGAAGGGACCCTGGGCCTCTCCGGCGCGCGCCGGCATCGTCCCCACGATCCAGCGCGGCGCATGACTCCCCATGTCCGTGCTGAACGCGATAAGGAACGACGTCCCACGCACGACGCTCCACGCGATGGAGTGCTCCCCGCGCATCTGGAAGGTCACTCCGGGCTTGTCCGGCGCTGGAGAGAGCGTTCGCGTGAGCAGTTGTTCCGGGTTGGTCGCCAGCGCGATCGCCCTGTCGCGCAACCGCTCTACGTGGCTCCCTTCGCGATATCCGATGGGCGCGCCGCGGCCGTCGACCCAGAGCGCGGCGCCGCAGCCTGTAATGATGTCTCCGTCGGGGGAGATGGGGTAAGAGCTGACCGGAGCGTTGCAGTGTTTGGGGTCGTCCTCATCGGCGCCGCTCGGCTTGCTGCCGATCCCGCGGCGGAGCGCGGATCGAATCACCGTTTGGAGCGCCGGTGGGAGCTTTGCCAACGCGGGCTCGACGGAGGTCTCCCAAGGGGGTTGTGGCGCGGGCGGCGGGGCAGGGACATGCTCGATGGTCGGAGGAGGAGCGCGGGGAGCGGGCGGCGGGCTGTACGGGGCCGCGCATCCGAAGAGGGTGAGGGTGAGCGCGAGGAGGGTTTGGCAGCTCCGGGAGGTAGGCATACCCGGGGCTATCGGCGGAGGGCGCGCGTTTGTGACCGGCGCCGTCGCTCTTGGCCGGTTCTACGCCGGATCCCTGCTCATTTGCCCGCTGCGCCGAGCACCGCCGGCAAGGCCTCCGCCCACGCGATCACCACATCTCGATGGCGGCACTCGTTGAGCTCCGGCCGAGGCGGAGGAGCGTTCGCGCACGCCGATCGAGGATCGAGCGCGTGGCAGTCGCGCGCGATGGCCGCCTTGATCTCGTCGGCGGTCGCGCCCCAAAGGCGGGCGCAGAGAGCGTTTTTGTCCGTGCTCGCCTCATCCACGACGCGGCCCTTTCGGACCACGATGCGTTCGGGCTTTTTCGGGCACACCTTCTTTGCGTGATCGGCGGCCACCTTATCTGTGGTAGAGAACGTGCCATTGGGGAGCGCATGCGCGATGACGGCGGGGCCGGAGACCGGCTCGTACGCGTCGCACATCGTTTTGACGACCTCGTTGTGCTCGCGGATCAGATCGGGGCGGCCGTCTTTGTCGATGTCTTCGAGCCTCCCGGTGAACGGGACGGGATAAGGTTTGATCGCTCCATCTCGGAACGTGTAGAGGTGGTGATAGAGGCTCGTGTCGCCCTCCGGCCCCTCTGCCTCCACGTCAAACCCGATCTCCGGGTCGCCGTCACCGTCGAAATCGAACAGCATAACCCGCTTGACAGCGCGGGTGGGTGAGCAGCAAACATCGTAGAACGGGCTGTCGCCCGACCCCTCCAGCGAGGTCTCCCGGCCGTCTTTGCCGATGTGGACGAGGGACCAGAAGGCCTCGGTCACCCCGCCATGGCGGACGCGCGTGATCTTTTTGGCCCACGCCCCAGCGGCCGTCTCGAAGCACGGCGCCTCGATCGGCGGCCGGTCCACCGTCCATGCGCTCGGGATCGCCCCTGACTTCACCGCGTTGTCGAGCTCTTTGGCGCCGGCGGCGATCGCGCTCTCGTTGTGCGCGTCAACGGCTTCACAGGCGCCCGGAGCTTGCTTGGCGGCC
>CAYTJL010000418.1:0-5648 GCA_964437785.1 uncultured Polyangiaceae bacterium
TCGCGTCCAAGGACCCGAAGGAGAACGGGTGCCCCAAGTTCGTGAGGATGGGAGATGGGGAGATCTCGATCAGCACGCAGATCCAGTTCAAGAGCTACGGGAAGAGCAAGCAAGAGACGGTCTCGCCCGTGTCCGAAGATCTGATGAAGGAGATCCGGGACTTCATCCAATCCCACCCGGAGATCATCAAGATTGAGGTGCAGGGCCACACGGATGACTCGGGATCCGAGGAGTTCAACCAACGCCTCTCCCAGCAGCGCGCGGACGCCGTCCGGCAATGGCTCATCGACGCGGGCATCGCGCCCGACAAGCTGGTCGCCAAGGGTTATGGCTTTTGGAAGCCCCAGGCCGATAACCGTATCGGTGTCGGGAGGGGCCAAAACCGTCGCGTTCAATTCGTGATCCTCGAGAAGAAGAAATGATGCACAAAAGGCTGATCGCGCTCTTCATCGTCGTTGGCCTCGTCGCCGCGTGCGGAGGCAAGGTCTTCGTCGACCCCGGCTCCGTTGGAGGAGGCGGCGGCAGCGGAGGTAACGGAGGAGCAGGCCAGTCGTCCACGAGCAGCAGCAGCAGCGGCAACGGTCAATGCGCCAACGTGCCTCCGGTGCTCGGCTTCTTGGAGGTGTGCGGGGGCAGCGCGGCGGCGAGCTCCGGGGAGCCGGCCCAATGCGGCATCATCTTCTGTGAGAAGCCGAGCGGCAACAACTGGGAGTCGCTCTGCTCGGGACCGAGCTGCACGTGCAGCCTCAACGGCCAGACCCTCTGCACGTGCACGGGACAAGCCGACTTCTGCTCCGGCGTGCCCTCGTGCTGTCCGTTCGCCAAGTTCGCCCAATGAGCGCGTAGCGCCGTGCGCCTGTGGATATCTCCGCGCTTGCAGCGGGCGCGCGGCAGCGATAGCCACAAAGAGTCGGCATAAAGCCGTCACCTCGGGGCACAGCGCTCCGAACAGGCGGGCCCGGCTGGACTGGGCCCGGACATCCCATGCGCATCCGCAAGCTCGAAATCAGCGGCTTCAAATCGTTCGTCGATCGCACCGTGGTCCACTTCGACACGGACGTGGTCGGCATCGTCGGCCCCAACGGCTGCGGCAAGTCCAACATCGTCGACGCCATCCGCTGGTGCATGGGCGAGCAGAGCGCCCGGCACCTCCGCGGCAAGGCGATGACCGACGTCATCTTCAACGGCTCCGAGCACCGCGGGCCGCACGGCTTGGCCGAGGTGACGCTCACCTTCGACAACACCGATCCCGAAGGCGCGCAGGGCCTCCCCATCGAGTACAAAGACTACGCCGAGATCGCGGTCACGCGCCGGCTCTACCGCGACGGCACGAGCGAGTACCTCATCAACAAAACGCAGGTGCGCCTTCGCGACGTGACCGATCTGTTCCTCGGCACCGGCGTCGGCACCAAGGCGTATTCGATCATCGAGCAGGGAAAAATCGGGCTCATCGTGTCGGCGCGGCCCGAAGATCGCCGCCTCATCATCGAGGAGGCCGCGGGCATCACCAAGTACAAAGCCCGTAAAAAACAGGCCGAGCAGAAGATGGATCAGACGCGGCAGAACCTGCTCCGCGTGGGAGACATCGTCGCCGAGATCCAGCGCAACCTCGCGTCGCTCAAGCGACAGGCGGCCAAGGCCGAGCGCTACGTGAGCTACCGCCGCGAGCTCGAAGACTTGGTGCTGCACGAGGCGTCGCACAAGCTCCTCGAGATCATCGCGCTCACCAAGGTCGAAGAGGCGGGCCGCTCCGTGATGGGCGAGCGCGAGCAGGTCGCGCGCACCGCGCTCGCCGCGCGCGAGGCCGAGCTCGCGGTCGTGCGCGAGGCCGCGCTCACGGCGGAGGATCGCGCGGACAAGGCGCAAACCAAGGCGTTTTACGCCGACAACGAGGTGCGCGGGCACGAGACCGAGATCGCCCGCTCGCGCGATCGCTTCCGTCATTTGGAGGAGCGGCGCGCGGCGGCCACGACCGAGCAGGAGGATCTCGAGCGCACGATCCGCGAGCTCATCGACGAGAAGCACGGGCTCGAAGAGCAGCTCGCGGGCGTCGAGCGCGAAGAGGCGAGCGAGTCCGAGCGCGCGCTCGAAGAGCACGAGCGGCTCGAAGAGCTGCGCCACGGCGAGCGCGTCGCCGAGCAGGAGGTCGCCGCGATCCGCAAGCGCGCGGCCGAAGCGCAGGCGCAAGTCGCCGCGTCCGAGGCCAGCCTCCACGGCTTCGAGCGGCGGCTCACGGACATGTCGCAGCGCAGGGTCAAGCACGAGGACGAGCTCGGCCGGCTGCGCTTCGAAGGCGAAGATCTCGCGCGGAGGCGCGACGAGCTCGTCCGGCACGTCACGGATCTGCGCGAAGGCAAGCGGATCAGCGTCGACGAGAAGGCGCGCCTCGAGGTCGAGGCCAAGCGCCTCCGCGAAGAGGCGGTCGAGCTCGATCGCAAGGTCGAGCACGACAAGGCCGAGCTCAACCAAAAGCGGAGCCGCCTCCGCGCGCTCGAGGACCTCCACGCGCGGCTCGAAGGCGTGGGCACGGGCGTCAAGAATCTCCTCAAAACCAAGGATCCCGCGCTGCTCGGCCTGGTCGCCGATCGCATCGAGGCGCCGGCCGATCTCACGCACGCGCTCGCCGGTCTCATCGGCGAGGAGCTGCAAGCGATCGTGGTCCGCGACGCCGAGCGCGGCGCGCACCTGCTCGCCGAGCTCGCGCAGAAGAAGGCCGGCCGCGCGAGCCTCGTGCTCGCTCGGCCCCCGTTCGTCGCGGGCAGCGCGCGCGCGACGATCGACGGCCCCGGCGTGATCGGCCCGCTCGCGGATCGCCTTCGTTTTGCGCCTGAAGACGAGGGGATCGTGCGCGCGCTCGTCGGCCCCGCGGTCGTGGTCGAGACGGCCGCGGACGCGCTCCGGCTCATGGCCGAGGGCGCGGGCGTGCCGCTCGTCGCGCGCGACGGCACGGTGGTCCGGCCCGATGGTCGCGTGAGCGGCGGGCAGGGCGATCGCGTGGCCGAGGGCATGGTCGAGCAGCGCCGCGAGATCCGCGAGCTGCACGACGTGGTCGCCAAGAAGAGCGACGAGGTGACGGCGATCCTCGCGGCGCAACAAGCGCTCCGGCTCTCGATCACCGAGGTGACGACCGCGCTCGATCGCGCGCGCACCGAGGCGCACCAAGGTGAGATCGCGCTGATCACGGCCGAAAAAGACCTGAAGCGCGCCGAAGATCAACACGCGACGATCGACAAGCGCCTCGCCGTTGTCGAGCGCGAGCTCGAAGAGATCGGCGACGCGCTGGAGCGCGCGCGCGAAGATCACGCGGGCGCCGAGGAGAAGCTCGCCACGGGCAGGCGCGCGCACGAGGAGGCCTCCGAGGGGCTCGAGCGCGCGGAGCTCGTCGCCGCCGAGTGGCGCGAGCGCGTGCTCGGCCAGCAGTCGGTGGTGACCGATCGCAAGGTGCGGCTCGCGCGTGTCCGCGAGCGCGTCACCTCGCTCAAGAGCACGGCCGAGCGGCTCGCGCGATCGGTCGACGAGCTGCGCGGCCGCATCACCAAGCTCGACGACGAGCGCGCCGAGCACGCGCGCGGCGCGGGGCGCGCGGCCGCTGCGATGGTGGTCGGTCGCGAGGCGCTGCACGTCGCGGTCACCACGGCGCAGGCGGCGCACGCGGATCTCGAAGCGTCACGCCGCGCGCTCGACGAGGCGAGGCAAGCGCTCACCACGCGCGAGGCCGATCTCAAGGGCCTTCGCATCGAGCTCGCCGAGTCGAGCGAGGCCTTGCAAAAGCACGAGATGGCGCTCCAGCGGCTCAACCTCTCGCACACGCACCTCGTCGAGGGCGTACGCGAGCGCTTCCGCGGGCTCGAGCTCGCCAAGGTGGCGGGCGACTATCACAGGCGTCCTTTGGTCGACGCCGCGCACCGCTCACGCATCACCGAGCTCACCGAGCTCATCGAGCGCATGGGCCCGGTCAACATCGACGCCATGCGCGAGCACGCCGAGGCCGAGGGGCGCTACAAGTATTATTCGGAGCAAAAGGCCGATCTGGAGAAGGCGCTCGACGACTTGGACAAGGCCATCGCCCAGATGAACCGGGAGTGCAAACGCCTCTTCAAGACCACCTTCGAGGGCATCAACGCGCGCTTCAAAGCGCTCTTCCCCAAGATGTTCCGCGGCGGCCAGGCCGAGCTGCGGTTGACCAACCCCGATGACATGCTCGACACGGGCATCGAGATCTTGGCGCAGCCGCCCGGCAAGAAGCTCGGCAACATCGAGCTGATGAGCGGCGGTGAGAAGGCGCTCACCGCGGTGAGCCTCATCTTCGCCATCTTCCAGTTCAAGCCCTCTCCGTTCTGCGTGCTCGACGAGGTCGACGCCCCGCTCGACGAGGCCAACGTGACTCGTTACAACGAGGCCATCCGCGCGATGACCACGCACTCTCAATTCATCTTGATCACGCATATCAAACGCACCATGCAGTCGGTCGACGTGCTCTATGGCGTCACCATGCAGGAGCCCGGCGTCTCCAAGCTCGTGAGCGTGAAGGTGAACGAGGGCGCCGCGTGGGCCGATCAGAAGGGCAAAGCGGGCGGGGGGACGGCGGCGGCGGTCGCGTGACATGGAGTCCACTCCGGTGGACATGCCCAGTCCAAAGAGTCCATTCCACTGGACATTGCGCGCAAGCGGCCCTCACATTCGGGGAGATAGCGGCCGGGCACGTTGATTGCGTGACCCCACGTGGAGGTGGGTCATGAGATTATTGATTCTGCGCAGGATGATCGCGACATGGGTCTCGCTCGTCTGCGCCGCTGCGCTGATCTTCACATGGTCGCTGCCGGCGGCCGCGGCGGACAAAGACAAAGACGACGACAAGCCGAAAGCTGGGGCGAAGAACCAAAACGCGCGCGCAGCGCGGAAGAAGGCAGAGGAGGATCGCAACAAGCTGCATCTCGGACGCGTGCTCCGGCTCATGCGCCTGGCACAAGACCTCAAGACGATCTGCAACGAGCCGCTGTTCAACTCTGAAAAACCCACGCAATCCCTGGACGCATTCAAGACCGATTACGTCAAGGCCACGAAGGACGAAAAAGATCCTGCGCGCGTCGCCCTCAGGGAGCTGACCAAAGCCAAGGTGGATGAGCTCGCCGAAGCCTATCGAAAATTTGGAGGCGATGGCGACAGCTCACACGCGAAGCTTCGGAACACCCTTTGCGTCGATCTCGGGACTCCCAAGAAGGACAAGGACAGGCACGCGTTCGTCGATATCCGCGTCTTCACCGATCCGGTCGCGGCCAACGCGGCGGTGCTGGCAGACTGGGGATCTGTGAGCAAGCTGATCGAGGCGCTGGAGCAAGACATGGGGGTAAAGACGGTCCGGCTCGTGCGGGCCAACGAAGCGTCCCTCAACGACGCTGCCAAAGCCGCCAAGGTGACAAGCCTCTCCGGGATTTCGATCTCATCATCGGTTGATGGAATCGACGATACCATCGTAAAGCCACCGACCGGATCCGCCCTCCCCGCGCTGGATCTCGGCGCCGCCGCGGCCAACGTGGTGGAGACGGGCCTCGCCGCGCTGGCGCGCCTCATCGCCGATCGCGCCAAGCGCGAGGGGATTGGCTGGTTCTTGGAGACCGTCGGCCGTGAGATGTGCGGGCTCGACGAGC
>CAYTJL010000419.1:0-5638 GCA_964437785.1 uncultured Polyangiaceae bacterium
CTTTCGGCGACCATGCCGCGATGGAGAGCCGCCATGTCGTCGCGCGCGTCACTCGTTACAACGAGGGTCGTGATCCCGCGATGTTGCCGCGCAAATACGCGGCGCTGCGCAAAGACCCCTTCCTGTTTTTGCGCGGCACGTGCCATCTCTTCTATGAAGATTGGCCCAAGGGCGGCGCGCTCGACGACGCCCCCGCGGCCTGGAGCTGCGGCGATTTGCACGCCGGCAACTTTGGCACGTACAAGGGCGACAACCGCGCTGTCTACTTCGATTTGAACGACTTCGACGAGGCCGCGCTCGCGCCCTGCACGTGGGACATCACGCGGCTCGCGACGAGCCTCATCGTCGGCGCGAGGACCCTCGCCGTGAGCGCCGCGGACGCGAAGGCGCTCGCCGCGCATCTCGTCGACACGTACGCCGCCGAGCTCGCCGAGGGCTATCCGCTGCTCCTCGATCGGCGCGACGCCGCGGGCATGGTGGCCGACCTGATGGACGCCGCCGAGAAGCGAAAGCGCGCGGAGTTTCTCGACAAACGCTGCGACGTCAAGAAGGGCAGGCGCCGCCTTCGCCTCGATGAGGTCCGCGCCACGGCGGTGAGCGCCGAAGAGCGCGCCGTGGTCGAGGCGATCATCGCGTCGCTCGCGGGCGCCGAGGGCGCGAAGGGCATGGAGGCGCCGCGCTTCTTCGACGTGATCGACGTCGCCCGCAGGATCGCCGGCACAGGCAGCTTGGGCGTCCGCCGTTATGTGGTCGTGGTCGAGGGCCGCGGGTCGCCCGACGACAACTTCCTCCTCGACCTCAAAGAGGCAAACGCGTCTGCGCTCGAACCGTATCTGCCCGTCCCTCAGCCGGCGTGGGAGAGCCACGCGCACCGCGTGGTCGAGGTCCAACGCAAGATGCTCGGCCGGAGGCCGGCGCTCCTCCGCGCGCTCAAGGTCGATGGGCGGCCCTTCGTGCTCAAAGAGCTCCAACCCACACAAGACAAGATCGCGTTCGACGAGCACAAAAACAAGCCCGACAAGATCCGTGAGGTCGTGACCATCATGGCGCGGCTCACCGCGTGGGCCGAGCTGCGGAGCAGCGGGAGGAGCGGATCCGCGAGCGCCGATGACCTCATCGCGTTTGGCCGCCGCGGCGCGTTCAAGCGTCCTGTCGTCGACTACGCCGCTCTGTACGCCGCGAAGGTCGAGGCCGATTATGCGGCCTTCTGCGCCGCGATCGAGTGAGGGCGTGATCGCATGGGGACGGCGCGGCCGTCCTTGCAAATTCGATAGGACACCCTCGCGTGATTGCACGCCCGGGGAGTGTTTGAGGTTTTTCTCCTTTGACAGGGGTCATTCCGTATTTGCAACGCCGCGCCCGCCCGCGCAGATAGGGCATTTGAGGCGCTTGTTTTTTCATCGTCGGATGACAGATTGCGCCGGGCTCAATCGAAGAGGGGTTTGCCGCGGCTGAAGGTTCTCGCAGCGGCGCCGCTTCACGCGCTTGCCCCGCTCCGCGCGGGGGGCTCGACGACCATCCAACGTTTGAACCACCAAAGGATCTCATCCCGATCATGATCACCAAACGCTTTGCAGCATCGTTGGTCCTCGCCACCATCGGCGTCGCCGGGTGCATCGAATCCTCCGGTTATTCGGAGTCTCAAGCGGATCCGTTCGCCGCGGACGGCGGCGACGAGGAGAAGATCGGCGAGGCGGAGGACGCGCTCGTCACCGAGGTCTGCGACGGCATCGACAACGACGGCGACGGCTTCATCGACGAAGGCAACGTGTGCGCGTGCACCTCGAAGACCAACGGCGGGCATCAATACATGCTCTGTGACACCGCCGTCGACTGGGGCAAGGCGAAGGCGGCGTGCCGCGCGATGGGCCTGGATCTCGCGCGGATCGAGACGGCGGCGGAGTCGAGCTGGCTCGCGACGCAGCCCATGGGCTATGGCCGCTGGACGGGCGTGAACGACGCGGCGGTGGAGGGCGTGTATCGGTGGGCCGACGGGAGCCTCGTCTCTCCTTATACCAACTGGGGGACGTACGAGCCCAACGGCCTTGCCAACGAGAACTGCGGCCAAGTGCTGCAAGACGGCAAGTGGAACGACCTCAACTGCGGTTGGACGTCGATCTTCCTCTGCGAGCAGCGCCCCGCCGAGCTGTGCGACGGCGCGGACAACGACGGTGACGGCCTCATCGACGAGGGCAACGTCTGCGCGTGCACCACGGTGACCTACAACGGCCGGAGCTACAGCCTCTGCGACACGCCCGTGGACTTCGCGACCGCGCGCGAGGCGTGCAACGCCAAAGGCCAAGACCTCGCCAAGATCGACGACGCGTCGGAGGCCGCGTGGCTCGCGTCGAAGCCCATGGGATACGGCCGCTGGATCGGGCTCACCGACGCGGCGTCCGAGGGGACGTGGCGTTGGGTCGACGGCCAGACCACCGCCGGATATTCGAGCTGGGGGACGTACGAGCCCAACGGATGGACCAACGAGAACTGCGCGCAGCTCCTCCAAGACGGCAAGTGGAACGACCTCAACTGCGGGTGGACATCCATCTTCGCGTGTGAAGATCTCCCGCGCATCGATCTCGTCGCAGGGTGGGTGACCCGCCTGCCGAGGATCGATTACGTGTGGGGGAGCCAGAACCCCGGCGTGGAGGGGTGGCCCACCGCAGGACAAGCGATCACGTGGCGCGCGAACGTGCGGAACAAGTCTACGATCCCGGTCAAGGCGGTGCCGTATCGCTGGCTCCAAAACGGCAACGTGATCGCGTCGGGCTCGGTGGACATCCCCGCGAACGGCACGGCGACCATCGATCTGCCGTGGACGTGGACCTTCACGCGGCACACGCTGAAGCTCGTCCTCGATCCGATGGATGTGTTCTTCGAGAGCGAAGAGGGCAACAACAGCGTCGAATTCGCGACCAACGCGATCAGCGTGGGGCTCTGGGTCGAGCAGAGCGTGTACAACTACTTCGATCAATACCAACATGACCTCGGCGTGGGGTCGAATTCGTGGGAGGACTGGGCGCAGCGCCACGTCACGATGTGGAACAAGATGTTCGCCGACTCCGTGTATCCCGAGTCGCCGAGCGGCGTCCTCGATCGCATCCGGCTCGACAAGATCACCGTCGTGCCCGACGGCGCGCTCCCACTCGCGGGCGGGCTCCCCACGAACAACCCGGATCTCAACGACAGGAGCGTTGATCTCCAATGGGGCTTCCCCGCCACGTCGGTCGCGCCGGGCTCCACCTTTTACGCCGACCACTCGACCGTGAGCACGTCGAACCCGTTTTATTACGAAGCGTCGCTGCTCCACGAGCTCGGCCACGCGCGCTACCTCGTCGACGTGTATGGGTTCAACGTCCATCACGGGCCCACGACGGGCTCCTCGGTGGCCATCCAAGAGAACGGCGCCCCGGTCGCGGGGAGCGCGTGGATGCCGCTCGTTTCGAGCGACGCGGTCTATTACGCCAAGTACACAGGCCTCATGAACGGGAATCTCCCGCTCGTCGATCGGCACAGCGTCGGGGCGTTGAACCGGATCGCGGGCCATCGCGCGACGCTCGGCAACTACAACGCTCCTGGGAACATCGGCAAATACCTCCGCGACATCCCCGCGCAGAACACGCTCACGGTCAAGAACGCGGCCGGGACCGTGCTCGGCGGCGCGAGCGTGAAGATCTATCGCGCCGCGCAGGGGAGCGGCTGGTACGCCAAGGTCTACGACAACACCCCGGACCTCACGCTCACCGCCGACGCCTCCGGGCGCGCGTCGCTCGGGGCGTGCCCGTTCGAGGCGACCTGCAACATCCAACACACGTACAACTGGGCCAACACGGTGGTCATCGTGCGCGTCGCGCACGGCGGCAAGGTCGGTTATGGCTTCTTGGAGCTCACCGACTTCAACCTCGAATACTGGCGAGGCAACACCGCGCAGGGCAACTACGAGCTTCGCGTGAACATGCTCTGAGAGCGTCCTTCCAGGGCGCGCGGGTTGGTGATACCGTCGCTCCGTGACGACCCGACGCGCCTCGTACACCCACGGCACCTGCACGACTCCGCTCCTCGGCGAGACCATCGGCGAGAACCTCCGCCGCGCCGCCGAGCGCTTCCCCGACAACGAGGCGCTCGTCGTGCGCTCGCAGGGCTATCGCGCGACGTATCGCGCGCTGTGGGACGCGACCACCGAGGTCGCGTTGGGGCTCCTCGCGTACGGCGTGCAGAAGGGCGATCGCGTGGGCATCTGGTCGCCGAACCGCTGGGAGTGGGTGGCCGTGCAGCTCGCGACCGCGCGCATCGGCGCGATCTTGGTCAACATCAACCCTGCCTACAAAACCGCGGAGCTCGAATACGCCCTCCGGCAATCGGGCGTGAGCGTGCTGCTCCTCGCGAGGGGCTTCCGGCAGAGCGATTATGTCGCGATGTTGGCCGAGGTGGCGGACAAGCTCCACGGGCTTCGCCTCTCGATCGTCCTCGACGACGCGTTCGGAGAGCTGTGCCAGGCGGGCGCGCACGTGAGCCCGAACGCGCTCCGCGATCGCGAAGCGAGCTTGTCGTTCGACGACCCCATCAACATCCAATACACCTCGGGCACGACGGGCTTTCCTAAAGGGGCCACGCTCTCGCACCACAACATCGTGAACAACGGCTTCTTCGTGGGCGAGGGGCTCGGGCTCCAGCCGGGCGACAAAATCTGCGTGCCGGTCCCGTTTTATCACTGCTTCGGGATGGTGATGGGCAACCTCGCCGCCGTCACGCACGGGGCCACCATCGTGGTGCCCGCCGAGGCGTTCGACCCGCTCAGCGTGCTCGAGACCGTACAGGCCGAGCGGTGCGCCGCGCTCTATGGAGTGCCCACCATGTTCATCGCCGAGCTCGATCACCCGCGCTTCGGTGAATTCGATCTCTCGTCGCTGAGGACAGGCATCATGGCCGGCTCACCGTGCCCGGTCGAGGTGATGAAGCAAGTCCAATCCAAGATGAACATGCGCGAGGTGACCATCTGTTATGGCATGACCGAGACCTCCCCCGTCTCGACGCAGAGCGCCCTCGACGATCCGCTCGACAAACGCGTCGCGACCGTGGGCCGGATTCACCCCCACGTCGAGATCAAGATCGTCGATCCCGAGACGGGCATCACGCTCCCCCGGGGCGCGTCGGGCGAGCTCTGCACGCGCGGTTACTCTGTGATGCTCGGCTATTGGCAGAACCACGAGGCCACGAGCGCCGCCATCGACGCGGCCGGGTGGATGCACACGGGCGACCTCGCGACGATGGACGACGAGGGCTACCTCAACATCGTCGGGCGCATCAAAGACATGATCATCCGCGGCGGCGAGAACATCTATCCTCGCGAGATCGAGGAGTTCTTGCACGGACACCCGGCCGTGTCCGAGGCGCAGATCATCGGCGTCCCGAGCGTCAAATACGGCGAAGAGGTGATGGCGTGGATCCGGCTCCGGCCCGGCGCAGAGGCCGACGAGAGCGCGCTCCTCGCGTATTGCACGGGCCGTATCGCCACCTACAAGATCCCTCGTTATTGGCGCTTCACGGAGAGCTTCCCGCTCACCGTCACGGGCAAGGTGCAGAAGTATCGCATGCGCGAGATCGCGGTTCAGGAGCTCGGGCTCGGCGCGGCGCAGGC
>CAYTJL010000420.1:0-5629 GCA_964437785.1 uncultured Polyangiaceae bacterium
ATCCCCACGCTCGCCACCGACAAGGACGTCGAGGCGTGGATCGACAAGCTCGACGCGCGCCAGATTCACGGCTCTCCCCGCCCGACCTACGCGGAGGTGACGGCCGAGGGCGCGGCGCTTCGGGACGTGCCCGTGGGCCCGTGACGTCGCCCGCGATGACCCAGGTGCAATTCACCGCGATCCGTGCTCTGCTTCGCGAGGCGGCGACGTGAAGGCGAGCACTTGTTTCAGACGAGCGGGCCACGGCACCGGGACATCGGTCCTACGGTGGTCACGCCATGCCCTCCGACGAGAAGCCTGCTCCCGCTCCTGAACCTCACCCCGACCCGCTGACCGAGTCGTTCATCAAGCGCGCCCTCGCGATGTACGAGGGGAGGGTGTCGCCGGAGATGCTCGCCACGCTCCGCGAGATCCTCACCGACGCCGCGGAAAATCACCCGATGGCCAAGGCGATCTTGGCGCAGCTCAGGTCTCGCCCGGGCGTCGACAAGAGCGGGAAGGTGGCCAAGAAAGACATCGATCCTGCCGCTGGCAGCGGGTCGGAGGGGGCATGACCGACGATCGCGACGTGGACGATCGACGGAAGCAACGCGAGATGCTCATCAAGGTGATGGAGGGTCTCATCCAGCGCCGCGCCGACTACTACGAATGGCGGTTCAAGGGCTACGTCGATCGACAAGACTTGGTGAGCGGCGCGCTCTTCGCGCTCGCGCGCGCGGCGGACCTCTTCATCCCGGAGCGCAACACCTCATGGGAGAACTACGCGCGCCAGTGGGTCAACGGAGGCATGCTGCGCGCGGTGCGGACCACCCAACGGCGGCTCCGCCAAGAGCGCGCCATGCTCCTCGGCTCAAGCCACCTTCAGGCCGCCTACCGCGACAACTACAACATCCTTGAGCACGACGATGACGAGCTGTCTCGACGGCTCGACGGCTTCCTCGAATCGTTGGCCCTCGCGAGCACGATCGCCGCCTACGACGAGGACGCGAACAACCTCGACGTGGAGCTCGAAGACCGCGAGACGTTGCACGAGATCCGCGACGCGATCGCCGCGTCTCTCCACGTGCTCCCGCCCAAAGACAGGCGCATGCTCTGGCTCATCTACCACGAGGGCCACGACATCGAAGAGACCGCCGCCGTGCTCGGCGTCTCTCGAAGCACCGCGTTCCGCAGGCACACCCGCGCGATCGAGACCATGCGGCGCGCGATGAAGAAGCTCAACGTCCGCTGCCCGCCCCGCATGAAGCGCTGGCCCCTGCTCGATTTCGGCAAGCTGCTGGAGCCGTGAGAAGAACCCTCTCCGCGCGCGCGCGGGCGCCGCCGGGCTTTTTTTCGCGCGCTGAACATAAGATAGGTGACGAAAGAAAAATCGAAAATTTTCCGACACCCGGGCCCAAATCCTATGACTTTATAGGTATGAGCAAGCGGCCCGATCAACCCAACGGCAAGCCCCCGCAAAACGTCGCGGCCTCGCCCACGGAAGAAGCGGAGGAAGAGGCGTACCTCGAAGCGGAGGCCAAGCGCGCCCTCGCGCCGCTCGAAGGGAACGTGCCGGCCGACGTGCTCGCCATGATGCGCGGCATGCTCACCGACGCTGCCGCGACCCATCCAACGGCGACCGCGCTCCGAAAAGAGGCGCTCGCGCGGGCGCGCACGAAGCGGAGCAAAGGCCGGCCGAACGGAAACGGGAGGAGCGAGTGAGCGACCGGACCGTCGTCCCGTTCCCTGCTCGGCGCATCCCGGATCGCGCCGAGTGGGAGCATCGTTGGGTCCTCCAGGCGAGGCTCATGATCGAACGCGTCGCGACGCGGCTTCACCGGCAATACCCAGCCAAGACGGAGCTCGCCGAGCTCGTGTCGATTGGCATGCTCACGGCGGCCGAACAAGCGCGCCGGTATGATCCCGCACGGGGCACACCCTTTGACGCGTTCGTTCATCCCTCGGTGTTCGGCGCGATGATGAACCACGTCATCGGTCAGCTTGAAATCGAGGAGACCCGCCGCGAATTGCTACGTGACGTCGCGCTCGGGATCGTCAAGGCGCTCGATGACTTGGCCGGCGCCAAAGACCTCGACGCCGAAGGCTTCCACGACGCGTTGGGCGTCGCCGCATGGCTCGCCGTCACCTGTGCAGATCCCGAGGAGGCCATCATCCGCCGAGACATGCACCAGAAGCTCGCCGCCGCGCGCGCCGGCCTGACTCAAGAGGATCAGCGCATCCTTACGATGCACTGGAACGAGGAGCTTCCGTTGGAAGAGGTGGGCAAGGCGCTCGGATATGGGCGCACGACCATCATGGCACGTCATCGAGGTGCATTGGCACGATTGCGAGCACGGCTCTCCCCCGATCCCTGGCCGAGCTTCCAAGAGTAGCGAGCAAATGCCACAAATACGCGAGAAACTGCGATGCGAAGCGAGCCCGTAGCCAACGATCGAACGAGCGGAGAGGTCCCGAGGAGCGGGTATCCGGGCCTTCGTTGCGGTCCCTATGTCCTGACCAAGCTCATCGACATCGGGGGCTTCTCCGAGGTTTGGGAGGCGGCCCACACCCTCGTCAACCAGCCCGCGGCCATCAAGCTCCTTCGTTTGAGCAGGCAACAAGACCGCGACGCGAGAGATCGCTTTCACCGCGAGGTGATGATCCTCTCCAAGATCGATCACATCAACGTCGTCTCGTTCCGAGAGGCCGACTTCGTTCGAGGGGACCACGGGGAAGAGCTGCTCTGGCTCGCGATGGAGCGACTCGACGGCGCCACGCTGCGCGCCCGCCTGAACCAAGGGCAAACCTTCGATGAAGAGGAGGCGCTCCGCATCGCGTTCGAGATCACGTGCGGCGTCGCGCAGGCGCACGAGCTGCGCGTGGTCCACCGCGACATCAAGCCCGAGAACGTGTTCCTCACGAGCAAGCGCGTCGCCAAGGTCCTCGACTTCGGGATCGCGAAGTTCAATGGTTGGGGGTTCAAGAGCACCGGACGAAACTCGCTGAGCTTGGGCACGCCCTCGTATATGTCGCCCGAGATGGTGCTGAGCGAGCCGCCCGGGTATGCGTCCGACGTCTATCAGATTGGGCTCGTCCTCTACGAGATGCTCTCGGGCCGATACCCGTTTGGATATCTGGACGGCGAGATGCCCACCGCGAGCCAAATCGCCGAGATGCAAGCGCGACACATGCCCGCGCCGCTGACCGAGATGGGGATCGCGCCCGAGGTGTGGGCCCTCGTCGAGAAGGCACTTCAGAAGCGCCCCGAGGATCGATGGCCCAGCGCAGAAGCCTTTGCGCAAGCGCTTTGGGAGCTGCTCTTGGACGTCCGAAAGACGCGCGCACACCTTGGGATGCCCTCGGATGAGGTGAACCCGGATTCATCGTCGGGCACGCCTCTCGGCCCTGAAGCAAGGCGAGCGTACGCGCCCGCCGCCGTCGCGCAAATCGCAGAGCCAACGCCCCATAGCCCCCGTGCGCGCGTCGCCATTCACCCGCACGCTTCCCCGAGCGAGCCCCCTCGGAGCGAGCCCTCTCGCAAACGATGGGAGAGAACGGAGCCTGTGCGAAACGCTCCCGTGGATGCCTCCGATCCTGGGCGCACGACGATGCCGATGCCGCCGAGCAAGAGGGTTGACGATCGGATTCCGGGATGGGTCGCAAAGCCGCAGCCCAACGAGATCAAAAAGGCACCTCCTCGGGCGCTCCAACTCCCCAAACGCAAGTCAGGGTCACGGACGCGCAAAGGGGCTTTGATTGGCGTCGTTGTGGGCGTCGCAGCCATTGCGGTCGTGATGGGGTTGATGCGCGCGAGAGAGCATAAAGCTCCTGCGCCGGTCGCCTCAGTGAACGAAGCGCCGCCGATCGAGGCCCCGGCGGCGGATCCCACACCCAACGTGATCGCGAAAGCGCCCGAGGTGAGCAGCGCTCCGATCGCAGCGCCGGCTCCCTCCGCCTCCGAAGGGAAGCACAAGCCAAGCGCGGGGCCTGTGTCCACCGGCAAACCAACGGTCCTTGCGCCCAAGGCGGCGGTCACTCCCGCCGTGTCGGCTGAGCCGCCGCGAAAGCGCATCTTTGGGAGCGATCGCGAGGAGGAGCCGTGAGCAAGCCCGAGCCTCCCAACCTGCGAACCGGCCTCGCGCAACGGCCCGACGTCAAGGCGTTGCTCGACGAGATGTCAAAAGACCTCGGTTCGAGCGAAGGGCCGTTCTTTTACGAGATGACCGAGGCGCGCGATCCGAATCCGCTCTTGCCGGACGAGGCGCGCGACTACGTGCCTCCTGTGGAGGTCAAGGATCCCAAGGCACACAGCACCTTGGAGATGGCGAAGGTCGCGGTGAGCAAGCGGGGCAATCCTCGCTACGCAGAGACCGTGCGATCGGCAAAGCCCTCTGCTCCGGGCTCGTGGCGGAGGGCGACGCTCGGCGCCGTCATCGCGATGGCTGGGATCGCGATCGGCGTCATCGCGATGTTGCGCCAGCCCATCCAAGGGGAGCGGACCAGCGCGACCGCCGCGACGACGGCGAAGGTGAGCGTGCCGATGCCCACAGCCATCAACACAGGCAACGAGGCGACACCCCTTCCCACGACGAGCGCAATGTCGAGCGCGAGCGCTCCGCCGAGCATCAAACCACCATCACCCGCGAGCTCGCCGCGAGGAGCGATCGACGACCCGTACCAAGACGCGGCGCCGCCTCGGCGAAAGGTGGAAGCGCCCTCCGCGCCGCCGTCCCCGCCGGCACCCAGCGTATCGGCAACGGCCGCTCCTCCCAAGCCTACGACGAACTCTGAAGGATTGCCCGTCTTTTGAGCTGAGAACGACCATGCACAAGCCTTCTCGCCATGCCCTGCTCTTTATCATCGCCCTGTTCGGTGCCTCGATCGGTGTCGCGCGGGCAGAGCCGGGGCCTTCCGATCAAGAGATCGTGATGACGAACAAGGCTCGTCAGCTCTACGAGGAGGGCCGCGCGGCCTTTGAGAAGTCCAAGTGGGCCGAGGCCCGGGCCTCCTTTTGGGCGGCCTTCAGCCTCAACAAGCATTGGCAGATCGCGGCCAACCTTGCAGACTCCGAGCTCGCGTTGCAACGCTATCGCGACGCCGCCGAGCACGCCGCTTTTTACCTCAAGCACGCTCCGCTGAATCGGCGGGAGAAAGCCGAGAAGCTGCTCGAAAAGGCGCGCGCCCACGTGGCGTCGCTGACGGTGACCGTGGACGTCCCCGGCGCCGACGTGTTGATCGATGGCTCGTCGATCGGAAGGTCGCCGCTCGAAGATCAGGTGTTCGTCGAGCCGGGCGCACATCGCATCGTGGCGCGGCTCGCGGGGAGGCCCGACTCCGAGCAAGCCGTCACGCTGAGCGCCGGCTCGTCCCGCGTCGTGGCGCTCCACGTGGCGCCGATCGAGAGGGACACAAGCTCTCCTGCGCTCCGCGTCGGGCTCATCGCCGGCGGCGCCACGCTCGCGGGGGCGGGGCTCATTACGGGCGTCGTCCTCGCGGTGGTCGCGGGCAAGCACGGAGCCAATGCGGATGAGCTGCTCGCAAAGCTTCCACCCGCGGGAGGGGCAACCGTGTGTCAAACGCAAGCGGCCATGTGCCGCGAGATCGACCGCGAGCGAGGCACGCGCGACCAGCTCTCGAACGGCGCCATGGG
>CAYTJL010000421.1:0-5610 GCA_964437785.1 uncultured Polyangiaceae bacterium
CAACGTCGCGAAGGCCCACGGCGGCGTGAGCGTGTTCGCCGGTGTCGGCGAGCGCACCCGCGAGGGCAACGACCTCTTCCTGGAGATGAGCGAGTCCAAGCTCCAAGACGGCAGCCCCGTCATCTCGAAGGCCGCGCTCATCTACGGCCAGATGAACGAGCCGCCCGGCGCGCGCGCCCGCGTCGCGCTCAGCGCGCTTACGGTCGCCGAGCACTTCCGCGACGAGGAGGGCCAAGACGTGCTGCTCTTCGTCGACAACATCTTCCGCTTCACGCAGGCGGGCTCCGAGGTGAGCGCGCTCCTCGGCCGCATCCCGAGCGCCGTCGGTTACCAGCCCACGCTGTCGACCGAGATGGGCGCGCTCCAAGAGCGCATCACCTCCACGACCAAGGGCTCGGTCACCAGCGTGCAAGCCATCTACGTGCCCGCCGACGATCTCACCGACCCCGCGCCCGCCACGGCCTTCGCCCACCTCGACGCGACGACCGTGCTCTCGCGCTCGATCGCCGAGCTCGGCATCTACCCGGCCGTCGATCCGCTCGACTCCACGTCGACGATGCTCGATCCGCGCATCGTCGGCGAGCGCCACTACCGCATCGCGCGGCGCGTGCAGCAGACGCTCCAGCGCTACAAGGATCTGCAAGACATCATCGCGATCTTGGGCATGGACGAGCTCAGCGAGGACGACAAGCTCACCGTCTCGCGCGCCCGCAGGATCCAGCAGTTCCTCTCGCAGCCGTTCTTCGTCGCCGCGCAGTTCACCGGACGCGAGGGCAAATACGTGTCGCTCAAGGACACCATCACGGGCTTCGAGGAGCTGGTCGACGGCAAGCTCGACCACATCTCGGAGCAGGACTTCTACATGGCTGGCAGCATGGACGAGGTCAAAGCCCGCGCGCAGAAGTCGGCGAGCTGAGGCGATCCATGGCCGCCGAGAACATCCTGCTCGAGATCGTCACGCCGGTTGGGCTCAAGCTCAGCGCGCGCGTCACGTCGCTCACGGCGCCCAGCGTCGCGGGCGAATTCGGCGTGTTGCCAGGGCATTTGCCGGTGCTCGCGGCGCTCCGCACCGGCCTCGTCACCTACCGCGACGGCGAGTCCGACAAGAAGGTCGCGGTGCACCACGGCTTCGTCGAAGTCGCGCACGACGTCGCGCTGCTCCTCACCGAGCGCTACGTCGAGAAGGATCAGGTCGACGTCATCAAGGTGCGCGAGAAGCTCAAGGAGGTCGACGCCGAGCTCGATCACTGGCAGGGCGAGCTCACCGATCCGCGCCGTCGCGAGCTGATCGAAGAGGAGCAGTGGCTCGCCGCGCAGCTCGAGCTCATCGGCGACGCGCCTCCGCCCACCGTGCGCGAGGACACGCGCTTCCTCGCCGAGCACGCGGAGGCCCCCTCCGAGGCCGAGATGGTCGAATACCAAAAGTCCGACGAGAGCCTCACCGATCACCACGGGCCGGGCTCATCGTTCCCCGACGCCTAGCGGCCCGTCGAGCTTCTGCTGCGGGCGCCGATACGTCGGTCGCCCTCCCTCAAAATCGCCGAGGATTCCTCGGTCGGGCTCCCTAGCCTCGGCGCCCTCGCGACGAAGCTCGACAGGGCCGCGGGAAGGCAAAAGCAAACCCCTTACGATAATCTGGCTCAACGCCTCATGATCTCTCCCGAGACGATCGCGCGCGTCAAAGACCGCACCGACATCGTCGCGCTGATCGGTGAGACCGTGAGGCTCGTCCGCCGCGGGCGCAGCTTCGTGGGGCTCTGTCCGTTCCACAAAGAGAAGTCGCCGAGCTTCCACGTGAACCCGGACCGCGGCATGTTTCATTGCTTCGGCTGCAAGGAGAGCGGGAGCGCCGTCGACTTCGTCATGAAGATCGAGGGCTACACGTTCCCCGAGGCGATCCGCGTGCTCGCCGAGCGCTACGGCATCGAGGTCGCCGAGACCAGCACCGACGCCGAGCGCCGCGAGGCCGCCGCCGCGCGCAAGGCCAAGGACGATCTCTACACCGCGAACAACGTCGCCGGCGCGTTCTTCGAGCGATCGCTCCGCGGCCCTTCGGCGCACCCGCTCGCGCGCTACGCGATCGCGGAGCTTACGCGCCGGGGCCTCACGCCCGGCGATGGCAACACGCAGATTGAGCACACGCTCCAGGCGTTTCGAATCGGCTACGCGCCGTATGGATGGGACGCGCTCGGGCACTACCTCAAGCAACAAGGCATCTCGCCGATCGCGGGCGAGAAGGTGGGCCTGCTCGTGCCGCGCAGCTCGGGCTCGGGCCACTACGATCGCTTTCGTCATCGGCTGATGTTCGCGGTGACCGACGTGCTCGGCCGCGTGATCGGCTGGAGCGGACGCGCGCTGCCCGATCCATCGCCGGACGAGATCGCCGCGCACAAGATCGTCGGTCCTGGGCCCTCGGCCGAGGCTCCGGCCAAATACATCAATACGCCCGAGTCCCCCATCTACACGAAGGGCGAGCATCTCTTCGGGCTCTACCAAGCGCGGCAGTCGGTGAGGCAAGAGGGCGAGGCCATCTTGGTCGAGGGCAACTTCGACGTCGTCTCGCTCCACGCGCGCGGCTTCACCACCGCGGTCGCGCCGCTCGGCACCGCGTTCACCGGGGCGCAGGCCAAGCTGCTCAAGCGCTTCGCGCCCAACGTGATCTTGCTCTTCGACGGCGACAACGCGGGGCGCAAGGCCACCCGCGCCGCGCGCGCGCCGTGCAAAGAGGGCGGGCTCTACACCAAGGTCGCGGCGCTCCCCGCGGGCATCGATCCCGACGAGCTCGTCCGCAAGCAAGGCCCCGCCGCGCTCGCGAGCTTGCTCAAGAACGCGATGGGCATCCTCGAATACCTCATCGACGACGCGCTCAACGGCGAGGCGTTCCGCGGGGCGTCGCTCAACGAGCAACGCGCGCGCATCAAGGCCGTGACGGTGCTCCTCGCGGGCGAGGACGATCCGAACATGCGCGCGATGGTCAAGACGTACGCAGACCAACTCTCGTCCAAGCTCATCGTCCAAGGGCGCGCCCCCGCGAGCCTCCGCGAGCTGGAGCTGAGCATCGAAGAGGCGACCATGACGAGCGCACGTCGTGTGCCCCTCCCGCTCTCCCAGGTTACGGCGCCACCTGAACAAGCTCGTTCCCGGTCGCAGGAGGACGCGATCGTCCAAGCCATCTTGGGCGCTCTCTTCGATTTTCCCGAGCTAATCGAAGATCAGGAGGTCGAAGAAGCCCTGAACGAGCTCGACGGAGACGCGGCTTTGACCATCGCTGCCCTTCGGCAGATCGCGGAGGCGGCGTCTATGGACGAGGCCGCACATGCGATAAACGCGCCAGACGCCCCGGATCGAAACTCGACAAGGAGCCTCAATAAAGGGATTTACGCCGACGATTTTCTTGCGCAAATCCCGCCTTCGATCCATCCATTTGCACTTGGCCGCCTTGCGTCCCCGAAGTTCGAAGCCGTGAGCGATGCGCGCTTCGAGCTCCTCGGGAACGCACGAAAGTTGAAGCGATTGAGCCTGACGCGCGAAAACGCGGCGGTGGTGGACCTGCCTAACAAAGTGGAGGCGCAGGGAGACATCGATTCGGTGAACGCGCTGCTGCTCGAGACCGTACGAAGGGCGCGGCAGAAGCGAGGGCTCACGTAGGTGGGGAGGGAGTCGCGCCGGAGAGTTGGCGCGGCGGTCACGATCTTGATAGAGGCCCTGTTTGGTGGGGCGCAGTTTGGTGGAGCAAGAGGGAATGCCGATCAAGGCCAAGCAATCGTCCGGTCGCAGCAATGGGCACGCGCCTGCAACGCACGGCGCGCACGGCGGCCGCGCAAAAGAGGGCTCTCGCCCGCAGAACTCCACGCGCGAGCGCCCGCCTGAGGCGTCTCCCAGCCGCGCGGGCGCGCTCGGGAGGGGGCGCGGGTCCGAGGCTCCGCCGGACTCCGCGGGAGCAGGTGGGCGCGGCGGCGCAGAGCGCAGCGAGAAGGATCGCAAGGCCATCGAGAAGCTCGTCGAAGCCGGGAAATCCAAGGGGTTTCTCACCTACGACGAGGTGAACGATGCGCTCCCCGCCGACGTCGCCCCCGATCAGCTCGACGACGTCGTAGGCGCGCTCGGCGACGAGGACATCGAGATCGTCGACGGCGCGACGCAGGTGAAGATCGCGCCCAAGCGCATCGCCGACGAAGAGGCGAGCGAGAAGAAGCTCGTGCTCACGCAGGAGCGCGAGGACGACGACGTCGACTACTACTCGAAGTCGAACGATCCGGTCCGCATGTACCTCCGCAAGATGGGGAGCGTCTCGCTCCTCACGCGCGAGGGCGAGGTCGAGATCGCGAAGCGCATCGAGATGGGCGAGCAGCGGGTCAACTCCGCGATCTTGGACTCGCCCATCGCCGTGCGCGAGATCATCGACCTCGGCGAGAAGCTCCGAAAGCACAAGATCCGCGTCAAGGAGCTCATCAAGGACGCCGAGAGCGACGACCAAGAGTTCGACGAGGAGGAGGCCGACCGGCGCATCATCCGCCTCATCGACAAGGTGAAGCGGCTCGACAAGAAGAAGAGCGATCTGGTCGAGGAGCGCAAGGAGTGTAAGACCGACGGGCGCAGGCGGCAGATCGACGCCGAGGTCGAGGAGACCACCAACGAGCTGGTCACCACGCTCGAAGAGATGCGCCTCAACAAGAAGACGATCGACAAGATCGTCCAGAAGCTCAAGGGCCTCATCTCCAAGGTGGAGCGCGCCGAGGCGGGCGCGACCGAGCTGGAGCGGCGGACCGGGCTCAGCAAGGGCGAGCTCAAGCGCGAGCTCTTGAAGGTCAAAGGGAACAAGATCGCGGAGTCGCGGCTCGCGCGTAAATTCAACGTCGATCGCGAGGAGCTCGTCGACTTCGAGTCGACCATCAAGAACGCGCAGAAGGGCCTCCGCAAGGTCGAGGAGGAGCTCAACATCGACGTCGACGCGATCCGCCGCACGTACGAGGCGATCCGCGAGGGCGAGCGCATGGCCGAGCGCGCCAAGGCCGAGCTCGTCGAGGCGAACCTCCGGCTCGTCGTGTCGATCGCCAAGAAGTACACGAACCGCGGGCTCCAGTTCCTCGACCTGATCCAAGAGGGCAACATCGGCCTCATGAAGGCCGTGGACAAGTTCGAGTACAAGCGCGGCTACAAGTTCTCGACGTACGCCACGTGGTGGATCCGGCAGGCGATCACGCGCGCGATCGCCGATCAGGCGCGCACGATCCGCATCCCCGTGCACATGATCGAGACGATCAACAAGCTCATCCGCACCTCGCGTTACCTCGTGCAGGAGTACGGCCGCGAGCCGACGCCCGAAGAGATCGCCGAGAAGATGGAGCTGCCGCTCGACAAGGTCCGCAAGGTCCTCAAGATCGCGAAGGAGCCCATCAGCCTGGAGACGCCCATCGGCGAGGAGGAAGACTCGCACTTGGGCGATTTCATCGAGGACAAGAGCGTCATCTCGCCCGCCGAGGCGGTCATCAACATGAACCTCGCGGAGCAGACGCGGAAGGTGCTGAAGACGCTCACGCCGCGCGAGGAGAAGGTCCTCCGCATGCGCTTCGGCATCGGCGAGAAGAGCGACCACACGCTCGAAGAGGT
>CAYTJL010000422.1:0-3742 GCA_964437785.1 uncultured Polyangiaceae bacterium
CCCTCGGCGCAACCGCCGCCGAAGAAGGCCCCTCCGGCGGCGCCTGATCTTCCCGCGGTGCCGGCCCAGGCGCCTCCCGCTCAGCCTCCGCCCGGACAAGCGCCTCCCGTGCAAGCGCCGCCGGTACAAGCGCCTCCCGTGCAAGCGCCGCCGGTACAAGCGCCTCCCGTGCAGGCGCCGCCGGTACAAGCGCCTCCCGTGCAAGCGCCCATGCCTGGTCAGCGGCCGGGCGCGGGCCGGGTTACGAGCGCGTACGGGCCTTATCCGCCGCCGTACTACTACTATCCTCCTCCTATCGCGTACCTGCCCCCGGCCACGCTCCCGTACGAGGACGGCGACCCGATCCCCCCGGGCTACGAAATCAAGACGCGCGCCGTTCGATCGATGTTGATCGCCGGCGCGACCACGTTTGGAGCGCCGTATCTGGTGTCGCTCATCAGCGCGGCCGCCATCTTCGCGTCGGACTCGTCGGGCTCGCAGATCGCGCCGCTGTTCGCGCCCATCGTGGGCCCGTTCATCACCATCGGGACGTCGCGCGCCGGCGGGCCCGCCACGTTCTGGTTGGTCGTCGACGGGCTCGCGCAGACGGGCGGAGCCATCATGTTCATTTACGGGCTCGCCGCCAAAGAGAAGTTCCTCAAGCGCATGCCGTTGGAGAGCTCCTCGGTGCCCGAGGTGATCCTCGGGCCCAGCAGCGGCGCGCTCCGGTGGACGTTCTGATGAAACGGGCATCGAGCGCGCTGGCGATCGTGGCCCTCGCGCTGACCGCGCGGAGCGCGCGATCCGAGCCTTTGCCTCCCCCGCACGCGCCGCCGGCGCCGGGCCCGGCGAGCCTCGCGTATTACGCTCCTTCGGTGTTGCCTTATGTGCCCGGGATGCCGGTCTTCACCGGCTATCACCTGGAGCGCAGGCGCAATCGGTCGCTCCTCATCGCGGGCGCCGCGGTGTTCGCGTCCGGGTACCTCACCTCGGTGTTCGTCGCGACCGCCGTCCTGCTCGGCCAGGATCGTCATCGGTTCGAGGTCGCGCCGCTCTACGCCCCCTTCGCAGGTCCCTTTGCGACGCTCGGGACCTCGCGCAACGTGCAGCTCAACGATCCCTACGAGCGGACCAACGGCATCGTGCTCATCGCGAGCGGCGTGGTGCAGTTGACGGGGGCCGCGCTCTTCATCGCGGGTCTCGCGACGCACGAGACGCGGCAGGTGCGCGACGTCGGCGAAAGGGAACGATGGAGCGGCGCGCGCTCGCGGAGCCGCCGGGCCGCGGTCGATCTGACGCCTGTCGTCAGCCCCTTTGGGGTTGGGCTCTCCGGCGCGTTTTAACCCGCCTCGGCCTTTACACTTCTTCACCTGATTTGCTGAGCCACGGGCACGGTGTTAGCGTCCATCTTCTAGACCCTTCTCCTTCACTCATTTTTTTGAGGCGAAGGGGGAGCTTGGAGGGCCCATTCGGGCACTCCGTCGTGGAAGCTTCATGTTGACGTTGCCAGATCTCGTCGACCGCGTTCGCAACTACCAGCCTGCCGCGGACGTGGCGCTCATCGCGAAGGCATTCGAGTACGGGGGCAAGGCGCACCAAGGCCAGACGCGCAAGAGCGGGGAGGCTTATTTCACGCACCCCGTATCCGTCGCGGGCATCCTGACCGAGCTCCGGCTCGACACGGCGAGCGTGTGCGCGGGGCTCTTGCACGACGTGGTCGAGGACACGCTCGCGACCACCACGGACATCGAGCGCGAGTTCGGCCAAGAGGTCGCCTTCTTGGTCGACGGGGTGACCAAGCTCTCGAAGATCAACTTCGCCTCCAAGGAGGACCGTCAGGCCGAGAACTTCCGCAAGATGCTGGTCGCGATGGCGCGCGACATCCGCGTGCTGTTGGTGAAGCTGTGCGACCGGCTCGACAACATGCGGACGCTCGAGTTCATGAAGCCCGACGCGCAGGACCGCATCGCGCGCGAGACCATGGAGATCTACGCGCCGCTCGCCAACCGCCTCGGCATCGCGCGCATCAAGAGCGAGCTCGAAGATCTCGCGTTCCGCTACTTGGAGCCGCAGGCGTACTCCGATCTCGATCGCAAGATCGACATGACCAAGGCCGAGCGCGACAAATACATCACCGAGGTCTGCAAGATCCTCGGGCACAAGCTCGCGGACCAAGGCTTCGCGGGCGAGGTCACCGGGCGCGCCAAGCACCTCTATTCGATCTGGCGCAAGATGAAGCAGCAGCAGTGCGACTTCGACCAGGTCTACGACGTGATCGCGTTCCGCGTGCTCGTCGAGTCCGTGTCGGACTGCTACGCGACGCTCGGGGTCATCCACTCGCAGTGGACCCCTGTCCCCGGTCGCTTCAAGGACTACGTCGCGCTGCCCAAGCCCAACATGTACCAGTCGCTCCACACGACGGTCATCGGCCCCGGGCGCGAGCGCATCGAGGTGCAGATCCGCACGACCGAGATGCACCGCGTAGCCGAGCAGGGCATCGCCGCGCACTGGAAGTACAAAGAGAACAACTCCGGCGGCGTCGATCCGCGCGACGCGCAGCGCTTCGGTTGGATCCGCCAGCTCATGGAGTTTCAAAAGGAGCTGAAGGATCCGGCCGAGTTCTTGGAGAGCGTCAAGGTCGATCTCTTCCAGGACGAGGTCTACGTCTTCACGCCCAAGGGCGACGTGCGCGTCTTCCCGCGCGGCGCGACGCCGATCGACTTCGCGTACGCGATCCACAGCCAGGTCGGCGATCACTGCTCGGGCGCGCGCGTCAACGGCGCCATCGCGCCGCTCCGCTACAAGCTCCGCAACGGCGACGTCGTCGAGGTGATGACGAGCCCGCACCAGCACCCGTCCAAGGACTGGCTCGAGTTCGTCGTCACGGGCCGCGCGCGCTCGCGCATCCGCGGCTTCCTCCGCGCCGAGCAGCGCGAGCGCTCGTCCAAGCTCGGGCGCGAGCTGCTCGAAAAAGAGATGCACACGCGCGGCATGAGCCTCGCGCGGCTCGTCAAGAGCACCGAAGATCTCAACAAGGTGCTCGAGCGCTTCAGCGTCGGCACGCTCGAAGAGCTCTACCTCGCGGTGGGCTACGGCAAGGTCGCGCAGCGCCAGATCACCGAGTTCCTCGCGCCTCCCAAGGACGGCGACAAGATCGATCCTCCCTCGTCGATCAAAGAGGGGCGCATCGAGTCGCTCGTCCGCAAGGTCACGGGCAAGGACTCGGGCGGCATTCGCCTCAACGGCATCGACGACGTCCTCGTCCGCTACACCAAGTGCTGCAACCCCCTGCCCGGCGATGAGATCGTCGGGTTCATCACGCGCGGCCGCGGCATTACGGTCCATCGGCGCAACTGCACCAAGGCGTTCGACACCGATCCCGAGCGGCGCGTCGAGATCTCGTGGGACTCGCGCGCCAAGATCAACCGGCCCGTTCAGATCCGCGTGACCACACAGAACCGGCCCGGCATCTTGGCGACGCTCGGCCACACGTTCCACGAGCAGGGCATCAACATCAGCGAGGCTACTTGCCGCGCAGGGGACGACGGCCGCGCCATCAACACGTTCACGTTCTTGTGCTCGGACTTGGCGCAGCTCAAGAACGTGATCCGAAAGCTCGAGAAGGTCCCCGGAGTCGCTGCTGTAGAGCGGACGTGAGCGGCCTGCCGAGGTCGCCCTCGGGCTCGTGCGCGGCGGCGATGTCCTTGATCCTCCGCACCAGCTCGTTGATGTCGCGCTGCTTGACGCTCCCGAAGCGATCGGC
>CAYTJL010000422.1:3842-5589 GCA_964437785.1 uncultured Polyangiaceae bacterium
CGCGATCGCGCGCGTCAGCGCGAGCGCTTCGATGGAGGTGATGTACGGCTCGCGCCCCGTGACGCCGAAGCGACAGCACTCCGTCGACGCGGGGCAGCTCCACCCCGCGAAGAGCGCGTCCGCGTCGGCGAGCACCTCACGAAGCGACGCGAGGAGCCGCTCGACGCGCTCGCGCTCACCCCGCGGTGCGGTCATTTCCTCCGCGTGATGGCGAGCCCGAGCCGCTCCGCTTCGCGATAGACGGCTTGACGCGAGAGGTTGAGCTTGCGCGCGGCCTCGGCGACCGAGCCCTCGGCGCGCTGGATCGCGTCGTCGAGGCGGGCGCGCGCGAGGTCCTCATCTTGCGCGTGGAGCGTGAGAGGCGCGGCGAGGTGCGCGCGCGGCAGCGCGCCGTGATCGTCGTTGATGAGCGCGCCTTCGAGCTCGGGCACGCCGCGCGACCAGCGCGCGCGGAGCAAGGCTTCGAGCCACGAGGGAGAGAGCGCGTCGAGGCCTTTGTCGTGCTTCGTGAGGAGGGCGCGCGCGATGCCGACGATGTCCTCGCGCCGCTCGTCGAGCGAGGGGACCTTCACGCGGTGGCTCTGGAGCTGCGACGCGAGCCACGGCATCAATCGATCGGAGGCGAGCTGCTCGAGCGGCGTGCGCGAGGTGGTGATGACCGCGCCGCGCGACCCGCCGAGGGCCTCGCGAAGATCCATTTGGCGGCCTTTTTGAAGGCGATCGATGCCGAGGATGACCCACGTCGCGACGTCCCCTGCGTTGCTCGGGTCGAGGCGCCTCTCGGCCCCGCGCCTGTCGGCCGCGTCGCCGCTGTTGACCGCGTCGATCACGACCGTCTTGCCGCCGCGGCGCGCCGCGGCCTCCAGGGCGATCCCGCGCTTGCCGAGGCCGGGCCCGCCCTCGATGCTGATCCACGCGCCGTTCGCGGCGTCGCGGAAGAACGGCGTGAGCCACCCGGCCCACTGCTTGGGACCGAACCAGAGATCTCCCTCGCTGACGGCTTCCATCGCGCCGTCGTACGCGCTGAGATCGCGCTCGACGAACACGGCGAGCGTGTCGCCGAGACGGACCACCGCGCCGTGCGCCACGTCGATGAGCCGCGCGCGGACGCCGTTGACGAAGGTGCCGCCCGACGTGCTCAGATCTTCGAGGTAGCAGCCGTCCCACCGCACGTGGACGCGCGCGTGCTCCGTCGCGACCCCCGGCCCCTGCAAGGTCGCCGTCCGCGGGCCGGTGCCGATGACGGCCCCGTTGACGAGCTTGACCGTCGACGTCGAGCCGTCGGGAGCAAGGACGACAAGCCCCCAGCCCTTGCTCGTGTCGGGCCTGCCTTTTTCGAAGACACCCGAGACATAGGGCTCGCGCGCTGCATCAAGCGGGGAGGCAGGATCCGCACCGCCCAGCATTATCGATGAGCGATCCAAGGCCTGAGAAGCGCTCAGGTTCGACACGATGGTTCGTCGGTGGGTCATGTCTTCCTCCCGTCGGAGCTCTTGGGGGCGGAGCCTCCCGCGGATGACTGGGGGTATGTTCGGCAGAGCCCCCAGTATGCCAAAGGAGCGCGAAAGCTCCGAGCTTTTTGTGGCAAGACCATCGCCGCCTTTTTTTTGATGTTGGTGCTTGACGATGATCGCGGGGGCGAGTAGAAGGCTCCCTCGTTCTGAAGCGCCACTGCGGGAGTAACTCAGTGGTAGAGTGCAACCTTGCCAAGGTTGACGTCGCGGGTTCAAATCCCGTCTCCCGCTCC
>CAYTJL010000423.1:0-5465 GCA_964437785.1 uncultured Polyangiaceae bacterium
GATCAAGACGAGAAGGCAATTTGGTGGAGGAATTCGACATGCCCTTTCATTTTTTGCAAATCCCACGATTTTCGTAGGGTCCGCCGCGCCTCCCACAGACGCCGGCCTCTGCGTGAGGACTATCGCGGAAGGTCCTTGGATGCTTGATGGGTTCGAACCGGGCCGAGGCCCAGGGTCACGAGGTCATCGCGCACGCGTTCGTTGCCTGCGACCACCAAACGCAACGCGCCCGCATGAAGCCAACGCTGCGCGGCGCGTTGGACATCGGCGCGCGTGACAGCCTGAATTCGTTTCGGATAGCCAACGATTGAAGCAAGGGGGGCGTCCGTATCGATCGCGTTATGCACGAGCCACGCGAGCCCGTCGCCCGTCCCGATGCGAGCGCGCCACTCCCCGATCAACGCCATCTTGGCCCGCTCCACATCGACCTCCGACACCCCTCGATCCCGGGCCTCTGCCACGGCTGCGAGCATGGTGCGAAGGGCCGCGATCGCCTTGTTCTCGTCAAGCGTGCCGGAAATGTGGATCGTGGACCCCGACCGAAGCCAATCGACGCCCCCGTAGAAGCTGTAGGCCGCACCGCCCACGACGCGAACCTCTTCGTAGAGGCTCGACGATATGCCGCCCAACAACTGTACGAGCACCGCTATCGCCGGAGCGTCCGCATCATTCGGCGCCGGACCGAGGGCGACGATTCGACTTTGCGTTCGGCCCCATGCAGGGATGAAGACCACCGAGACCGACGGCGCGCTCGGCATCGGGATCTTCGCGCGCACCAAGGGCCCAACGGGCGACGTCCAGTCCCCGAGCTCTCGCGCTGCAACGTCGGTTACTTGCGAGAGCGTGACATCGCCCACCACCACCAGCGTCGCGAGCGCCGGATGAAAGAGGTAGGAGTGAGCCAACTTGATCATCGCGACGTCGAGCTCCTTCGTGTGCGTCGGATCCGGTTGCCGAAAGCCATAAGGATGCTCGGCACCCCAAAGCAGCGCGGCGGTGGTGCGGTCCAAGATGAGATCCGAGCTCCCTCGAGTGCTCGCGAAATCCGCCGCCCAACGCGCGCGCATGTCGTTGAAATCTCGGGGCGTGAATCGAGGCTTTCTTGCGCTCTCTGCGATCAGCCCTACAAGAGCGCCCATGTCCGAAGATTCGGCCTTGCCCCAGATCCAACACGTGTCATAGCCGATGCCCAAGCCCCTTTGCGCACCGATACGTGCGTATGCCTCGGACAGCTCCTCTTCGGTCCGCGAGGCGCTTCCGTTGGCGAGCACTCGCGCGAGGATGCTCCCGACGTTCAACGGCGCCCCCAAGTCGGAGAGGCCGCGCTCGAAGACCAAGCGCACCGACACAAGGGGACTGGAACGGCGCTCCAACACCGCGACACGCACCCCGTTGGGCAGGGTGGCCGTCCCCCATTCGAGCTTGACGTTGGGCAGCTCCGGCCTCGTGTCCGGCATGACCGCCCGAAAAGACTCCTCGGGTGCGGGAGGGTCAGGCGAATACCGGAGCGGCGCCACCAAAGGCCCGCTGCATGCTGTGACGAAGAGCAACACCAGCGCGAAGATCCACGGCCTCACCACCACAACCCCTCTCTCTTGACGATCAGCCCGGCGAGCGGGAACCTATCATCACCGCTCACGATCACCGTGGCGGAAGGCTTTGTCGAGATCCATCGACGCGCGGCGTCGCGTACCGCGCCGGGTTGAACCGCGCCGTAACGCCCGATCATATCATCGAAAGGAGAGCGCACCTGGCCTCGTCGGGCCCAAAGCGTGAGCGACCACGCGAGCCCCAGCGTCGAATCGAGTCGGCTCCACCCGTCCACGAGCATCCGCTTCTTCGCTCGATCGAGCGCCTCCTTCGTCACATCGCGCTCGAAGCGCCGTAGAGCTTGCTCCACGCGCTCGATGACCTCCTTCGGCGTGCGCCCCTCCGCGACCGTCACGTCGATATCGAAGATCGATGCGTAGAGCATGCTCTTCTGGCTCGCGCTCACATGGGAGGCATAGCGTGGTTGCTGAAGAAGCGCGGCCTCCAACCACCCAGCCCCATTGTTCACCAACAACGCCGCAGCAAGATCGAGCGCCGTATCATCGGGCTCACCACGGCGCGGCGTGAGCCATGAGAGATGCACGCTCTTTCGCGTTATCGGCGCCTTCGCGTGCATCACCGCAGCCGGACGCCACGTGATTTGCGGCAGCACAGGTCGCTTCGGCGGCGGGCGTGCGGGCAACGCACCAAAGTACCGTTGTACGAGGGCTCGTGCGGTTCCGCTCTCGAACTTTCCCACGATCGCCATGACGGCGTTGGAGGGCCCGTACCACGTCCGTTTGAACGCGCGCGCGTCGTCGATGGACAACCGCCATTGGAGTGATGAGACGTCCCCCGCCAGCACATGACGATAGGGATGCCATCGGGGAAAGAGCGCTTCGGTTATCCACCCGCCGAGCCCACCCAAGCCTTTGTCCCCCGTCCTCTCTCGTTCCTCATTGAGCACCTCCCTCCGGGCGCTTTCGAGCGTCGCCTGATCGAGCGTGTCGAGGCCGTAGCCCATGCGATCCGATTCGACCCACAAGCCGAGCTCCAGCCGCTCCGGCGGCAGCGTCTCGAAGTAGCACGTGTCGTCTCTCGTCGTGGTCCCGTTGATCCGCGTCGCCCCCGCTTGCTCCAGGACGCGCATCAACGTCCCCTTCGGGACGTGCTTCGTCGCCAGAAACATCAGGTGCTCCACGAAGTGCGCGAGCCCCTCCAACCCCGCCGGCTCATCACGGGACCCCACGTCGTAACAAACGACGATCGAGACCTCGGCGCTCGTCGGGTCGGGGGACATCAACGCTCGGAGCCCATTCGAGAGACGTTGCTCGACAACGGGGCGCGCGAGCTGCCCAACGGCCGCCCGAGGCGTGAGCATCATCGTGAGCAGGAGGGTGAGGCCCATCGCTGCGCGGTTCGACATGCGCGCTATGGAGGCGAAAAAGCTCGCCGAGGGCAACGTCACGCGATTGCTCGGCCTCACGTCACGCTCGCAAGGCGTAAAGCCCCCTTGGCGCCCCGGGAGAGGCGCAGCGGTTTGTTCATGCCTCCTAGATCAAGACGAGGAGGCGATTTGGTGGAAGAATTCGACATGCCCCTTCACTTTTTCTCGATCCCCCTTCTTTTGTAGCCTCTCCTCTCTCCCCCACGCCGGACCCTCAACACCCTGGACGGTTGCCTTTGGTCTTGTCTACGCCGCGCCGTCGCAGTTACCCTCCCTTGGTGCGTTCACGTGCCGGTCTCTCTTTGGGCTGCGTGCTGTCCGTGCTCCTCGTCTCGCCTGCGCTCCGCGCTGAGCGCGCGCTCTCCGAGCGTCTTGGCCCGGTGCGCCTCGTCTATGAGCGGCAGGCGGGCGCCGAGAGGTGCCCCGATGAATCCGCGTTTCGCGATGCCGTGATCGTGCGCGCTCGCGCGGGCTCGGCTCCGTTCGCGGAGGACGCAGACGCCCGCCTCCTCATGACCATTCGCGCCGTTCCCGGCCGTGGCTACGTCGCGCACGCCGAGCTCGCCAACGCGGATGTTCCGTGGACAAGCGATCTTGGTCCCGCCGTCGATTGCCAGCTCTTGGTGAGCGCCATGGTCCTCGACGTCGCGGCCCTCTTTCACAAAGCTCTGCCTCGTCCCTTCCAAGGTGTCGCTCCGGTCGAGCCCATCATCGATCAGCCCCGCTCTTCACCCAAACCACGCTCACGACCGGACGTTAGGCTCGGGCTCACGGTGGGTTCCGCGTTCGGCGTCGGCACCGCCGTCGCCGCGCCGTTGCTCTCGCTCGACGTCGGGCTTCGTTGGGGGCCATTTTCGCTCTCGGCGCAAGGCCGCGCGGCGTTTCCCATCGCGGGCGACGTGGGAAAGGTCCGTCTCTCGTTCTCGCGTTATGCCGGCGCGCTCGTACCCTGTGGACACGCTTGGTATTTCGTCGGCTGTGTCGTCACCGAGTTTGGTGCCGTGCATCTGTCCAACCATCCCGCGCGTCCCGAGGGCACCACCGTGTTTTGGGCCGGGCTCGGCGCTCGCGCTGGCCTCGAATTCCCCCTCGGCGCGAGCCCTGTCGCCCTTCGCTTCTCCGGCGAAGCGCTCATCGCCCTGCAACGCGTGGACCTCTACGTAGACTCCGTTTCACGTTGGGCAGCTCCTCCCGTCTCGGGCAGCCTCGAAGCGGGGGCCCTCTTCTTCTTCTGAGCGGCCGGCTCGGAGTACGTCCGAAAAAAGAGAAGCGCCCGGACGATTTCTTCCACCATTTTGCCTCCCGCCCTTGATCCATCTGGTGGGGAGGCGAGCGCGCCTCTTTGGTCGCCGGGATCCCAAGATCCACGAAATGGCGTGAAATCGTCGCGCACAACAATCCATAGGAGATGCCATGAACAGTCTCCCTCTTCGTTGTGGTAAAATGCGGGGCCGGACCATGTCGGCTCGCCTCCTGCTCCTGCTCTTCGTCTTGGCCGTCGCGCTCGCGCCCGGTCTCGGTGGGTGCAGCTCGGCTAGCCCGTCAGCATCTGCCGCGATCGATGCGCCTGATTGCACGATGGCCGATGTCCCGGGCGTGGCCGCGGCGCCCAAAGCGCCGCTCGCCGCGCCCAATCTGCCGCTCGTCCAAGGCGCTTCGGTGGGCTCATTGCCAGGCAGCGGGTATGTCACGCCAACGGGTGAGTACAGTTACACCGTGCCGATCGAGGTGCCCGCGGGCCGCGCGGGCATGCAGCCGGCGTTGTCGCTCACCTATTCGAGCCGCGGGCCCAATGGCCATGTCGGCGCGGGCTTCTCGCTCGGGGGGATGTCCGCGATCACCCATTGCGCGCGCACCGTCGCGACCGATGGTTATCGCGAGAGCCCGGCCTACGATGACGACGATCGCTTGTGTTTGGATGGCCATGTGCTGATCGCCATTGGCCCACATTCGGCCGGCACCGAGTACCGCACCGAAGATGAGACCTTTACACGCATCGTCGCGCGCAAGCCCGATAAAGAGCACATCGACGGCTTCATGGTGTGGACCAAAGACGGTCGAATCCGCTCCTATGCGAAGGGCGGTGCACCGACGAAAGACTGGTTCCTCGACGTCGAGTGGGATAGAGCGGGCAACGCCGTCCGCTACACCTATGCGGGGGCTGAGAACGAATATTTCCCGGTCCGCATCGACTACACCGAAGCGGTGCCCCTCCCGCCTTCATGGCCCATCCAAAGCACGGAGCCCGGCCAACGGCGCGTGGAGCTGGTGTACGAGGACAGGCCCGATGTCTCGTCAGCATACGCCGGCAACGGGGTTAGAGTACGGGTGTCGAAACGGTTGAAGGAGATCCAAACGTTCGCTCCTTCGCCTCCTTCCATGTCTCCGAGCCTCGCGTGGCGATACAAGCTCTCGTATGAGCAGAGCGCGGGGACCGGCGTCTCCCTCTTGACCAGCGTCGAGAGGTGCGGAGCGCTCAATGGCTGTT
>CAYTJL010000424.1:0-3530 GCA_964437785.1 uncultured Polyangiaceae bacterium
CGAGGGGTATCCGCTCGTCGGCAACATCAATGGTAAAGTCGTCACGACGGCGAGCCAGCTCTGCAACGCGCTGAAGGAAGAGGACCTCTTGTGACCGAGCTCCGCCTCGAAGCGATGGGCGGTCACTGGGCTCGGCGGCTCGACAAGCGCCGCGCCGGGCTCGAAGAGATCGATTGGAGCGAGATCGCGAGAGAGGCTGACCCGACGATCGTCGAAGCCGCGCGCGACGTCTGGACGCGGAGCGCGTTCAGCGAGCTCGCGAGCGGAGCTGCATTTGCAGAGATCGCCGCGCACCTGCTCGCCGCGAGAGCTCCTATCGATCTCGTCGCGGCCGCCGGCGACTTCGTAGGCGACGAGATGTTCCACGCCGAGCTCGCGTCGCGCGTCACGATGGCGCTCGGAGGCGCGATCCCCCTCGACGTGAATTACGAGAAGCTCGTACGCCCGCCCAAAGCGAATGGCGCGCTCCTCCGCGCGGCCGAGCTCGTCGTGCGCTCGTGTTGTGTGGGTGAGTCATTGACGGTTCCGATGCTCAAACAGTCTCGCCGCGCCGCAGGATCGCGCACGATCGAAGCCGTGATCTCACGCATCCTGCGCGACGAGGCGCAACACGCCGAGCTCGGGTGGTCGTTCCTCGATTGGGCCGATCTCACGGACGGCGACCGCGCGCACCTCGCCTCCGTCGCAGGCTCGACCATCCGCTCGTTCAGCGTGCTGTTCGAGCGCGCATGCGGCGGGAGCGAGGGCCTCGGCGCGCTCCCCTGCGCGCGCTTCGACGGGACGTTCCTCGATGCGGTCGCGAACGACGTCGCAAAACCGCTCGCGGAGCGCGGCATCTTCGTCCCCGACGCAGACTTGGCGGACCTCAAGAGGGCCGTTGTCCCCGCGCCGGTAGCCCCTTAAAGCCCGAACGCTCCCCTATCCCATGCTCCTCCGAGCGGCCTCGGCGCTTGAAGGATATCGGTCGTCAACGAGCCATACACGGGCAGCCCATAGACGTTGAGCCCGGTGCCGGCGCCTTGGCCACCGGGCTTGAGCCGAAAATCCCCCGCCCCCGCGTTCACGAAGACAGACGCCGGGGTGGCGAGACCGCTGGTGTCGTTGCCGGCGCTCATCATAGGAACAGGCGCGATGGCGTTGGCCCCGAACCCGAAGGTGAGGTTGTTCTCCGCGCTCACGATCTGGACGGCGCCTGAGCCTACGTCGATGGCGCTCGAACCGTTGTTCATGCTGAAGACCACGTTGTTGGTGAGGCGCCAGTGCAAGGTGCTGGGCGGGCCCTCATATCCGGTGATGCCGCCGCCGCCCGAGAGGATGGTGTTGTTCGTGAGCGTGAGATCCATATCGGCCATCCCACAACCATAAAAGTCCACGCCCGAGCCGCCGCTCAGCCCCTTCACCTTCTCGATGACGTTGTTCTTGATCAGGATCGACGCAGGGGTCTGCGCGCAGGTGCCATAACCCGCGATCGCGGCGGTCGCGGCGCCGCCGCCGTCTTGACAGATACGGTTACTGTCGAGCACGCCAATGCCCATGTGGCCCGCGGTGTTGCCATATTCGATGGCGTCTGTCACGAACGCCATGGGCGCGCTCGATCGAACGTAAATATCGTTGCACCGGAGCACGGTGACGCTGCTCGGGCACGCGCTCGCCACGATGCCATACAGGTTCAAGACGGGGCCAACCCCATTGACGGCCACGATCTCGACGTAGTTGCGGAGCAGCGTGCCTGCGCCGATGCGGTGGTGCATGTAGCTCCACGAGGTGGCCTGGAGCGCGCCCGCGAGCATCTTGAAGCCGCCCCACACCGCGGCGTTGTCGTCGAGCGTCAACTGTCCATAAAACTTGGAGGGGTGGAGATCGGGATCCCACGCCGTGAACGTCGCGTCGTACCCTCCTTTGACCGTGAGCTCTTTGCCCACGTACACCTCGGCCGATGGATAATCACCCTCCGCCACCTTCAGGGTGCTCCCCGCCGCCGCCGCCGTGACTCCATAACAGAGCGTCTTCCACGCCGTCGCGGGGGTCAGGCCGTCGTTCGCGTCGTTGCCCGACGCCGCGCTGACATAATAGCTCGGGCCCGGGGTCGGGACGGCGCAGGGCAAGCTGCTCGGAGGTGGAAAAGGCTGCTTGCACGCCGATACGAGCGCAGGTTGGGGAGGGATCGGCACCTCCACGCACGGTGACGGCCCGCCGCCGCAGCCGCCCGGAGCGCAGTTTGCGCCGTCGTCGATGAGCCCGTTGCAGTCGTTGTCGATTCCATCGCAGACCTCCTGCGACGGCATACAACAGCCCTCGTCGACGAGCCCATTGCAGTCGTTGTCGATCCCATCACAGATCTCCATCGAGGGGACACAACAGCCTTCATCGATGGTGCCATTGCAATCGTTGTCGAGCCCGTCGCAGGCCTCGGCCGAAGGCGCGACCCACCCGAGGCACTCACCCCAATTGAGGAACTCCCCGGATTTCTCACACGTCCTCACGCCGTGCTTGCACTCCCCGACGCCGGCGAGCGCCATGTCGCCGCCATAACAAGGCTCGGTGTCTCCCTCTTTGGCGCACAGGCTCGTGCCTGCGTCCTGCGCGCCGCCCCCGCCCGTGCCGCTGCTCCCGCTCATGGCGCCGCCCGTACCTGAGCCGGTGCCGCTGCCTCCCGATCCCGAGGATGATGAGCTGGCGCTGGCGCCGCTGAGCCCGCCGCCTCCGACCGCGCACCCCCAAAGGATCTGCGCTGCCGGCAGCGAAACGAGGAGGATCGCCCTGTACGTGGCACGAGGTCGCATGGCTCACCTTCCAGAGAGAGGCGACGCCTGCCGCCTTCTTTCGAGGGGACGTGATTTTCAGGGTGCTGTCAACGGCTCGCCCGCGCTGCCCATGGGCTCGAATTCCGCTGTGCTCATCGCCTGCGTCGCGACGAGCACAGAAATTCCCTTTTCGTGCTCCGAACCTCGTGCTACGGACGAGGGTATCAGCGGGGCAGGGGAGATTTGTCGTGAGGACGTTATCTCATAGAGAAATAGGAAAGCTGCACAAGCTTGCTATCGAGCTTGGTTTGGGGGAAAAGCGGGGCGCCCTCTTGGAAGGGATAGACCGATCGTTTGTTGGCTCGATAACCAAGGCCGAAAGCCCAAGCGCACAGCTATTTACTGATCTTCACCGGTGCAACAACGCGCGGACGCTGGTGGATGGCAGCAAACCCCTCCTCCAGTGGCTCGAAAACGCTTATCACCTCACTCCGCATTGCAGTGACGCGAAAGTGTTCAACGCTACGCTGCTAGAGCTCGACCCTCATTGGAGAGAGCGTGACACGAGGAAGGTGGCGCCTCCGCCGCGGCCGGCGGACCCAGCCCCGCACACCTCCTTCCCCAGATCGGATTGGTATCGACTTTCGCGCTTGAACTATCGGATTTCCAGGTTGGTTGTGGTGGTCGTCCCCATCACGATGATTGTCCTATTTTCCATCGCAGCTTGGCTCGTCTCGGGTGGTCTCAGGGGATGCACGAGCGAGCCACCTCCTCCGCCCACAACAC
>CAYTJL010000424.1:3630-5459 GCA_964437785.1 uncultured Polyangiaceae bacterium
GTCTCGGGTGGTCTCAGGGGATGCACGAGCGAGCCACCTCCTCCGCCCACAACACTCATCGTCACGGCACAGGCGGACGCCGGCCCTCTCCCCTCTTCCAGCGCATCGCCACGCCTTATCCCCTCGGTCCGCCCGAGACCTTCCTCGACCGCTTCGCAACAGCCGGTTACGCCGCCTTCCCAAGACCCGCCGCCTCCGCCGCTCTCACGACCGCCCAACCATGGGCCAATCGCTCGTTGCGCCAAAGACCCGGTGATGGGCTGCAAGCTTATTTCCGCCGGCTGGACGAGGGAAACACCATGTTACACAGTAGGGGATTGGGCGTACGATTGCGGCCTTGGGAGGACCCAAGAAAACGAAAGCGTCAATCCTTGTGAGCCTACATCAACCAAAAAGTACAACGATTGCACCGGGAAATAGAGTCATGAATCGCGTCCTCTCGCTCTTGATAGGTTGTCTCACGTTGACCCTCGGCTGCCTCTCTCATCGGTTTTCCTCGAGCGCTCCGCCGCCTTACCCACAAGGGGCGCGGCACAACGGCGTTGGAGGCGCCGCGATGGGGCCGCCGCCGCAATACCCCGCATCAGCGCCGCCGCCGCAATACCCCGCGCCGCCCCAACCATCGCCTCTACAAGCGCCTTGGGCACCGACCCCTACTCTTTTGGGCTCGGCGTTGGCGTCGCTCGGGCAGTCCGCTCCTCCGCCGGGCGGATCGCCGCTCCCTATCCCCGGGCCGCTCATGCCAGTCCCCATGGCACCTTCGCTCCCTGTCCCGATCTCAGGCAGCGACGCGTTCGCGACGCGCACGCTCCTCCCCGGCCCGCTCCCCTCGGGCCTCGCCGACACCGTGGGTTTTAGCAGGGAGACCAACGAGCCTCAGCACTTCTTCTTGTCCGAGGGGCGCTCCGCGTGGTGGCGATGGGCCGCTCCCGCCACGGGTATGGCGAGCATCTCTGTAGAAGGAGCCGGCCGCGCAGGGCTCGCGGTGTACGAAGGGAGCAGCTTTGGCGCGATGGTCCTGCTTCGATCGGACGTCGCTTCGACGAACGGGACGAGGGCGGTTGTTCAACTCCCCACCCGCGCCGGATACCAATACCCCATCGCGGCCGATTTCGTGTCGGGGTACAAAGGGCGTTTGCTTCTCTTCATCTCGTTCACGGCAGCTCCAGGCACCGATGCCGCGGCCGGGAGCGATGGATTCATCCACGCACAGCCTCTCGTCGGCCCTCATGCGGTGGGGGTCGTCAACAATCGGACCATGCGATCCGAGCCCAATGAGCCTCTCCATTTTTCATTGGCCGACGAGCGCACCGCATGGTGGAAGTGGACACCCGTTTCTGTGGCGCGCTGCAACGTGTCTGTTGAGGGCGCTAGGGTTCGGACCGGCGTCGCCGTGTACACGGGCGGCGCGTTCAGCGGGCTCGTGCGGATCGCGGGCTCGGCGTCGTCGACCACCGGGGTCGCTGCAACAACCAGCTTCACCGCTGCTGCGGGCGTAGAGCACCGCTTCGTCGCCGACACCTTTGATAATCGTCCCGGAAACCTCACCTTGAAGCTCGACTGCTCCTGAGCCCGCCGGCACATCCCCTCTGCGTGTCGGACGCTCGGAGCGGGTCGCCCAGCGCCGCTGGGTCGCGTCCTCCGAAGCGCCGCGACCGTCCCCCGAGGTGGTGGCACGCAGCGAGCGACGCGCCGACACATAGCGGCGACGCGCCGACACGCCGCCCCGAAGCGCCGCGACCGTCCCCCGAGGTGGTGGCACGCAGCGAGCGAAGCGCCGACACGCCGCAGCGACGCGCCGACACGCCGCAGCGACACGCCGACACGCA
>CAYTJL010000425.1:0-1216 GCA_964437785.1 uncultured Polyangiaceae bacterium
CCCGCCTCCCCACAGAGGCACCCGATCGCCAAGACAACCTCCTTTCACCGCCTCTCCCGAGAGACACACGCCCATGAGCGCGCGGCGATCTCGCCTCCTCGATCACGGCACGAGTCTTGTTGAGGTGGTGGTCGAGCGCTGGGGAGACCGGCGTTCGCCAATGGGAGTACGTCATGAAACATATGTTCTCGGGGTTGCTCGTGGTGTCGTTCGCGCTCGTCTTCGGCTCGGCGGGCTGTGCGGTGGGCGGAGAGGTCGGGGACGAGACCGCGGGTGAGCAGGTGGAGTCGGAGGATCAAGCCCTCGCCAAGAAGGATCCCAGGCTCAACACCTGCTTGTTGACCTGCAATGGCGGCTACGGGGACTGCGTGATCGGGTGCAACGGCATCGGCTCGTGTAAGTCTGTCTGTATCGAGGGCTATTACGATTGTTACGATTTTTGCTACGACTTGTATTTGTAATGAGGGGTCGAGAGGCACGTGATCGCGGGAGCGGCCTTGTCCCGGCTGCCAGGATGCCGCGGGGGATGACATATCGCTCGGCGCATTGATGCGGTATGCTGCCCTCCGCATGAGCACGCGGAGGGCAGCGGGATGAGCGGCGCGGGGGAGAGCGCGCTCGTGTGCCCCTCGTGCGGCGCAGAGAATTCTCCCTTCAATCCCCGCTGCGCGCGGTGCGATCACCCGCTCTCCGCGGAGCTCGTCGCGACCACCGATCTCTTCGCCTCGGCGCCGTCCATAGACACGCACGATCTCCGCACGTCCTCGGCGCCGATCGATCCCTTCGCCGCGACGGTCCCCGCGGACGACCACGACGCCCCGGCCAAGGCACATGCGCTGCGCGACGGCAAGCTCGGCCGCTTCGAGGTGATCCGTATCCTCGGCAAAGGCGCGATGGGCCTCGTGCTGCTCGCGCGCGATCCCACGCTCGGGCGCGACGTGGCCATCAAGGTCTTAAAGCCCCGTTCGAGCGTCGAGCGCGCCAAGAGCAGGCTCGTGCGCGAGGCGCGGGCCATGGCCAAGATCAAGCACCCCAACGTCGTCACCGTCTATGAGGTCGACGCCTCCCTCGACGACGCGCTCGTGGTCATGGAGTACGTCGAAGGCCGCACGCTGCGCGCGTACGTGAGCGACGATCACCCCTCGATCGACGCGATCGTCGACGCTTATCTCCAAGCCGGCCGCGGGCTCGCCGAGGTGCACCGCGAGGGCCTCGT
>CAYTJL010000425.1:1316-3491 GCA_964437785.1 uncultured Polyangiaceae bacterium
CCCTTCGGCGGCGACACCTACGAAGCGCTCCGCGACAACGTCCTTCACGGTCGCACGAACGAGCTGCCGCGGACCGTGCCCAAGCACCTTCGCCGCGCGCTCACCCGCGCGCTCTCCATCGATCGCGAGGCGCGTTATCCAACCATGGATGCGCTGCTCGCGGATCTCGCGCCCCGGCCCCGCGCGTCGCAAAGAAGGCTCCTCGCGCTCGCGGCGGCTTCCCTCCTCGCGCTCGCCGCGTTGGGGATCTCCCTGCGATCCAAGCGTGAGCCGTGCCGAGGCGGCGAGCAAAGGCTCCAGGGGGTTTGGGACAACGTGGTGAAGGCCAACGTGCTCGCGCGCTTCAAAGGCACGGGCAGGCCCTACGCCGAGGACACGTTTCAACGCGTCGAGAGGGCTTTGGACGAGCGCGCCCGCGCGTGGACCGCGATGTACACCGACTCGTGCGAGGCCACCCACGTGCGCGGCGAGCAGTCCGCGGCGCTCCTCGATTTGCGCACGGCGTGCCTCGATCGCAGGCGCGCCGAGCTGCACGCGCTCACGGCGTTGCTCGCCGAGGCACAAGACCCAGAGGTCCTCGATCATGCGGTGAGCGCCGCGCGATCGCTCTATCCCGTCGACCTGTGCGCGAACGCGGACGCGCTCCGCGCCGCGGTGCCCCCGCCCGGGGACCCGGCGCTCCGCGCCACGATCGACGCGCTGCGCGGGAGGATCGGGGAAGGTCGCGCGCAGATCGCCGCGGGCAAGCTCAACGAGGCGATCCCCATCGCCGCTTCCGTCGCCGAGGAGGCGAAGAAGATCGGATATACGCCGCTCGAAGCAGAGGCGATGGCCTTGCTCGGAAAAGCCGAGCGCGAGCGCGATCTCGAGCGCTCCGAGGGCGCGCTCCGCGAGGCCTCGCTGCTCGCGGCCAAGGCCAAAGACGATCACCTGCTCGCCGAGGTGTTGATCGAGCTCATGTACGTCATCGGGGTGCGAAGGGAGCGGCGGAGCGAGGCGCTCGGGACCGAGACAGCGGCCTTGAGCGCGGTGGAGCGGGCCGGAGGAGATCCGGTGATCCGCGCCGATCTGCTCGCCACCGTGGCCAACATTCACCGCCTCGACGCCGACACGGCGCGCGCGCTGCCCAAGATTCAAGAAGCCATAACGCTCTATGAGCGGGCGCTCGGCCCCAGCGCGCCGGAGCTCGCCGCGGCGCTCGAGACGTTGGGCAACGTCTATAACGACATGGACCGTCACGAGGAGTCGCGCGCGCCGATGCTCCGCGCGCTCGACGTGCGCAAACGCGCGCTCGGCGCCGATCACCCGCTCGTCGCGCAATCGCTCATCAACCTGGCGACGTCCGTGTATGGGCGCGGCAAGATCGATGAGGCCATCGGGCTCAACCGCGAGGCGCTCGGCATTTTGGAGCGCGCGCTCGGCAAAGACCACCTGCGCGTGGGCGTCGTGCTCGGCAATTTGGCGGTGATGCTCGCGGACAAGGCACGTTACGACGAGGCGCTCGACCTCAACCGGCGCGCGCTCGCCATCCGCGAGGCGAAGCTCGGCGGCGATCACCCCGACGTGGCGTTGATCTACAACAACATGGCTGTCATCCATGACGAGCGCGGCCAATACGAGGACGCCGCGCGCGACTACGAGCGCGCGCTCGCCGCGCGCGAGCGGCATTATGGGCAGGACCACGCGGCGGTGGCGAGCACCCTCGCGAGCCTCGCCGACTCGCTCGGACGACAAGGCCGTTACGACGATGCCAAGGCCAAATTCGAGCGCGCGATCGCCATCTACGAGAAGCGGGGTAAAGGCACCTCCGAGAAGATGGCCTCCGCGCTCTCGTGGCTCGGTGACATGTACCTGCGGATGAACAAACCCCATGACGCGCTCGCGCCGCTCACGCGCGCGCTCGCGATCCGCGAGGGCAACGCGGCGGAGCGCGACCCGTTCCACCTCGCCGAGACCCGCTTCGCGCTCGGGCGCGCGTTGTGGGCGACAGGCGGCGATCGCAGGCGCGCTGTCGCGTTGGTGAAAGAGGCGCGCGACGCCTTCGTCAAAGCAGGGGACGACGGGAAGAAGCCTTTGGTCGACGTGAATCGCTGGCTCACCGAGCGCGCCGTGCGCTGACGCGTCTGGGAGGCACCTGTCTCTCCAACGAGGCGCCTGCGCGCGCGGTCGCGCGTC
>CAYTJL010000425.1:3591-5431 GCA_964437785.1 uncultured Polyangiaceae bacterium
CCTCACAAGGAGATCATCATGAATCGCAACACCCTCTTCGCCTTCGTCTCCGCTGCCCTCGTCTCCGCCTCCCTCGCGCTCTCCGGCTGCTTCGCGCAGGCGCCCGACTCGGACGAGGGCACAGGGGAGGTGGGAGAGGACACCTCTGAAGCCAAGCAACCCGTCAAGATGCGGTGCTTGGAGTGGAAGATCGCGACCCCCTCCTTTGGCTCCGATTACGAATATCCCTTCTGGTGCTGCGAAGAGTGGAGCGGCGGGAGCAGCTACACGTGCGGTGACCTGTGCGGTGCCGATGGATGCTGATGGCGCGCGTCGTTCATCCCCTGTGTCGCGCGAGGAGCTTTTGCAGGTACGTCCTGTGAATGCCGGACTCCCGCGCGGCGAGCGACACGTTCCCTCCGTGTTTGTCCATCAGCGCTGAGAGGAACGCGCGCTCCACCTCGGCGACGCTCGCCTCGCGCGCGGACTCCAGCGCCTCTGCGTCGAGCTTGGAGAAGCGCGGCGGCAAAGGCGTTTGATCCATGGCCGCTGGGGGGATGTCGGGTGGCAGCACGTCCATATCGAGCTCAGGTCCCGCCGCCAAGACACAAGCCCTCTCGACCGCGTGATAGAGCTCGCGCACGTTGCCCGGATAGGCGTGCGCGAGGAGCGCCTGTTCGGCGCGCGGGGTGAAGCGTGGTTTGGGGCCGGGTCGCCTCCACGCGGCGCGGAGGAACGCGTCGATCAAGAGCGGGATATCGCTCCTTCGTTCGCGGAGCGGCGGGATCATCAGCTCGATGACCTTGAGCCGATAATAGAGATCGCGCCGGAATTTCCCTGCTTCGACGAGCGCTGGTAAGTCTTGGTGCGTGGCCGCGATCACCCGCACGTCCACCTTCTCGACCCGATCCGAGCCGACCGGTTGGATCTCGCCGAATTGAAGGAACCGGAGCAGCTTGGCCTGCACGTCGGGGGCGATCTCGGCCACCTCGTCGAGGAACAACGTGCCTCCGTGCGCGGACGCGACCCTGCCTGTGCGATCGCGATCCGCGCCTGTAAATGCGCCTTTTTTGTGCCCAAACAGCTCTGACTCCAAGATGGTGCCCGGCAGCGCCGAGGTGTGGAGCGTGACGCACGGTTTGCTCCGGCGCGGGCTGTTCACGTGGAGCGCGCGCGCGATGAGCTCTTTGCCCGTGCCTGTCTCGCCGCGCACGAGCACCGTCGCGTCCGACACGGCGACCTGCGCGACCATCTTCAAGAGGGCGAGCATCGATGGATGTTTGGCGACGATCCCTTCGAAGTCGTGTTGTGCAAACAGATCACGCTCCAAGCTGCGCGCCCTTTGCCGCAGCGTCGCGCGCTCGACCGCCCGCGCGAGGACGGGCCCCGCGAGCTCGGCGAGGTCTGTGATGAACCGCGTGACCTCTTCGCCCCCGTGCTCCGGCGCGCGCGTCCACTCCACGTACACCGCGCCCACCACCGTATCACCGTGGATGAGCGGCGCGACGAGCGCGGCGGCGACGCCCGACGAGCGCAGGCTTTCGAGGAGCGGAAATCGCGGATCGTCACCGGGCTTGTCGGTGTAGAGGATTCGGCGCGACTCGATCGCTTGTCGCACGAGCCCTCGGCTCCATTTGCGATCGCGCTCGGGCTGCGTCGCGCGATCGAACGCGACCGCGAACCTCTGCTCGTACGACCCGTCCTCGCGAACGACGATGAAGCCCCGCTCCGCGCCGACCGCCTCGATCGTGCGGCGGAGGATCATCTCCGGGGTCTTTTGATCGTCGTCCTCGGAGAGCAGCACCTTGGCGATTTGAAGCAACGTGTGGTCGTGGCGCATGGGCCGCCGGGTAGGCTACAC
>CAYTJL010000426.1:0-5427 GCA_964437785.1 uncultured Polyangiaceae bacterium
GCGCCGATCGCCCGCGGCGCAGGAGCGCGGCGAGCGCGCTCGGGAGGAGGGAGAGCGCAGGAGGGACGACCATCGAGAGGGGCCCAGCTCCAACACCCACGGTCGCTGCTTGGCGCGTGACGTAGGCAGAGACCTCGGGCGATGTGCTGCGGGCAGGGGGTCTGACATCGACCAGATCCGATGTGTCCCAGAGCCGCAAAAAACCGTCTTGAGAGACGGTGGCCAGACGCGTCCAATCCGGGGAAAAGGTGACACGCTCGGCACCCCCATCATCAAGCGTGTACATCGGCGAAAGCTTCGTGCCCTTCACGCCCAGGTCCCAAATAAACACCCCGTCATCAATTCCCGCGGCAAGAAAGCGACTATTGTTCGACCAAGCAATCGACGTCATCCCACGGATCTCCGTCGCATTTGCTGTATCGACTAATTGCAAAGAGCTTGCTTCATACACCTTAATGATACCTCCAACGCTGACTGCCCCAATGAAGCGACCGTTGGGCGACCAACGAACAGACAGGGGGGCTGCACTATCGCTCTTCGCCAAGATACGTTGCAACGAAATTGCACTAAAAATCTGAATACCGTTAAGCAACGAACATACAAGTTGCTCTCCGTCGGGGGACCAATCCACCTCAATAAGCCCACGACCGCAATCTACACGGTCGCGCTCCAGACCCCTTAGAGCAACCCACGTCCTCAAGCTGCCATCACGGGCTGCCGTCGCGATCATGGATCCCCCAGGCGACCAACGAATGTCCGTGACACTCGATTCAGATTCCGATTCCGAAGGCATCTCTGCCAACGCAAACGGCGCCAGGCGCTCGGCGAGACCCCGTTTGAGCTCGACAACAACGTGCCCATCGTCCGACGCTCTAACCTGCACGCCAAGCTCGGGCCCGCACCCCACCGCGAGCGCGCGGCCATCCCGCGACCAATCCAACGCCGTAAAAGCGCCCTGTCGTGGGGCAATGCTCCACAACGTTCGACCCGAATCGGTGAGCATCGCAAGCATGCCTTCGCCACTTACCGCCAACCGTGTGCCATCCGGCGACCAGCACACGCCGTTGAGCGGCTTTTGGCTCAACTGCCGCTCCCAAAGCAGCCGGCCGCTCATACGCTCTTCACCGCCGCGCGCTCGTACAACCGCCCTGCCGCCGCCGCATCCCCCACTTGCTCCAACAGCTTGGCCGCCTCCGCCAAATCCCCGCGCAGCTCGGCTTTTGCAGCGTCCTTCCTGAGCTTCGCCCTCTCGTTGGGCCCCAAAGGCTTGTTCTCCTCTACGGGCTTGATGACCATCCCTGCCCTGGGCTTCTCTTCTTGCTTGCCTTTGCCCTCCCCGTCGAGCGCTTTTGCGATGGCAGCGAGCTTTTGCGCGGCCTCCCCTGCCTTCTCCACGCGCATCTCTGGAGCGGGGCCGGCCCAGAGCGTCCACGCGGGCACCGTCGCCTCCACGTCGAACGAGAGCGCCTCGCGCTCGGTCACCACCACACACGTCGCTTCGCTCGGCCCAAACGCCTTGAGCCTCGCCTCTTCGGGCAGCGGAGGAGAGAAGTCGAGCCCCTGCTCGACGTACAGCCCTCCCGGGCCCACGCGCGAGAGCTCGACGCCAAAAGGCACCGCAGCCGCGAGCCCGCCCGGCGCAAGGACCAACACGTGCCGCGCCCCGCCCACCAGATACAAGGTTTCCCCGAGCGGGCGTGCCATCCAATACGTGCGGAGCCAACCCACCTCGGTCTCGTCGATCAACACCGCATCCACGGGCCGATTCACCCGCCGCCGCACCAGCTTGACGGCGAGCGGCTCGGGCAAACGCACCTTGCGCCCATCGCTGCGTGTGCTCCCCATCCCACCCTTGATCTCCAACGGAGCGCGGAGGAGCGAAGCGCCGGGCACGAATTCGGAGACCTTGCCAATCCTGCGATGCCCCGTGTCCTCGCCGCCGAGGAGCCAACCATCCTCCCCCGGCAACAACGCTTCGAGCAATGGGCCGGCGAGCGGCGCCTCACACCGGACGTCCACGAAGAGGCGCTGCGATTCGGCCCCCACGGGATAGGTCGCCATCACCCCCGGGAGATCGGTGAGCGAAGCGAGCCACGCCACCGGGACTCCACGCTTGCCCTCTCCGCGAAGGCGCATCCACACCACACCTTCCGCGGGCCCATCGCCCATGAGTGGACGCCCTTCGGCCGTCGCCAACGCCGCGTCGAGCCCGAGCGCGATCGAGCGGCCGAGCACCCATCGCGCGAGCGGAGGAGGCATGGCGATCATCACCTCGGGCCTCGATCGAAGCGCGATCCGCCGGAGCGCGCACGCGCTCAACAGACCTCGGAGATCCACGGTTCGAAAGCTGGGCGGTAAAAGCCGCTCCACGCGGTCGCCCGTGATCAAGGTCGTTATGCCGTCTTCCTCCGGCATCACCTCGACGTGGAGAAGGCGACCATCCGAGAGCGCCGCCACCCAACGATGCTCCCCTTGTCCGCCAAAGGGCCTTCCGTGCGCCAAAAACGCGAGGGGCGCCGCACGCACCGGAGGGACAGGCGCCTCCACCCAAACTCGCCCATCGGTCCCGGCCAGGCTCAATGCCTCTGTCGCGAGCCCCGCGCTCGACACCGCACCAAGGAACGAGAGCGCGTCCGAAGCCCGGCGAAACATGGCCCCCGTGTGCGACGCGGCCTCCGTGGTTGGGCGCTCGGCCGAAGGCTCGGAGATCGAAATCGAAGGCTCGTCCTCTTCTTCCTCGGCGCTGTCCGAGATAGGCTCAGGACTGGGCGGCGGCTGCAAAAAAGCTTGGCTTGCCGGCCTCGTCGCCGCGCCCTCCACGCGGCGAATGCCAAAGCTCGAACCGCCGCGCGGCGCGCGTGGCGAAGGCTCCGGCGCACGCGGCGCGGTGGGAGGCTCGGAATCGGTCTCTTCCGCGTGGGGCGGCTCCTCCGTCGGCCGCTCCCCCCCAAGGAAGGATCGAAATCGATCCATCCACGAACGAGGCTTGTCCGCGTCGCTCATGACTGCCCCTCACGCCGCCGCTCGTCCTCGGTCTCGGGCTCTTTGCCTTCGGGCAAAGGCACATTGGGCTGGGCCTGCCCCGGCGGGACCTCGATGATACGGGGGTTTTCGGCGATGAGCCGGCCTACGTCGGACGCGATGCGGTCGTGCTCGGCCTCGGGCAAACGACGGTCTTGATCGTCCACCAAAAACTCTTCGACCTCGCCCGTCACCTTGTTGAACCGAAACTTGACTCGCGTGGGCATACCGGAAGCTCCCCTGCGCCTCAACCGGGCAACAAAAACTCGATGTCGAGCGTGTCCCCGCTCTCGTCGCACGCGATGGATTGCGCCCCTCGGCTCCGCGCGAGCGCGAGCAGGGCGTCCCGATATCCAATCGCCAAGAGGCGGTGAAAGGATAACCTCGCTTGCACCCCGACCGCCGCCATCCTCTCGGCCGCGGCGCGCTCCAAGGCTGCTCGGCGCTCCGCGGCTCGGTCCGCAAAGATAGCCTCTGCCCGCGCTTTGGCCCCCGCTTCGAGCCCTTGGGCCGCGGCGTCTTCTGCCGCCTTTCGCTCCTCTTCAATCCTTGTCCGAAGCTGCGTCTCGATGTGCGCTTCGGCCGCGCGCGCCGCCTCCCCACGGGCTTTGTCCTCGGTGCGCCCGCCATACCCATCGTCATAATAAACACCCTGGCCGCGCGCGGCGAGCTCCGCCTCCAAACGGCCTTCGAGCCGCTCGGTCACCTCGCCTCGCACGGTGACCTCGTCGCTCGCCGTCGCCACGATGGTGAGCGTCCTGTCCGAGAGCGAATAGAGCACATACCCGCCCTCCACGTCGTGCCGATACGCGTCGCCTTCGAGGCGCCACCCGGGGATCCCGGCTTCGAGCGCGCGCTCCATGGCGGCGATCGCAGGAGCGCCGATGGAGACATCGAGCGGCTGGCAAATCCGCGCCTCGCCCGTGACGAGCCCGGAGCGCGTCGCCGCGCGCTTCACCTCGTGGTGCCACGCCTCGGCCACCTGCCGTGTCGCCGTGACCTCCACGCGCCTCGGGTTACACATACGCTTGCTCCAAACGCGCCATCATCCCATGAATCGCCGCCTCGATCTTCCCCGCGAGGTCCTTGTCGCCGGGGTGTTGCACCAACGCTTCACGGCGCAGGCGGTTCAAGGCCATGAGGTGCGCCGTCACCGCGGTCTCGCCCCGGAGCCGCTCGGCCTGCCCCGCGAGCATCCCGAGATCGTCGAGGATCGATTGGGGCTCTCGCACCCTACGCGGCGCTTCTCCCCCTGCCTCGGCGATGCGCGGCTCCACGTTGGCGCGGAAAATCGGGGCGTCCGCGACGCGCGACCACACGTGATAGAGCGGCCAAAGGTGCTTTGAAGCGGCCTCCTCCCGGCCATCGAGCAACGCCGCGCCTGCGACGAGCTTGAGCCCCTTGACGATGCGCCGATCCGACAGCTCCACCCCTTCGGCCCGGAGCCCTTTGATGAGCAGCTCGTACACCGGTCTCACCGTGTCGAGCTTGATCTCGACCAGTTGGTCGTGGAGGAGCCGAATGTCCTCCTGCTTCAAGAGCGGGAGATCGCGCGTGACCTGGCCTTTCGCCGCGCGCCGCTCGGCCTCGATGCGCTCGCGTTCGAGCACCCAACCGTGATCGAGCAGGTGCCCGAGCCCGTCGTCCGGGATGGGCGCGACGTCGACGCGCAGCGCGAACCGATCCGAGAACGCGCGCAACATCGGGTCCTCCGGCAAATCGTTCGAGGCGCCGATGAGCGAGATGAGCGGCACCACCTCCCGCTGCGAGCCGTTGTAAAACACCCGCTCGTGGACCAAGGTGAGGAGCGTGTTGAGGATGGCGCTTCCGCCCTGAAAGACCTCGTCCAAAAACGCGATGGACGCCTTGGGCAACATCCCCTCGGTCCTCACGTGATAACGGCCCTCTTGAAAAGCTGGGAGATCCATGGGCCCAAACAGCTCCGCGGGCTCGGTGAAGCGCGTGAGCAAATAATGAAAGCGCGGCGCGTCGATCAAGGAGGCGAACCGGGTCACGAGGTCGGTCTTGGCCGTGCCCGGCGGCCCGAGGAGGAGCACATGCTCGTGGCACACCGCGCCGAGCGCGAGGACGTCGGCGACCTCGTCGCGCCCGTAAAACTGCTGCTTGATGGCGAAGCGCAGATTGCCGAGCGCCTTGATGATATCCAACGTTGCTTGAGAGAAGCTCACGATCCCTCGCTCGATTTGGGTGAAGTAGCCTGTTGCGTCAACGGGAACATGGCAGAGGATGCGCGGCGCCGGACGTCGCCCGCGACGGGCGGCGGCGCGTCAGGCGCCTTGCGATCTTCTTCCAAACGTTGCTCGTCCGTGGCGACGCGCACCCGGCCCACCAAGAATCCGAGGCGCTCGGGCGTGGGCGGCTCTTTGGGATCGCTACAGCACATGC
>CAYTJL010000427.1:0-5417 GCA_964437785.1 uncultured Polyangiaceae bacterium
CTCGGGCTTGCCGATTTGGAGGTTCTTGACGCCTTCGAGGCCGAGATCCTTGATGGTCTGCTCGACGCGCGCGTCGATCTCCTCCTCGGAGTAGTCGGGCGGGAGCCGGAATTTGGCGCTGTATTTGATGGCCTCGAAGACCGTCAGCTCCGGGTGGACGATATCGTCTTGGGTGTCGTATCCGTTGGATCCACGGAGGTTATCGATGATGTTGTAGAGGTCCTCGCCGTTGATGCGGACCATGCCGCTCGTCGGGGGGTTATACCCGTTGAGCGTGAGGAGCAGCGTCGTCTTGCCGGCGCCCGAAGGGCCCATGAGCGCGATCATGTCGCCTGGAAGGGCCTTGAACGAGACCGTATCCAAGAGGGCCTTCATCTGCCCTGGGTTGTCGCGGTCGGGCACCTCCAAAAAGAGGCTCCACGCCTCGATCTCGTAAAGGGGCCTGCCGGCCCAGCGATCGGCCGAATACTCCTCTTGGATGATCTCGGCGGCCCCGGACGAGCTCTGCTCGATCTGGAGCGGCATCGATCCGATGTAGATCTTCTCACCGCTCTTGACCTCGACCTTTTGGCCGGGCGCGAGGCGGTGGCCGCGCACGAAGGTGCCGTTGGCGCTGCCGCGATCTTCGATATAGAGCTTGCCGCTGACGTTGTGCAAAAACGCGTGCCGGCTCGACACCTGCGGGTGCGAGAGCACGATGTCGTTGTCGGGTGTGCGGCCGATGGTGCGGACGTTCCTTTGGCCGTGGGAGAAGTCGAGCTGACCAAGGACGGTCTTGTTCTTTTTTCGCGGCGCTCCGGCCGCGGGCGCGCCCGGTTGTTGCGCAGGGGCGCCTTGTTGTAGCGCCTGTTGTGGCCCGGAGGCCTGCATCGCGGCGGCGGCTTGACCCGCAGGCATGGCCTGTGTTCCGAGGTTGGGCGCCGGCTTCGCTTTGTCCCCGTCGAGATTCGGCATCATCATCGGGCCCGTGCCCGCGAGCTGCGGTGAGGGGGGTGACGCGGGCGGGGCGGGAGATGGCTGCGCGTTCTCGATTTGGCTCAAGAGCGGCTGGCGGACCGATTGAGAGAGGCGCCCGAGGAGCGTGACCTGCACGGGCACCGGGCCGAACGCGATGAGCCCCGTGGGCTCGATGGGCGTCGGCGTCGCGGGCTGGATCTTCTGCGTGCCCACGTAGGTGCCGCTCGTCGAGCTGTGATCGATGACCATCATGCGATCGAGGATGACCGTCGCGTGCTGGCCCGAGACGCTCGGGTGCTGAATCACGATGGACGAGCGCGACGGATCGCGGCCGATCACGATTTGGCCCGGGGGCGCCGCGAGCGTGCCCGTGGTCATCAGCGCGAGCGAGATCGCCGGGTGGTGCAGAGGGACGGGGACGCCGCTGCCAATCGTGAACTGCGTGCGAAGGTCGAACGGCGCGTACTCGCCTGGGTTGAGCCTCCGATCGCCGGCCATCGCGGTGCCGCCGCCGCACACGAAAATGAGCTTGCCGCCGCCTTGGTGAACGATGCGCGCGTGCTCGGGCATGACGCCGTCGCCGGAGAGGACCACGTCGCAATGGGAGGCGCTTCCGACGATGAGGTTCTGCTTGCCAAAGCCGGGGATCATGCGCGCCGCGTTTCAGCACGATCCCCCGCCGAAGGCAATCGGGGAGCGCAGAAGCCCGGGATCTTTCGCCGCGCGCGCCCGCGCGCCGGGGCGCGGATCACGCGGGCGCGCCGAACACCCGCACGAACGATCGCGGCGCGCGCTTCCGCCGGAGGCATCGAGTCGCCGCATCCATGAGACACACGGTGAACGCGCGCCGTGGCCTGCCCGTCGCGTTGGTGCCGGACCGGTGCCAAACGTAGTTGTGAATCAGGATCACCTCACCTGCGCGGGCCGGGACCAATACGGTCTTCGCCCCTTCGAGCAAGCCGCGCAAACGATCGTCGGGGACGACCCCGCCGAGCGGCGTCGCGAGCCCGTAGCGGTGGCTCCCCGGGAGGATCTCCACACACCCAGCCTCGACGGGCGCGTCGTCGAGCGCGGTCCAAATCTGCAGCTCGGGATCGCGCGAGAGCCCCCAATAGCTGCCCGCGTCCTGGTGCCATGGCAGCTCCGTCCCGCCCGGAGCGCTCTTGGAGAAGAGCGTGGCGCGATAAATCGACACGTGATCTCCGATGACGGCCCGCGCGACCCGCTCGAACAAGGGGTTTTGGATCCACCGCCAAAAGACGGGATCCGTCTCCAGCTTCTCGATCTTGCGATAAAAGAGGCCCGGGCCCTGCCACCCTTTTTTGTACTCGAGATCGTCGTAGCGGCCTGTGCTCGTGTCCTTTTGGAAGAACAAGCCCGCTCGGTCCGTCTTGCCCAACATGATCTCTTCGGCCCGCGCGCGGAGCAGGGCCGCGCCCTCTTCGCTCAGCGCGAGACCGACCTTCGCCCACCCGTGCTCGCGATAATGAGCGACGGCGGCGGCGACGTCGAGCGCGTGCGCCGAGGGCGCGAGGAGATCCATCAGCGCACGTAGCTCGACCGCGTCCCCGCGGCGGCGAAGTGGATCTCGTCGATACGCGCGCGGACCGAATCGGGCAGCGCCCGCGCCGTGCCCTCGATCGCGGCGTCGAGCTGCGCCATCGTGGCCGGCCCGACGAGGACCGAATCGACGCTCGGGTGGCCCGCGAGCCACGCATACGCCATCTCGACGAGGCCAATCCCCGCCTCGCCCGCGACGGCCGCATAAGCGTCCACCAAATCGAAGAACCGATCCGACCAATACCGGGTCAGATAAAGCTGGTTCTTGTCGAAGCGAGATCCCTTTTGGGTCTCGCCCGATCGCGCGTGGCGCCCGGTCAAGAGCCCGCCCGCGAGCGCGTTGAAGACCGTCACGTGGACACCGTATTTGCGCGCGAAGGCCGCGTGCTCGATCTCGACCTGACGGATCAAGAGGTTGTGGAGCACCTGGGACGCGACCGGGCGCGGGAGATTGCGCGCGTCCGCGATGTGGATCATCTCGAGGATCTGCCACGCCGCGTAGTTCGACACGCCCCACGCGCGGATGTGGCCCTTGGCGAGGAGCTCGCCGATGGCGTCGAGGGTCTCTTCAATCGGGGTTTGGTGGTCGGGGACGTGCAGGTAATAAAGGTCGATCACGTCGACGCCGAGCCTCTTCTTGCTCTCGTCGCACGCGCGGAGCACGTGCGCTCTGCCGAGGCCCTCGGGCTTGCCCGAGACGCGCGCGAAGCCGACCTTGGTCGCGACGATCAGCGGCTTTTTGGCGCGCCGGATCGCTTCGCCGGCGATGCGCTCGCTCTCGCCGTCGTTGTATGCGTTGGCGGTGTCGAGCACGGTGACGCCGCGCTCGATCGCGCGATCGAGGATGGCGAGCGACTCGTTCTTGGGCGTGCGCTTGCCGAAGTTCATGCAGCCGAGCGCGATGGATCGCGGGGGCAACATCACGCGTCGTCTCCGATGTCGAGCGAGGTGTCGAAGCGCGGGCTCGCGGTCAAGAGCTCGCCGCGGAGCGTCTGCGTGATGTGCTCGGTCACGCGGGCGAGGTCCTCGCCTTGGAAGCGCCGCTCGCGGAGGCGGGCCGAGAGCGCGCGGTTCAACGTGTCGAGCGCCGCGCGCCGGCCTTGCCCGCTCGACGTGTCGCCCGCGTCCACGTCGGGCAGGAGCGCGCGGAGCCGCTCGATCTCCGTCGACGCCGCGGCGTCCTCGAAGCGAAGCTCCGCGGCCACCATCGACGCGAGGTTCGCGGCGATGAGCACGCGGAAGCCCAGCGCGCCCGAGGTCACGGGCTTCACCTCGCGCTCCAAGAAGCGCGCGATCGCGTCGAGCAGCGCGCTCGGATCAGGTCTCGTCTGCATCAGGGTCCTCTCTCGATGAGCCGCAGCGCTTCGAACTCCATCTCGACGCCCCGGCGCGGGATCGCGATGAGCTCCAAATCGCTCTCTTCGCCCGACAAATAGCGCTCGCCTTGGAGCGCGCAGCCGGCCGCCCAGCGCACGTTGCCGAGCACCTCCCAAAAGTGGATCTCGCTCGGATCGACGCGCGCGCCGCCTGCGGCCTCGTACGCGGCCATGAATTCGCCCCTCGATCCGAAGCCTCCGACGCGCTTTTTGTCCTGCCCGAAGCGCCACGTGCGGAGCATGATCCACGCGATGTCCTCGGCCGGAGATCCCCAGTGCGCGAACTCCCAATCGAGGATGCCGGTGAGCCCGTCTTTGGCGACCATGAAGTTCCCCGTGCGGTAATCGCCGTGGACGAGCGCGCGCGGGCGAGGCGCGGGCGTGTGATCGACGAGCCAAGAGAGCGCGAGGTAGAGCGCGGGGCGCGCGACCTTCATCGCTTCGATCATCGCGCGCGTGAACGCGAGCATGTCGGGCGGCTCGGGCAGTGAAGGCGCGCCCGGCGTCGCGGGCGTGACCGCGTGGATCTTCGCGAGCTCGGTCGCGACCACGCGCGTGAGGCCCTTGCGCGCCTCGGCGAGATCCGCGTCGCGCAGCACGCGCCGGCCGATCGCGGTGCCCTCGACCCAATCGAGCAGGTACGCGCGCGCGCCCGGGCGCACGACGCCTTCGCCCAAGAACCACGCGCGCGGCGTCCTCACGCCCGCGCGCGCCGCGGCGTTGATCACGTCGTGCTCCTGCCCGCGGTGCAAGCTGCCGGGCAGCGATTTGACCGCGTCGCTCCGCAGCGCCATCACGTGATCGCCCGCGCGCTCGCCCGCTTGGAACGTCACCTCGACGCGGTAGTTGTCTTGGCACGCGCCGCCGCCGAGCGGCTCGATCGCGCGCACGGTCACGCCGCCGCCCGAGGCTCGTTCGAGGTGCTCGGCGAGCGCCCGTTGCGTAGGTCCGATGTCCTCCGAAGATCGCACGCCCGAAGGCTCTCCGCGCCGATGTCGGTTGTCGAGAGGAATGTGTTGACGAAGAGGTCAAATGGCGAAACGCTCGGCCGCGCCATGCGAAGAGCACGCCTTTTCTGCCTGTTTTCTGCGCTCACCCTGGCGGCCTGCGAGTCGCCGCCGAGCTCCACGTCGACGTCTTCGAGCGCGCGGGCCACGCCGCCTCCCACGGTGGCGACCGCGGCGGAGGGCGCCACGGCCACCGCGGCGCAGTCCGTCGCGGCGCCTGCGCCGACCGCGAGCCCAGCCTTCAAAGGCACAACGGTGTCGCTCCCGAGCAAAGACAAGAAGGCGAGCGGTTACCTGTCGTTGCCCGAGGGCGCGGCCGCTGGAAAGCGCCCTGCGATCATCGTGATTCAGGAGTGGTGGGGGCTCAACGATTGGATCAAGGAGAACACCGATCGTTTTGCCAAGCAGGGTTATGTGGCGCTCGCCGTCGATCTGTATCGCGGCAAGGCCACGGCGGATCCGGGCGCCGCCCACGAGCTGATGCGCGGTTTGCCCGACGATCGCGCGGCCGATGACT
>CAYTJL010000428.1:0-5367 GCA_964437785.1 uncultured Polyangiaceae bacterium
TCACGTGACCGCGCCAAGCGAAACGTCCGGTGTCTCTTTGGGGCCGGGGATCCACTCCTCGTCGGGGCCCTCCTCGGGCAACACGTACGGAGCGCCGTCATACCGTTTGCGGCCGCCCGGCAAGATAAAGGTCCTCACGATGTACGCGAGGAGCGACGGTTGATCCAGGTTCTTATGGATGTACGGCGCGACGCGCTTCGCGTGCTCCTCGGGCGCGAGGCTCCAGTGCAGGCCAGGCTCCATGTGATGGATGGTGTGGTATCCGTTGTTGTACGTGAACCAATTGACCACCTTGCCCACGAAGTTGCGAGAGTGGTTGTATTCGCTGTCCTCGTCGCAGCCGTCGTGCTGGAGCAGGTTCATCGTGACGATGCCCCACGCCGCGTATTGGTGCGGGATGAGGATGTAGAGGAGGAACTTCTTCCAGTCGAGGACGAGGAGCGCCGCGCTCGCGCCCAAGAAGATGACCCACTCGATGGCCATCTGGTTGAACCAAGGCTTGTTGCGCTTGTGCATCGTGACGAAATAACGCATGTCCGCCTTGAGGATGTCGCGGCTCACCCGCGGCGCGAACAAGAGGCCGTTGAGCAGGTTCCACCGATAACGGACCTTCGTCGTCCTCATCACGTCACGCCGCGACTGCGTGTGCTTGTGATGGCTCAAGTTGTGGCCGGGCACGTACGCGCTCACCGGGTGACCGTACGTGAGCGTCAGCACCACCTGAAAGAGCCGGTTCATGAGGCGCCCCTCGAACACCGGCGAGTGCACCGCGTTGTGCGTGGCGACCGCGCCGAAGAACGAGAAGAAGCACGTGAGCACGAGGAGCGGAATCGCGAGCGCGAGCGCCTTGGGCGCCCAGATCCACTGCGCGGTGACGAGCCCGAAGTAGGTGGCCACGAAGGCCAAGGTGCGGAGGTCTGCCCAGTAACGGAGTCGCATAGAGATGCCTCACGAGCCTCACGACGAGGAGCGTCGAGCTTTCGACGCCCCCTTCGTACCCTAGAAGAGCGCCGGGCGTGATGCGAAAAATGCTGAAAAAGAGCCTGAAAAGTGCGAAATTGACTTCGCACTCGCGGAGGGCGTTGACAACGGACCGGCCCCCGAACGTAAAACTCCGCCCGTGACCTTGCCCTTCGACCCCGCTGCGCCCGCGATGAACGACGGTATCTACGGCCTCCCGCATTCGCCGCGCGAGGCCAAGGTGGTGATCATCCCGGTGCCATGGGAGCCCACGACGTCGTATCGAAAGGGCACGGCCAAAGGCCCAAACGCGATCCTCGAAGCGAGCCGCCAAGTGGATCTCTTCGACGTGCAGACGGGCCGCCCGTACGAGCAGGGCATCGCCATGCTCGACCCCGATCCGTCGATCGCCCGGTGGAACGAGGAGGCGTGCGCCGCGGCGGAGCCGGTGATCGAAGCGGGCGGCGACGTGTCGAAGGACGAGGCGCTCGCGGACAAGCTCGCGCGCGTCAACGCGCTCAGCGTGATGCTCGACGATCGCGTGCACGCGATCGCGTCGTCGCTCCTCGCGGAGAACAAGCTCGTCGGCGTCGTGGGCGGCGATCACGCTTCGCCCTTGGGCTCGATCCGCGCGCACGCGGAGCGGTGGCCCGGGCTCGGCGTGCTGCACCTCGACGCGCACGCAGATCTGCGCGTCGCGTACGAGGGCTTCGAACGATCGCACGCATCCATCATGAACAACGTCACGAAGCTCGCGGGCGTCGCGAGCATCGTGCAAGTGGGCATTCGCGATCTGTCCGAGGACGAGCACCGCATGATCACCTCGTCGAGCGGCCGCATTCGAACGCTCTTCGACGCCGAGATCGCCGCGCGGAGGTTCGACGGCGAGAGCTTCTCGTCGATCGCGTCGCGCGCGATCGACGCGCTGCCGGAGCACGTTTATCTGTCGTGGGACATCGACGGGCTCGATCCTGCGCTCTGCCCGAGCACGGGCACGCCCGTCCCCGGCGGGCTCTCGTTCCACGAGGCCGTTCACCTGCTCGCGCTCGTGCGAAAGAGCGGCAGGACGATCGTGGGCTTTGATCTGTGTGAGGTGGCGCCGTCCGCGAGCGGCGATGAGTGGGACGGCAACGTGGGCGCGCGTCTGCTCTACAAGATGATCGGCTTCGCCCTCTCCCCGCGATGAGCGCCGCGACGAAGAGGCGGCGGCGAATTCGAAGGCTCCGGCGGGCCTTCGTCGCGCTCGTCTTGATCGCGCCCGCGCTCTTTCAGCTCGGGTGCGACTTTGTTCGAAGGGGCAAGTCGATCGTCTCGTTCGACGCCAAGCACGCGATGGGATATTGGGCCTCCGTCGCGGGGGGCACGCTCTTTTGGGCGCTGCTCGTGTACGGCGCCTCGGCCCGCCGCGGCGTGATGCGGTTCGTCGGGCCTTTGGTCTTCCTCCCGTTGTTCGTCCTCACGATGGGTGTCCAAGGCGCTTATTACTCCATCCATCGGATGTACCAATCCATCGACGCGAGCTATTTCGCCGAGGCTTGGCTCCCCACCGTCTATGGGAATCTGCCCGTCACCCGCGGCGACGTGGCCATTCACTTCCTCTTCGCGGCGTGCGTCGCGCTCGGCGTCACGGCGCTCGCACAGAGCGTCGTTCGCGTGCGGAGGCGCTGGCGCGTGGTCCGCTTCTCGCGGCTCTTCGCGATCGTGCCGCCGCTCATCCTGATCGGGTGGGCCCATCGAATCCCCGTCTCCTACCGGACGATCCAAGCGACGAGCCCGGATCTCATCTTCTTGAACGGCACCATCGGGCGCTTGGGCGACGGGATCAAGCGGAGCAAATACGGTGACGTGATCCTCGCGCGCGCGCAGCGGCGAACGCCTCTGCCCGTGCCCAAGCTCACGGCCGCCCCAAAGCGGCCTCGCAACGTGATCCTTCTCTTGCAAGAGGCGCAGCGCGCGGACGTCACCTGCGTCGCGTACGACCCGGAGTGCAAAGAGGCGAACCTCGCCACGAACCCGCTCCTGCCGAAGCGATTGCCCTTCTATCAAGTGCGCGCCGCGGCCTCGTCCACCGCCGTCGCCATCTCGAACTTGTGGTCGGGCGTCGACCCCACGTCGAGCAAGAAGGTCATCCACTCGGCGCCGCTCCTCTGGGACTTCGCCCACGCCGCGGGCTACGACACCGCGTATTGGACGAGCCAAAACCTGATGTTCTCCAACTCAGGGCTCTACGTGCAGGATCTCCCGCTCACGCGCTTCGCGGGCGGGACCAACATCAACCCCAGCTGCGACATCTTGATCGGGGCGAACGACGACGCGCTGAGCGAGCTGGTGATCAAGGATCTCGACACGCTCAAAGAGCCCTTCTTCGCGGTGGTGCACTATTCGAACATCCACCACCCGCGCAGGTTCGACCCCGGCCACGCGCCCTTCAAGCCCTGGGACAAGATGATCATGAAGGGCAGCGCGGCGTACCGCAACTTCTACAAGAACACCGTTTACCTCTCCGACATGGCGGTGGCGAAGGTCGTCGAGCACGTGCAAAAGAGGCCCTTCGGCGCCCGGACGGTGCTCGTTTACACGTCCGATCACGGAGAGGCCCAGTCCGAGCACAACAACGAGAACCTGCACTCGCCGACGGTGTACGACGAGGAGATCCGCGTCCCGCTCTGGATCGACGCGCCCGAGGGCGCGCTCTCGCCCGACGAGCGGCTGGTCCTCAAGCGATCGAGCTACGATTGGATCTATCAATACGACATCCACGCGACCATCGTGGATCTCCTCGGGCTCTGGGATCTGCCCGAAATGAAGCCCTTTCGCGCGCGCTTCATCGGTCACCCGCTCACCCGCCCCCACCGCACCACGGGCCCGGTGCCGCTCACCAACGTGTCGTGGGTGTGGGAGTATTACCTGCCCAACTGGGGCATCATGATGGGCACGCGGAAGATCTTCGCGGGCCCGGAGAACGACCACTACGAGTGCTACGACCTCCTGACCGACCCGCTCGAGCAGCACGAGCTGCCGGAATATCGCTGCCGTGATCTCATCGAGGCGGCCGACGCGCGTTATCGGATGATGCCCAAGGACCTCGGCCACTTGAACAAGCGGCCGCGCGATTGGGGGCTCCCCTAACCCCCTGCCTCGTGTATCGTGCCTCCGGTGCAGCCCGCGGCCGACACCGAGAAGAAGCCCGACGCTCCCAAAGAGCCCTTCCCGCCCACGTTCTATTACGCCAACGCGATCGAGCTGTTCGAGCGGCTCGCGCACTACGGCATGTACGTGGGCCTCTCGCTCTACCTCACCAAGGTCGTAGGCTATCAAGACGTGGCCGTGGGCGTGCTCCTCGGCAATTTCCGCATGTTGGGCTCGCTCTCGCCCATCCCGTGCGGCGCCATCGCCGACAGGATCACGTTCAAGCGGTCGCTCGTCGTCGCGTTCACCCTCTACGCGCTGGGCTACGCGGGGCTCTTCGCGTTCCCGTCCAAACAGCTCGCTCCCGTCTCGCTCGTGCTCTTGGCGATCGGCGGCGGCTTCATGAAGCCCGTCATCACGGGCACCGTGGTGCGCACCGCGCCCGAGGGCCGGCAGACCGAGGGCTTCGCGGTGTTTTATCGCATGATCAACGCGGGCAGCGTGGTCGGCAAATCGCTCGCGTACCTGGTCCGCGTGCTCGTCACCCTGCGCTACGTGATGGTGACGTCGGTCGTGTCGAGCCTCATCGCGCTGGGCATCGCGGGCTTCTTGTACACCGAGCCTACGCGGGGCGGGGGCACCAAGACGAGCTTCGGTGAGACGCTCAAGGGCTATAAAAAGGCCCTCTCGGACATGCGGTTCACCGTATTTTTGCTCATCTTCGCGGGCTTTTACTTCATGGCGGAGCAGTTCTACATGACGCTCCCCAAATACATGACCCGCCACATCGACCCCAAGGCGCCGCTCGAGCTCATCACGCTCATCAACCCTGCGCTCATCGCCATCTTCCAAGGATCGATGATCAAGGCGCTGAAGCCCGTGGCGCCTCTCACCACGATGATCATGGGCGTCTTGCTCGGCGCCTCGGCCATGTTGTCGCTCGGCGTGGTGCCGGGGATGGCGGGCGCCATCCTCGCGGGCGCGCTCTTCGCGTTCGCGGAGATGACGTTCTCGCCGCGGTATTACGACTACATCGCGAGCTTCGCGCCCGAGGGGCGCGCGGGCATGTACATGGGGCTCGCGTTCGTGCCTTCGGCGCTCGGCGCGTGGGTGGGCGGGCAAGCCTCGGGCGTGCTCATCGCGCGGTATCTGCCCGAGAACGGGCCGCGCGCGCCGTTCACCATCTGGACGAGCTACGCGGCGCTCGGCCTCGTGTGTGCCATGATGATGGTGGTCTATCGTTCGGTGTACAAGGACAAGGCCCCTGCGGCGGCTTAA
>CAYTJL010000429.1:0-5264 GCA_964437785.1 uncultured Polyangiaceae bacterium
GAGCTGACGAGGGGACTTGAACCCCTAACCCCCTGCTTACAAGGCAGGTGCTCTACCGATTGAGCTACGCCAGCATCACGTCACTTCAACTGGGCCCCGCTCGTGCTGTCTTCGTTTGCGTTCGCTCGGAAGATAGACGGGGGGCGGAAAGGGGAGCAGGCTCTTAGCCCCTAGCAAGAGGCATGTCAAGCGCCTCGTTTTTTGTTTTTTGCGGGCCCGCTCCGCCGGACCCTTGCGCAGAGGGGCTCGCCCCTGCGATCCTGCTGTGAACGTGGTGGCCGCCAGGCGTGATTGCGCCTACGGTCAAGTGCGCTCGGAGCGCGAGGGGGAGAGGTCTCGATCGCATGGAATGTCCGGCTTGCCAAACGCACAACAACGACGGCGCTCGCTTCTGCGCGAAGTGCGGCGCGCTCCTGCCGATGGTCGCGGCGGACGCGCCTGATCCCTTGATCGGCGCTGTCGTCGGTGGGCGCTTCCGCGTGACGGGCATCCTCGGCGAAGGCGGCATGGGCCGCGTGTACACCGGCGAGCAGCAGATGGGCACGAGCGTCCGCAAGGTCGCGATCAAGACGCTGCTCTCGCAGTTCGCAAAAGATCCTCAGGTGCTCGCGCGCTTCATGCGCGAGTGCGGCACCGTGAGCGAGCTCGAGCACCCGAACACGATCAAGGTCTACGACTTCGGCCAGACGAACACGGGCGAGCTCTACATCGCGATGGAGCTGCTCACGGGAGCGTCGCTCGAAAAGGAGCTCGAGCAGGGGCCGCTCCAGCCCGACCGCGTCGACAAAATCCTCGGCCAAACGTGCGGATCTCTGCAAGAGGCGCACGACAAGGGCATCGTCCATCGCGACCTCAAGCCCGCGAACATCTTCCTCACGACGCGCGCGGGCGAGCAGGACTACGTCAAGGTCCTCGACTTCGGCATCGCCAAGAAGGACGGCAAGAGCTCGAAGCACGAAGAGAAGCTCACGCAGCAGGGCACCGTGCTCGGAACGCCGCCTTACATGAGCCCGGAGCAGTTCCGCGGCGGCGAGCTCGACGCGCGCAGCGACATCTATTCGCTCGGCGTCGTCACGTACGAGATGCTCACCGGCAGGCTGCCGTTCGACGCGGACACGCCGTGGGCGTGGGCCACGCAGCACATGACCGCGCAGCCCTTCCCGTTCGAGACCATCCCGCTCGGCGGTCAAGTGCCGCAGAAGATGAAGATGGCCGTGATGCGCGCGCTCGCGAAGGACAAGGCGCATCGCCAGCAGTCGGTGCGTGAGTTCTACGAAGAGTTCACGATGGGCGGCGGCACGCGCCTCTCGATGGTCGGCGGCGCGGGCGCGCGATCGAGCATGCCCGAGGCGGGCAGCGGCACCGCGCTCATGCCGCAACACCCGAGCGCATCAGGCCCGACGCAGCACGGCTCGCCCGCGTACATGACGGGCCCCATGTCCGGCGGGCCGATGTCGCCCGTGACGGGCTCCGGGCAAACACAAGTCGGGCAAGCGTACGGCGATCCGAGCAGCTATCCATCGAACCCGGGCGGCGCTCCCGTCATCGGCGGTTACCCGTCGAACCCCGCGATGCCCGCGTATCCCGGCGCGCCTACGGGCAGCGGCCAAGTGTATCCGGCGCCGCCGCCCGCCGCGGGCAAGAAGAGCGGAGGCGGCGCGGGCATCTTCATCGCGCTCGCCGCCGTGATCGTGGTGGGCGCGGGCATCGGCGCGGCGCTTTATTTCAAGGGCGGGAGCAACAAAGACGACGGCAAGCAGGCCGGCACCGCGACCGCAACGGCGACGACTCCGCCGCCTCCTCCCAAGACCGCGGAGCCTCCCGCGACCACGGCCAAACCGCCGCCGCCTCCTCCTCCGCCACCACCGAAGACCGACCCCAACGCCGCGCGATCCGAGGCAGAGTGCCAGGCTGCAAAGAGCGCAGCCGATCGCGATCAGCTCCCCTCTGCGCGCGCGCACTTCGCGGCCTGCCAACCGTCGAGCCCGAGCCACACCGCGGCGCGCATCGCCCTCCAGCAAGCCGAGGCGCGCTCGCGAAAGTGCGTCGGTCGCCGCTGCCCTCGTTGACCTCCATCCCACTGGATCTTCGCGCAAAGCGCTGGCATCCTCGGCCCGGGGACGCGACATGACCAAAGCGGACATCGTTCACGCGGTGTACACGAAGCTCGGGGGCTTCTCGAAGAAGGAGTCCGCGGATCTCGTGGACCTCGTCTTCGAAACGATGAAAGAGACCTTGGGTCGCGGCGAGAAGATCAAGGTCTCGGGCTTTGGCAACTTCGTCTTGCGCGACAAGCGCAAGCGTCAGGGTCGCAACCCGCAGACCGGCGATCCGATCATCATCACCGAGCGCCGCGTGTTGAGCTTCAAAGCGAGCCAGATCTTGAAGCAAGCGCTGAACCCCAAGTCCGAAGGGCACAAGGGTGAGGGCAGCGAGTGAGGTCCTGAGCGGCGATGGACCCCAAGTCTCGACGTGAGCTGCCGAGCAAGCTCTATTTTCGCATCGGCGAGGTCGCGGGCATCGTCGGCGTCGAGCCGCACGTGCTCCGTTATTGGGAGACCGAGTTTCGCTCCATTCGCCCGACGAAATCGGCCAAGGGCCAGCGCATCTACTCGCGACGCGACGTCGAGACGCTCATGCGCGTCAAGGAGCTGCTCTACGCGCATCGCTTCACCATCGAAGGCGCGCGCAAGAAGCTCCGCGAGGGCGGCCTCGAACCGCCTCCGGCGCAGGCCGAGGTGGCCGACACGCGCCTGCTCCGCGAGACGCTCGAAGCGCTGAAGAACGACATCGAGGCCATGCTCGCGGAGCTCGGTCCCTGAGGCTCGTCGAGCACACGCTGCGGGGCGGCGCCGCGCTGACGATCACCGTGCCGGACGGATGGAGCGACGAGCCCGCCGGCGCGATCCCGACGATCAAGCTCACGGGCATCGCGGGCGCGACGATCCTCGTGCGCGCCGGCGTCGCGGGAGAGGGCGCGTCGCTGCGGGTGATCTGCGCGTCGGCGCCCTCGTCGCGATGGGCGCCCGGGGTCGAGTCGCTCGTGCTCGATCGCGCGAGCCAGATCGCGCGCGACGCGTCGGGCGATCTCACGCGCTTCGAGCCCGGGCCCATCGAGGCGCGCGGCGATCGCTTCGAGCAGTCGTTCCGCGGCGAAGACGCCTCGCGCGTGGTGTGGGGCAAGCATCTCTTGGGCTTCGCGGGGCGCGATCGCGAGGCCGTCTTATGTACGGCGATTTGTACAACGGACGCAGGCGACGGCGCGCGTTGCGCGTCGCTCGTCGCGCTCGTGACGCCGTCGGGCGCGTGGTCGCAGGCGCCCCCCACGAGCGTGAGCGTGCGTGCGATCTTGTTCGCGGCAGAGCGACCTGTCGTCGCTCTGGCGATCGCGTGCGCGCTGTTGGTGGTGGGGATTGGGCTCGTGCTCTTGCGGAGGCCGCGCCCTCGTCGTTTCTGAATCAGCCGTGGGCTGCGCGGAGGCGGGCGTTGCGAGCGCCGCGGAGGTACGGCGGAGGGGTCACCGGCTCGTCGTCACAGTGCAGGATGGCGCACGCGGTCCGATCGGACGCGCGCATGCGGGCGCATAAGTCGCCGAGATCGTCGTCGGCGTCGACCACCTCGCCTTCGAGCGGCTGGGAAGTTCCAGGCTCGTACCGGACGTTATCCAGCGCCACCCATCGGCCTCGATACTGCTCCGACCCACAAATCTCCGGCCACGCCATCTTGGCGGACCCGCTATGACTGCCCATTTCCTCTTCTGAACGACTTTCTTCCCGGTGTTTTTGCGGGCAGCGCCGGCGCTCGTGAGCGACGAAGCAGAACGCAACAGGACAGCTTCGCGATCTACCACCGCTCGCCGACCATCGTCAAGCGAGCGGCGCGGGTGCCCCCGCTCCAGCGCGGTGGGGGCGGCGCCATTCGTCACAAGAGATGAAGACGAGGGTATAAGGCGCGCTCTTTTTCCGTGACAACGTTTGACGGTGAGCGCCACATAAAACCAAGGCCCTCATTACGCCCATAGATAGATGGATGGAGGATCTCATGCGCGCGAGCTTGTTGTGTCTGTCTGCTGTCACGATCGGCGGAGCATGCCTCTTCGCCCCTTCCCACGCCGGCGCGAAGCCGAAAGGCACCCTCGCTGTCACCACGGTGGCGCTCTTCGATCCGACCTACTTCGAGACCCCCGAGAGCGTGCAATTCGACTCCGAGGGCAACATGGTTATCAGCCTGGCGCTCACCGGCGAGCTCCGGGTGATCGCGCCGGACGGCGCTCAGTCGACGAGGGCCTTCCTGCCTATCGCGCCCGAGGTGGTGCCCTGTGAGAACCCCTTTGGCGCTGCGATCCTGGGCGGCGCCGCGCTCGACAAAGACGACAACGCTTATGTGTCGGTGGGCTCGTGTGATCAAGACCAGCTCGGCGTTTACCAGGTCACGCCGCAGGGGGACGTGACGTTCCTCGCGCCGCTCCCCCAAGGCGCCATGGCCAATGGAATCGCGCATCGCCATGGTGAGCTGTACGTGGCCGACACCGCGCTCGGCCTCGTGTGGAACCTGCCCACCGACGGGAGCCGGCCTCCTGCGGTGTGGGCCGCGGACGCGCTGCTCGCGCCGCTCCCGGACTTCTTCCCCGGTCCAAACGGCCTTCAGATCTTCCACGACGAGGTTTATGTCTCGGTCTCGGATCGGGCGCACGTCATCGCGTTCCCCATCAGGCACGACGGCTCGGCGGGCCCCGCGCGCGTCCACGCCACGGGCGTCGGGCTCGACGACTTCGCCTTTGACGTCCATGGCAATCTGTATGGCACCACGGATCCGTTCAACACCCTCGTTCGAATCGCGCCCGACGGCTCGACGACGGTGCTGCTCACCGCCGCGGACGGGCTCGACGGCCCGACGTCGGCCGCGTTTGGCGTGGACGGCGGCGACAAAGACCAGCTCTACGTGATGAACGCGGCGTTCCCCTTCTTCTCCACCACCCATCGCCCGAGCGTGCTCAAGGTCGATATCGGGGTCCACGGCGCCAAGCGCTGAGCCCTTCGTACAAGAGGGCGGATCCGCGGCGCCACGGGGGGTGGCGCGCCCGGCCAATCGTTTCGGCGCGCAGGGCCAATGTGCCCACGACCGAAGGTCATTATGAATGCTCCCACGGAAGGGAGCTCAACGATGATGACGTTCGGACGAAGGGCCTTGATGCAGATCGCTTGTGCGGCCGCGCTCGCCGCCGGTCTCACGGTCGAGCTGGGGTGTGGCGGCGGCGGCACGGG